>JAKAOO010000001.1:0-6034 GCA_021812165.1 Pseudomonadota bacterium | reverse complement strand
TCGGGATCGATCCCGAGCCGGCTCGCGAGCGCCGCGACGGTCGGCGCTTCGGCGAGATAGCCGCTCTCGACAAACCGCCGCCGCCTGAGCGTGAAGGGCTTGACGGCGCCGAGCCCGTAGGTCCAGAGCGCCCTCCTGTCGCAAACGAGATAGGCCGGGATCGACGGGCTTTCGTTGTCCGCCCGGAACATCGCCTGGACGAACTGGTGATAGGAGACCGCTTCGTTGGTAAAGCGCTTCCCCGCCCGGTTGACCGCGATCATCCCCGGCTTGCCGCGGTCGGTCAGAATATGAGGAAAGACGCCTTCAGAGCCGTCGGCGCGGCGAAAAACGGAGACGGGCGTCCAGAAGGCGTTCCCGGCATCGCCTTCGCCGAGCCGGCCGCCGGCGGCGAGACCGAGGCGGATGCCGTCGCCCGTGTTGCCGGGCGAAGCGGCCGAATGCATGCCGGCCTTCTGCGGCAACAGACGGGCTCGCAACCCCGGATCATGCGAAAATCCGCCGGTCGCGAGCACGATCCCGCGGCGAGCCCGAAGCGTCCGCTCGCCAAGGGTGACGCCGACGGCCGTGCCGTCCCTGATGACGAGCCCGCCCGCGCCCTCCTCGCAACGCAACTCGACTTCGAGTTTCAAGAGAGAGTGCAGAAGGCGGGCAACGAGCGCGTTCCCTTGAAAGAGGCTCGCGCCGCGATCGAGGAATAGGCGCTCCCTCCCATAGCGCAATAGGAGCCGCGCCACGCGCGCTGCCGAGCGCGGCGAGTGCCAGGCGCGGCGGAAGTGCGGAATATCCGCGCGGTCGACCATCATGCCGCCGAAGAGCGTGAATTCGGGAAGCGGCCGCCGCAAAAGCCGGAAGTGAGGCCCGAGGAGGCGAGCGTCGAACGGTACGGGTTCGAGCGCGCGGCCTCCGAGGGTCGCGCCCGGCAGATCCGGATAATAGTCGGGATAGCTCGGGACCGGCTTGAGGCGCACGGAAGTATTCGCCTCGAGATAAGCGATCGCCGCGTTGCCATGGTCCAGAAACGCGGCGCGCAAAGGATCGGCGGCGGGGCCCGGAACGGTATGGGCGAGATAGGTCTCGACCGCCTCGCGGCTGTCGGAGCGGCCAAACGCCGTCATCTTCGGGTTGTCGGGGATCCACACGATCCCGCCCGAAAAGGCGGTGGTGCCGCCGACGACGGGCGCTTTTTCCAGAACGAGGACGCGCAATCCCTCGCTCGCCGCAACCGCGGCTGCCGTCATGCCGCCCGCTCCGGCGCCGACGACGATCACGTCGTACTCGTCGCGATCCTGCCGCATTCTGTCATTCGCGCGCTGTGGCTCGGCTGCGCCGCATATCGAAGGCTAGTCGCTAAGGCGGCCTCTTGTGAATACGGGAACTACGACTGCCCCGGGCGATGGGTTCGGTACCACTCGCAGGTCTCTCGTATCCCCTCCTCGAGGCCGATGCGCGGGCGCCAGCCGAGGGCGGAAAGCTTCGAGCAGTCGAGGAGCTTTTGCGGGGTGCCGTCGGGCTTTGAGGGGTCGAAGCGGAACCGCCCTTTGAAGCCGATGATCTCGGCGATCAGCCGGGCGAGATCCAAAATCGAGAGATCGCTGCCGGCACCGATGTTGATGGGCTCATCTGCCGACCAGCTCTTCATCAAAAAGACGGCCGCGTCGGCGAGATCGTCGACGTGCAGGAACTCGCGGCGCGGACGCCCGCTCCCCCAAATCTCGACCTCGTCCCGGCCCTCTCTCCGGGCCGCGTCCGTTTTGGCGAGAAGCGCCGCCAGCGCGTGGCCGCTCGTGAGATCGAAATTGTCGTTCGGACCATAAAGATTGGCCGGCATCACCGAAATGAAATCGCAGCCATACTGGCGGCGATAGGCTTCGCAAAGCTTCAATCCCGCAATCTTGGCGATCGCATACCACTCGTTCGTCGGTTCGAGAGGGCCGGAGAGAAGCGCGCTCTCCGGCATCGGCTGCGGCGCGAGGCGTGGATAGATGCAGGAGGAGCCGAGAAAGAGGAGCTTTTCGACCCCGCACCTTCGCGACGCCTCGATCACGTTCGCCGCAATCGCGAGATTGTCGTAGAGAAACTCCGCGGGATGAGCCGCGTTCGCATAAATCCCGCCGACCCGCGCCGCCGCGAGAAAGACGCCCTCCGGCCGCTCGGCCTCGAACCAGCGATGGACGGCCGCCTGGTCGCGCAGATCGAGGGCTTCGCGCCGTGCGGTCAAAATCGTGCAACTCTCCCGCGCGAGCCGGCGAAGAAGCGCCGAGCCGACCATGCCGCGATGGCCGGCGACATAGACCCTCCTGCCTGCGAGCGGGAAAGGATCCCGCTTCATTGCCGATCACCCCGCGGCGAGGAGAGCAGCCCCCGGCACCGGATCGTCGAACCCCGCCTTGCTCACCGCCAGTTCGCGGCGCGCGAGGCCGAGATCGTGCGCCACCATCATCTCGACGAGTTCGGCAAAGCCGACCCGCGGCTCCCAGCCGAGGCGGCGGCGAGCCTTTGCGGGGTCGCCGCAAAGCGCATCGACTTCCGTCGGCCGGAAATAGCGGGGGTCGATTGCGACATGGCGCCGCCAATCGAGGCCGACTTCCGCGAAGGCGCGCTCGACGAATTCCTTGACGCTGTGCGCCTCGCCCGTCGCAATGACGTAGTCGTCCGCCCGCTCCTCCTGCAGCATCGCCCACATCGCTTCGACATAGTCGCCGGCAAAGCCCCAATCCCGCTCGGCGTCGAGATTTCCCAGATAAAGCTTCTCCTGAAGCCCAAGCGCGATGCGTCCGACCGCGCGGGTGATCTTGCGCGTCACAAAGGTTTCGCCGCGGCGCGGGCTCTCGTGGTTGAAGAGAATGCCGTTGGCGATAAAGAGGCCGTAGGCCTCGCGGTAATTGACGGCAAACCAATAGGCCGCCGCCTTGCTCGCGCCGTAAGGACTGCGCGGGTAAAAGGGCGTGCGCTCGTTTTGCGGCGGCGGGGCGGCGCCGAACATTTCCGATGAGCCCGCCTGGTAATAGCGGAGCGGCCGGCCGCTTCCCGTCACATGGTCGCGCAGCGCCTCGATGAGGCGCAGCGTGCCGATCGCGACTACCTCGGCCGTGTATTCGGGAACCTCGAACGACACTTTGACGTGGCTCTGGGAGCCGAGATTGTAGATCTCGTCCGGATCGACCGCTTCCAATACCCGGCGCAAGCCGCTGCCATCGGCGAGGTCGCCATAATGCAGTCGGAGCCCCCCGCCCTGATGCGGGTCGCGATAGAGGTGGTCGATGCGTTCGGTATTGAAGAGGCTCGCCCGCCTCATGATGCCGTGAACCTCATAACCCTTGGCGAGCAGAAATTCGGTCAGGTAAGAGCCATCCTGGCCCGTCACCCCGGTGATGAGCGCGCGTTTCGCCATACCGATCAGTATAGAGGACCGACCGGATTATGTCATTATAGTTGTTATATCTTTCGCGCATACGACCATAACGCGACATCGAGGCGGTTTGCGCCGCAACCGCCCGAAAGCGGCGCTCCCGTCGTGGCGAAACCCAGCAAAGGCGTATAGTTTTCGGGAGTTCGGAACGGCGGAGCAACGCGATGACCGGAATGCTCGAAGGGAAGTCCTCGCTCGTCAGCGGTGGCGGCGGCGGCATCGGCCGGGCGAGCGCGCTCGCTTTTGCGCGCGAAGGCGCGCGCGTCGCGGTCGCCGACATCGACCCCGATACCGCCGAAGAGACGGTGGCGATGATCCTGAGCGCGGGCGGCGAGGCGATCGCGATTTGCGGCGATGTGAGCTGCGACAGCGAGATGAAGGCGATCGTCGAGCGGGTCGCCGCCGCCTTCGGAAGGCTCGACTGCGCTTTCAACAATGCCGGCATCTCCGGCTATCAGGTCGAAGCTGCGGGCCTCAGGACGGCGGAATGGCCGGAGGCGTCCTTTGACCGCATGATCGCCGTCAATTTGAAAGGGGTGTGGCTTGCGATGCGCCACGAGATCCGGGTCATGGAGCGGCAAGGCGCGGGCGCCATCGTCAACACCGGCTCGATCGCCGGGCTGATCGGCCTCCCGACCTCGTCCGCCTATGTCGCCGCAAAGCACGGCGTCATCGGCCTCACCCAAACGGCGGCGCTCGAATACGCCCCCTCGGGGATCCGCATCAACGCCGTTTGTCCCGGCTATATCCGGACCCGCATGACCGAGGACGCGATGCGCCGCCGCGGCCCCGCGATCCTCGCCAACACGCCGCTCGCAAGGATGGGCGAGCCCGAGGAGATCGCCGAGATGGTGGTCTGGCTCTCATCCGACCGCGCGAGTTACGTCACCGGCGCCGCCTTCAACGTCGATGGCGGCTGGCTCGCGTATTGAGCAGAAGGGCGGATCCGGGGCGCGATCGCGCGGGCGGGCGGGAGTGAACGCGGCTTACACCGCTCTTTTCTTGACGAAAATCGTCGGCGCCCAGGGCGGCGGCACCCCCTCCGACTTATCCTTTTGCCGCCGCTCCGGGTCGGAAGCTTTGCCGTCGCGCCGGTGCAGCGGTTCACTGCGCTCCTCGCTCTCGAGGGCGCGCTGCAAGCGCTCGCGGCGCAGCTCTTCGAGACGGGCGCGGATGGTGGCAAAATCGTCGGCAGCCCGAGTTGTCGTTGTCACGCTCTCCTCCCCTCCTCTGGGCCACGTGTCAATGCGCTTGGAGGCAATACTGCCCCCCTCGCGCCGAACATGCAACCGTGCCGAAAATGCTCACAAGCGCGTTGGAACCTATCGCGGCCATAGAGCATCTCGAAGCCGAGCCGCGCGGTAGAAACGGACGGCCCGCGCCGTCTCGCCCGTCGCGAGCGTGACCACGCCGAGGCCTTCGATCACCGGCCCCGTCTCCCGGGCTGCCGACGGCCGCCCTCACCCGCCTTCGAGCTTCGGGATGAAAAAGACCTCGCTCCCCTCGGCAATCGGCTGGAGATAGTCGACCTCGTAAAGGACGCCGTCGATCGCGACCGTCGTCTCCTCTTCGAGGTGCTCGCCGAGCCCCGGATAAAGCCGGTCCATCTCCTTGATGACGCCGCGCAGGTTTTTTGCCTGCACCGCGAATTCGCGCGCGCCGCCGGTGTAGCGCCGGCTGAAACCGGCCGTAAATCGCACCCGGGCCGCTACCGCCCCAGCCGCTGCGGACATCGCTTCAATCCCCTGAGCCTCTTGGCAGGCCGTCGGCGAGCGCTTCGAGGATCTTGACCGGGCTCATCGGCAATCGGGTCAAACGCCGCCCGATCGCGCTCTCGATCGCGTTGGCGACCGCCGCCATCGTCGGGCAGATGTTGACCTCGCCCGCGCCCTTGGCGCCGTAAGGATGCGCCGGGTTCGGCACCTCGACGAGGATCGTCTCGATCATCGGCACATCGGAGGCGACTGGAACGCGATAGTCGAGAAATCCCGGATTATCGAGCCGGCCTTTCGCGTCATAGATGTATTCCTCGTTGAGCGCCCAGCCGATCCCCTGCGCCACCCCGCCCTGGATCTGCCCTTCGACATAGGAAGGGTGGATCGCCCGGCCGACATCCTGAGCCGCGACCCATCGCAGGATTGTGACCTTGCCGGTCTCGGGATCGACTTCGACATCGCAGAACTGGGTCGAGAAGCCGGGCGCCTGGCCGCCCGCATTGACCGAAACCGAGGCGGTGATGGGGCCCCCGGTGAGCGCCCTCTTGGCGGCGATGGCCTTCAACGACAAAGGCTCGAAATCGCCGACGTTGCTGCTCGCGGGCTTGGCGCAGCCATCCTCCCAGACGACGCCCTCGACATCGACATCCCAGATCATCGCGGCACGTGCACGCAAGTCGTTGACGATCTTTTTCGCCGCCTCGACCACCGCGATCCCGGTCGCGAAGGTGACGCGCGAGCCGCCCGTCACGTGCGTATAACCGATCGAGGCGGTATCGACGACGATCGCGTGCACATTCTTGTAGTCGATCCCGAGCGTCTCGGCCGCCATGATCGCCATCGACGCGCGCGAGCCGCCGATGTCGGGGCTGCCGGTGGCGACGGTGACGCCGCCGTCTTCGCCGAT
>JAKAOO010000073.1 GCA_021812165.1 Pseudomonadota bacterium | reverse complement strand
TCCGATCTCTGTCGCACACGCTTGCCGAGAAATCGGCCGAGTTTTCCGACATCGTCATGGTCGGGCGCACGCATCTCCAGGACGCCACTCCGCTGACGCTCGGGCAAGCGATCTCGGGCTGGGTCTCAGAACTCGACGAGGCGAGAGCCGGCATCGAGCGGGCGGCGGAGGGGCTCTTGCCGTTGGCGATCGGCGGCACCGCAGTCGGGACCGGGCTCAACACGCATCCGCGCTTCGGCGAGAGCGCGGCGGCATTGATCGCCGAGGAAACGGGTCGAGCGTTCGTCTCGGCGCCGAACAAGTTTGCCGCGCTTTCGGCCCACGACAGCCTCGTCACCGCGAGCGGGGCGGTGCGCACGCTCGCCGTGGCGCTCACCAAGATCGCGAACGATATCCGCCTTTACGCTTGCGGTCCGCGCGCCGGGATCGGCGAGCTTCTGATCCCGGAAAACGAACCCGGCTCCTCGATCATGCCCGGCAAGATCAACCCCACGCAATGCGAAGCGCTGACCATGGTTTGCGTCAAGGTCTTCGGCAACGACTGCGCGGTCGCTTTCGCGGGCTCCCAAGGGCATTTCCAGCTCAACGCCTATAAGCCGGTGATCCTCCACAACGTTCTCGAATCGGTGGAGCTTCTGGCGGACGCCTGCCGTTCTTTCGACGCGCGTTGCGCCCGCGGCATCGCGCCCAACAGGAAGCGGATGCGCGAGCATCTGGAAGGGAGCTTGATGCTGGCGACCGCTCTGAGCCCCCATATCGGCTACGAGAAGGCGGCGGAAATCGCCCTTCGCGCCCACCGCGAAGGGCTTTCTCTGCGCGAGGCCGCGTTGCGTTCTCGCGTTCTGAGCGCGGAGGAGTTCGAGCGGTGGGTGAGGCCCGAGGAAATGGTCGCACCGCGCGAGCGCCGTTGATTTTGGGAGGATCCTCATGACCGGACGCTATTTCGAGGAATTCGCGGAAGGGGAGGTGTTCGAGCATGCGACCACCCGCACCGTGACGGAGATGGACAACGTGCTCTTCACCGCCCTGACGATGAACCCGCAACCCCTGCATCTCGACGCGGAATTCGCCAAAGGGACGGAATTCGGCGAACGCCTCGTCAACAGCATCTTCACTCTCGGCCTTGTCGTCGGTCTCTCCGTTGGCGATACGACGCTCGGAACCACGATCGCCAATCTCGGCATGACCGAGGTGCGGTTTCCAAAGCCGGTCTTTCACGGCGACACGATCCGGGCGAGGACGATCGTACTCGCGAAGCGAGAGAGCCGCTCGCGCCCCGATGCCGGGATCGTCGAATTCGAGCATCAGGGTTTGAACCAGAGGGGCGAAATCGTGGCGATCTGCCGGCGCGCGGGGTTGATGCGCCGCCGGCCATCGGGCGGATGATGCGGTCGTTTCTCTTCGTCCCCGCCGACAGCGAACGAAAGCTCGCGCGTGCGCCGCAATCGGGGGCGGACGCGCTCATTCTCGATCTCGAGGATTCGGTTGTGCCGGCAAACCGCCCGGCGGCGCGCGCAAAGGCGCGGGAATTTCTCGCGGCGAGCCGGGAATCGGGTGTTCGCCGCTATGTGCGCATCAATCCGCTCAAAACCGAGGCGGCGCTCCAGGATCTTGCCGCGGTTGTTGCGGCGGCGCCCGACGGGATAGTCTTGCCGAAATGCGTGCCCGCCGATCTCGTGGCGCTCGACCATTATCTCGCCGCACTCGAAACCGCCTTTGGGCTTGCTGCGAAAAGCGTCACGGTGATCGCGATCGCCACGGAAACGCCGGCGGCGATGTTCGCTCTCGGCGGCTATGCGGGCGTAAGCGAGCGTCTCGAAGGCCTCACTTGGGGAGCCGAAGATCTCGCCGCCGCTCTCGGCGCAAACAATCGCCGCAGCGACGGGCGCTATGAAGACGTCTACCGCCTGGCGCGCTCGCTTTGCCTTTTGGGTGCGGCGGCGGCCGGGGTGGCGCCGATCGACACGGTCTTTACCGACTTCGCCGACGGCGCCGGGCTCGAAGCCGAGTGCGAGGCGGCGCGCCGCGCGGGATTTGTCGCCAAGATGGCGATCCATCCGGCGCAGGTTGCGGTCATCAACAAGGCCTTCAGCCCGAACGAGGAAGAAGTCGCCTGGGCGAAAAGGGTCGTCACTCTCTTCGCCGAGAACCCTGAGGCTGGGACGGTCGCGCTCGACGGCAAGATGGTCGACAAGCCGCATCTGACGCTCGCGCGGCGCATTCTGGGGCTCCCGAGGGCGGGAGGATGAGAGCGCTCGGGACGCCCTTCGACCCGTCGACGGGCCGGGGGCTCAGGACGACGTCCAAGCGAGGATGGCGTCCGCCACCTCTTCGGGGGCGTCGAGCTCGGCGAGATGGCCGGCGCGCGGAATGATCCTCGTTTCGCTCGGCCCGCCGAGCAAGGCGGCAAAACGCGCAATCATGGCTTGCGGCATGAGGCGATCCTCGGCCCCTTGCAGAATAAGCGTCGGCGCGGCGACGAGGGAGAGGCGCTTTTCGATGCGGGTGTTGCCGAGGGGCCAGAAGGCGCGTGCGGCGGCCTCGTTGGCGCGCGTCTGCTCGATCGGCCATTCGGGCGAGTTCGTCCCTTCGGGCGCGGCCTTGAGCTCGTCCCAGCGCTCCGGCCGGGCGCAGAGAAGCGCCCCAAGATCGGCCGGTCTCTGCGCCCAGGGATCGACCATCGGCGCCTTTTCGTCGAAAAGGCCCCAAGGCGCAATGAGAGCAAGACGCCGCACGGAGGAGGGCCACAGCGCCGCCACCTCGGCGGCGAAACTGCCGCCGACCGTGCTGCCGGCAAGATCGGCGCCTTCGAGCCCCGCTTTGAGGAGCAGAAGGCGAACCGCAAGCACCCAGTCGAGATGGCTGTCGAGAACGCTGTGTCCGCGGTCGCCTCCGGGAAAGCCGGGGAGCGAAGGCACGATGAGGGTGCGTGAACGGGCGAGCCGATCAAGAAAAGGGATAGGGCGCGGCAAGCCGCCGAAGCCGGCGAGAAAGCCGAGTTTTGGACCCTTGCCTTGGCGCCACACGCGACAGGAAAAGCCGTTCAATTCGACGGTAGTCGTTTCTGGCTCGGTCACGATCCTCTCGCTCTCTCTCTTGTTGGATAAAGGGATCAGGGCGCCCGCGGGAGGGGGAAGGGGAGCAGCGCGCGGGCGAACGGCATGACCACGGCCAATCCATTCATGACGATCCTCCCTGCCCCCTATGATCCGAGGCGATCGCATCATATTTTCCTCTCGGCCGCTGGGGTGTAAAGGCCGGATAAAGGCCGCATAGAGGGGAGCAAGTGTTCAGAGAGATGAAGAGCGCGTGGATCCGCGCCACGACCGGAGGAACCCGCAGCCGAGGAGCGGGAGCATCAGAGATGCCAAGAGGCGAGCCTTCGCGCCCTTCGCCGAAGCGGCCGCGGCGGGCTTCGGAGGCCCGTGCGGGGCGGCCTGAACCTGCGCCCGATCGTCACACCTCGGGTCGGGAAGAACCCGTGTCGTTTTTTGGGATCATCGGTCACCTTGTCCATGGCGTTGCTTTTCTCACTCTTGCGGCGGCGGCGATTTTCTATCTGGGCCAAGTATTTTGGGTCGTCTCAATCGTGATGGGGGTTCTCGCCCTCATGTCTCTGCGCGACGCCTGGGGCCGTTTCACGCGATATCGCGACAGCCGCAAGTCATGATAAAGACGGCCCTCGTTTTGCGCCGATCCGCCGCACTCGGCGGATGCCGGCTCGCCCACACCTAGGAACTCTCAACGGCAGAGGAGAAAGAGGAAAATGAGCGTGAGCGCCGAGGATCGCGAACTCGCCGGTACGGGCGCAAACCGGCGTGACTTTCTCGTCCTTCTCGCCGGAGCGCTCAGCGTCGTTGGCGCCGCCGCCGCGATCTGGCCCTTTATCGATTCGATGAATCCGGCCTCCGACGTCATCGCCGCCGGGGCACCGATCGATTTCGATCTGTCGCCGCTCAAGCCGGGTCAGCAGATTCTCATCATGTGGCAAAGCAAACCGATCTTTGTCGTTCGCCGCACCGCCGCCTACCTCGATACGCTCCGGAAACCGCAGGACATCAAGTTGCTGCGCGATCCCAATTCCCACGTCAACCAGCAACCCCCCTACGCGGAAAATTGGCATCGTTCGATCGTTCCCGAATACGCCGTTCTCGTGGGCATCTGCACGCATCTCGGCTGCATCCCGCATTTCGTGCCGAAAGCCGGCGGCTTTCTCGGACCAAGTTGGCCGGGCGGCTATTTCTGCCCTTGCCATGGCTCCAAATATGACTTTGCGGGCCGCGTGTGGACGGGTGTGCCGGCGCCCTACAATCTCCCGGTTCCCCCCTACCACTTCGTCGACAACACGACGATCCGCATCGGCGAAAACCCAAAGGGCTCGAACTGGGAATTTAGTTCGATCGTGCAGCTCTAGCGTCCTGGGGCGGAGATTTGCAGACTGATTCCCACCCCGTCGTTGCGAGCGACCCTCGGGCCTGTCGATGGTCCGGATGATGCGCCCTTTAGGCCCGAGGAGAACGCGGCAGGGAGGCCTATTGCTGTGCGCCCGCCGCATCGCCCCCTCGCGAACAGGAGGCGAACTTGGCGGACAACTCACGCGCTGCGGAAGGCGGACAATCGACGCGTCATCGACACTCGGCCGGCGCGGGGATGACAGAGGGCGGAGGGCGCACTAATCTTGGTAAATGGCTGCCGAGCGCGTTCCCCCATCCGCCGCACCCATCGAGGTGCAGGAACCGCGCGCTTGGGCCGTGCCGCTCGTCCTCGCGTCACCGCACAGCGGTACCGACTATCCCGCCGATTTCCTCGAAGCCTCGCGCCTCGACCCGCTGGCGCTGCGGCGTTCCGAAGACAGTTTTGTCGACGAAATCTTCGCCGACGCCCCGCGCCTCGGCGCCCCGCTCATCAAGGCTCTGTTTCCACGCGCGTATCTCGACCCCAACCGCGAAGCCTACGAGCTCGACCCGGCGATGTTCGCCGACGCTCTGCCGAACTTTGTCAATGCCTCTTCGGCGCGCGTGCGCATGGGGCTCGGCACGATTGCGCGCATCGTCGCGAGCGGCGAGGAAATCTATGCCAAGAAGCTTCCCTTTGCCGAGGCCGCGCGCCGCATCAGAGAGCTCTATGATCCCTATCACGAGGCGCTCTCCCGGCTCGTCGTGACGAGCGAAAAGGCTTTTGGCGGCTATCTTCTCATCGACTGCCATTCGATGCCCTCGCAATCCGCCCTGCTCCGCGGCGAGCGAGCGCCCGAAATCGTCCTCGGCGATTGCCACGGCA
Source organism: Pseudomonadota bacterium (assembly GCA_021812165.1). Lineage (GTDB taxonomy): Bacteria > Pseudomonadota > Alphaproteobacteria > ATCC43930 > CGMCC-115725 > AP-15. The sequence continues at coordinate 10,527 of JAKAOO010000073.1, read as the reverse complement.
CGTCCTGCGCGGGTGAGGTCACGCTGGCGGCGCGCCAGTTTCTGAGCGAGCGCGGCTTTGTCGTTGCGATCAACTTTCCTTACGCAGGCGGTTTCACCACCAGCCACTACGGGAGGCCGCGGCTTTGCCGTCACGCCTTGCAGGTCGAAATCAACCGGGCGCTCTACATGGACGAGCGCCGCTTCGAGAAGAAGCCCGCCCTTTTGCGCCTTGCCGAGGAGATGGCCCTCCTCATCGCGCATCTGAGCGAAGTCTTCACGCTGCACCTGTCGGGGGCCGCGGGGCGTCAATGCTCGAGGGCGGCCGATTGACGCGCCCCGCCCTCCCGCGGCACGCGGATCGCGCCGTCGCACGGCCAAAAAAAATGGGCCGCGTTTTGCTGCGGCCCAAGTTCAGGGAGGAAACGCCTAGAAGACGTGCGGTAAGACCACAACCGGCGATCGTTACCGCACTGCACAATGTAGTGCGCCCTTTCGGAATGTCAAGCAACATTTTCGAAACGCCTGATCGAGATTGCGGAATTCAGGAGAAGACGGGGCTTCTCGCACGGGAACGCAGAGCAGCTATGTGCGGTGCACAAGAGCCGACAGGGCTAGACCCGAGTGCAGCATTGTTTCTCGACTTTGACGGGACTCTGATCGACATCGCCTCTTCTCCTGCGCGAGTCCGCGTGCCTCCGGAACTGCCGCGCCTTCTCCTAAAGCTGCGAAAGGAGCGGGGCGGGGCGCTTGCGGTTTTGAGCGGGCGCCCGCTCGCCGAGCTTGACCGTCTGCTCGCCCCTTGGCGCGGCGCCGCCGCCGGCCTGCACGGAAGCGAACGGCGGCGCGCCGACGGGCAAATCGCCTGCGGTCCCGACGCCCGCACCGCCCGCGCCCTCTCGCGCCTGCGCCCGCGCCTCGAGGCTTTCGCGGCGCGCGATCCTCGTCTCTTTCTCGAAGACAAGGGCGGGGCCCTCGCGCTACACTGTCGCTCTGTCCCCCAATACGAAGCCGAGCTTCGCGCGCTCGGCGAGAGCCTCGAGAGGGAGGAGGGCGGCGCGCTGCGTGTGATCGCCGGAAAAATGGTTATCGAATTCGCCTCGGCGCGCGCGGACAAGGGAGCCGCGATCGAGGCATTTCTGAGAGAGCCGCCCTTTCGCGGCCGCGTTCCCGTTTTTCTCGGCGATGACGTGACGGACGAGGACGGCTTTGCGGCGGTCAACCGCCGGGGCGGGATCTCGATCCGGGTCGGCCCGCCGCAAGAGACGCAAGCGCGCTTTCACCTTCACTCGGTCGGCGCGGTCCTTTCGTGGCTCGATCCATGATACTATTAATACGTGCATTTCTGCCATGGAACTTCGCGTAACGCTTGATTGTTGACGAAAGCAGGGCAAAGACGACCAAAAAACGGCGAACGATTGGAGGCACGGAAAGCGATGACGGCGGAAGCACGCGTCGCGGAGCGGTCGCGTGAGCCAATCTGGGGATCGGCGCGACGACTTGTCGTCGTCTCGAACCGCGTAGCGGCGCTCGGACACCGCAAACCGGATTCGGGCGGCCTCGCCGTGGCGATCCACAGCGCGCTCTCGCAATCGGGCGGCATGTGGTTCGGGTGGAGCGGCGAAGTTACCGAGACGCCGGCCTCCTCGCCCAAAGTCAGGAGCGAGGGCCGGATTTCTGTCGCGGCGCTCGATCTTAGCCCCGCGGACTTGTCAGCATATTACGTCGGATTCTCCAACCGGGCGCTTTGGCCGATATTTCATTTTCGCAGCTCTCTCGTTGAATTTTCGCGGGAAAATCTTGATGGATATCTGAGAGTCAATGGAATTTTCGCGCGGGCGCTGGCCCCTTTGCTGCGCGAGGAGGATCTCGTCTGGGTCCACGATTATCACCTCATCCCCTTGGGGCAAGAGCTGCGCCGTCTGGGCCGACTCCAACCGATCGGCTTTTTTCTGCACACGCCTTTTCCTCCGGCGGAACTCTTCCGCGTGTTGCCGAACCATCTCGACCTCGCGCGGGCGCTGTGCGCCTACGATCTCGTAGGATTTCAGACCGCGAGCGACCTTCACGCGTTCCGCGATTACCTGCTGCGCTGCGCGCGGGCGGAGGATCTCGGCAAAGGCGCGCTTTCGGCCTTTGGCCGCGTCGTGCGCGGCGGGGTCTTTCCAATCGGCATCGACGTCGCGACGGTCGCGACGCAGGCGGCCGAAGCCGACGATAGTCGCCATATGCGGCGCCTGCGCCAAAGCCTCCGCGAAAGAGCGCTGATGATCGGGGTCGACCGTCTCGACTATTCGAAAGGGCTCCTCGCCCGCTTTGAGGCTTACGGTCACTTGCTCGAAGCCCATCGCGAGACGCACGACCGCATCGTTTTCATGCAGATCGCGCCGCCTTCGCGTTCCGAGGTGCCGGAATATTGCGCCATCCGCAAAAGCCTCGAAGCCGCAGCCGGCAACATCAACGGCCGCTACGCCGAATTCGACTGGACGCCGTTGCGCTATCTCAACAAGGGCTTCAACCATCGCGTTTTGACCGGCTTTTTCCGGGCCAGCCGGATCGGTCTCGTAACGCCTTTGCGCGACGGCATGAACCTCGTCGCCAAGGAATACGTCGCCTCCCAGGATCCCGCCGACCCGGGGGTGCTTCTTCTCTCCTCTTTTGCCGGCGCGGCACACGAGCTCGGCGAGGCCGTGCTCGTCAATCCTTATGATACCGAAGACATGGCCGAGGCGATGCGTCTCGGCCTCGAAATGCCTCTCGGCGAACGTCGCGAGCGCTGGAGCGCGATGATGCGGGTGCTCGCCAAGAACGACATCGCCGCCTGGCGGGACGGCTTTCTCGACGCTCTTGCGGCCACCGCCGAAAACCGCGGATGAGCGAGCGGAAAGGGGTTTTTCTCGTCGGCGACATCGGCGCCACCCACGCCCGCTTCGGCCTCGTCTCGGCGGTGGGCGAATTTGTTCTGACCCGCGTTTTCGCGTGCGCGGATCATCCGGCGATCGACGATGCGATCGCGGTTTTTCTGCAGGAACGCGGCGCCCTTCCTCTGCCGCGGGAAGGGGCGCTGGCGATCGCCTCGCCGATCACCGGCGATCGCATCGAGATGACCAATCACCCGTGGCGCTTTTCGGTCAAGGCGCTCGGATCCCGGCTCGGGCTCGACCGTCTCGAAGTGATCAACGACTTTACCGCGCTCGCTCTTGCGCTTCCCCATCTGCGGCCGCAGGAGAAGCAGGCGATCGGCGGCGGCGCTGCCGCCCCGGCGTCGCCGCTCGCGGTTCTGGGGCCGGGATCGGGGCTCGGAGTTTCCGGCCTCATCCCTTGCCCGCGAGGCTGGATCCCCCTTTCGGGCGAAGGCGGACATGCGACGATGGCGCCCGCAACCGCGCGCGAAAGCGCCGTCATCGAGCATATGCGCCGGCATTTCGAGCATGTTTCGGCCGAGCGCGTCCTTTCGGGTCCGGGGATCGTCAACCTCTACAACGCGCTCGCCGCGCTCGATGGCGCGCCGGCGCGGGACTATGGCGCTGCGCAGATCACCGATCCCGAGATCGCCGCCCGCGACCCGCTCTGCGCCGAGACCCTCGCCCTCTTCTGCGCGATGCTGGGGACGGTCGCCGGGGATCTTGCTTTGACGCTCGGCGCGCGCGGCGGCGTCTATGTGGGAGGCGGCATCGTGCCGCAGCTCGGCGAAAGATTTGCGCGTTCCGCCTTTCGCGAGCGCTTCGAAGCGAAAGGGCGAATGCGCTCCTATCTCGCGCCGATCCCGACCTTCGTCGTCACGCACGAATTCCCGGCCTTTCTCGGCTGCGCCGCGCTCTTGCGCGCAGAATAGCACCCGAGTTGCTCGCGAAGTGCCCTGCGGGGTTGTCGAAGGGAGCCGCGTGGAGCCGCCGCGCTATGGGTAGAGGCCAAGAAACGCGCCTTTGACGGTGAGTTCGGGCTGCGTCCGCGCAACCGTTCCGCCGGATTGGGCGCCGCTCACTCGACGATGTGGTGCACGGGAAGCTTGCTCATCCGCCACTCGCCCGTCTGCCCATCGTATTCGGATGCGGTGAAGACGTGCCACTCCGCGTCGTCCAGCTTTGGATGATCGGCGCGGTAATAGTAACCGGGCCACCGGGTTTCCTCTCTGAAGAGCGTGTGTCTTGCCACCGCTTCCGCAGTCAATACCCGGTGACTGAGTTCCCATGCTCTCTGCAGCTGGTGGAGGTTCTCGGCGCCGACTTGGTCGAGATCCTCTTTCAGCATCGTCAAAAGTTCGAGGCCCCGGCTCAGCAACGGCTCGTTCGTTACATAAAAGGTGCTGTAGCCGCCGACATATTCATCCATGAGCTTTTCCAGCCTTTGCAGGCCGTGAAGCGGCAGGAGGTAGCCTGGTGCCACCGTCCCGGCGACGATCTCGTTCCTTCCGACCCTGTAGGTTTCGAGCGGCTTGAAGATTTTTTCCTTGAGCGTTGCGATCTCAGCTTCGTCCACTTGCGGGGCGGCCCCGTTCAGATCCATGACGTACTTGACGGCTGCCTTTCCGGCGAGCCGCCCTTCGGTAAAGGAACCGGAGGAGAATTTGTGCGCGGAACCGCCGATCGTGTCTCCGGCGCCGAAGAGCCCTTCGACCGTCGTCATCCGGTTGTATCCCCACTGGTAGTCGTCCGGAGCGCAGTCCTCCGGACCGCTCGCCCACGCACCGGAACACGTGGCGTGGGAACCCATGACGTAAGGCTCCGAGGTCGTCAGCTCCGATGGCCGCTCCTTGGGGTCTATGTTCTGTGACGCCCAGACGACCGCCTGGCCGATCGTCATGTCGAGAAAATCTTCCCAGCCGATCTCCTCTTTTTCCCTGGTGTCGAGGCACTCCTGCGTGTGCATGAGAATGGGGCCTCTGCCGGCCTTCATCTCCTCCAGCATGGCGTGATTTCTGAGGCAGGTCGGCATCGGCTTGATTTCCGCGTACTCCCCGACGAGAGATTTGATCTCGTCGAACCGGGAGATTTCATAGTTTTCTCCGTAGGCGTTCGTGGCGTACGACTTCAAGAGCAGGAACCAGGCGCCGACCGGACCGTACCCATCCTTGAAACGGGTGAGGACAATCTTGTTCTCCATCTGGATCATTTTGGCGCCGGTCGGGATCAGGAGACCATAGGCCGACGCGCTGCTCCATGGCGCGTACCAGGTTCTTCCCGTACCCTCGCCGATCGCCCTCGGCCTGTAGATGTGCGAGGCACCGCCCGCGGAGACGATGACCGCCTTCGCTCTGAAAACGTAAAAGTCGCCGCTCCTCACGCTGAAACCGACGGCACCGGCAACCCGGTTGGGACGCGCCGTGTCCATCAAGAGATGCGTCACCATGATCCTGTTGTGGACTTCGCTTGCGGATTTGTGCGCGGCCTCGGCGACGATCGGCTTGTAGCTCTCGCCGTGGATCATGATCTGCCATTTCCCTTCCCGGAGGTAATGGCCGGTCTTGGGGTCCTTCATAATCGGCAGGCCCCATTCCTCGAACTTGTGAACCGTGGCGTCGACGTGCCGCGCGATGTCGAAAACCAGGTCCTCCCTCACCAAACCCATGAGGTCGCCGCGCGCGTAACGCACATGGTCTTCGGGCTGGTTTTCGCCCCATTGCATGCCCATGTAGCAATTGATGGCCGAGAGGCCGTGCGCGACCGCGCCGCTTCGTTGGATGTTTGCCTTTTCGGCGACGACGATCTTCAAGTCCCGCCCCCAGTAGCGGGATTCGTAAGCGGCGCCGCATCCGGCAAAGCCGCCGCCGATGACGAGGATGTCCGCATCGACGAACTTCGTTTTTCCGGGCGATCGAAGCGCCATGGCGTCACACCTGTTGTTTTTTGAGAGCGGGGAGTCTGGGAAGCGTCTCGACCTTGAGCGCCATTGGCTCGTGTGCAAGCATTGGCGATGCAAGATCGTTTGGATGGGGCGCCTCGTAGTCGGACGGCGCTCTTATGGAACCCCAGGGCGTCGTCCTTATCGGGAACGTGAACTCCTTCACCCGCCCATCCCGATACTTGATTTTCCAGAAAATGGCTGCGCTTTCCTCGTCCCGAACAACCCTCACCTTATGCCCGAGCGGCGCGAAATCGGCGTATCCCCGCACGTCGATCGCATGCTGGGGACAGGCCTTCACGCAGGAATAACACTCCCAGCAGAAATTGGGCTCGATATTGTAAGACCGTCGATAAACCGGATCGATGTGCATGATGTCGGAAGGACAGATATCGACGCATTGGCCGCAGCCGTCGCATCGCGTCATGTCGGTGTAGGTGGGCATCCCATCAACTCCCGCCGCTGCGGCCCCGAGCGAGGCTCGGGAGGTCGGATGCGCCGCCCGCCTCCTCGATCTTTCTCTCGAACGCCACCATCGGCTTATAGAACATGTGGGCGAATTTCGACCAGAAAACGGAGCCGAAAAGCAGAGTCGTAAATAAGAGATAGAGGCCGAAGAATATGAGGTTCACCGTCGCATCGGCACTCACCGTTTCCACAAAATGCCATATGAGTGCGAATGCGGCGCTCGCGATCACCGAGCCGATGAAGAGGTCGGCACGACCAAGAGAAAAAGGGGGATCGCCGTCAAAGGCAATATTGACGCGGAGGTAGAAAAAGAACCAGAGGCCGGCGCCGACCATCATCAGCGCGCCAATGTCCCAGAGAGCCGGCAGCACCGTCGGCGTATCCGCAGCGGTTATATAGCCATACACCATAATAAAGGTGGTAATGACATTGAGAAGGAAGCCGTACATGATCAAGAGATGCGACACCCGCCGCTTTCCTCTGCCGAACTCGCCGGAGACGACGGCCTCGCCGATTGTTTTTGCTGCCAGGGTCGTGATCTCTACGGCGGTAACCTGCCTGCGCGCGGCGGCTCTCGCTTTCTCCCGGCGCCGCATGAAGAATTTGGCGCTGCCCTTGTGATAGGTGTCGAGCCAGGTTCCAATGGCGACCGCGACGATCACCAGGGCCATATAGACCTGCATGAATATCGGAGAGATAAATTGCGAGAGGAGGGTGAAAGGATTGCTGACGAACATGGTAAGACCCCCTCAAAATCCGCTCAGGAACGGCCCCGCACCCTTAGCGTCGCCCCGTTCATTCCCCCGTTCGCGCCTATCGGCCGCCGCCGCATCGCCGACCGCGCCCGCGGGGCGCGTACCGTTGCGTTTCGACCTAATATGTTCCAGAATTGGAATGTTGGGAAGCCGCAAATGCACGTTGGCCGTACTCCTCCAAATGGTCGCGCTTGAGTGGAGGGAGGCGCTCGGGGATGTCAAGATAAAAGGCTGGCGGCGCTGGAAAAGGCGCGGCGCCGAGCGCGAGGCGCGAAGAAATGCCGCATAAGGAAACATGTAGGAAGCGTGGAATGTCGAGACTGGTTCCGCCCCATGGATCGCCAACCCTGAAGCCCCTTCTGCTTCCGGAGATCGAACGATCCGAGGAACTGAAGCGGGCCAGAGAACTCAAAAAAATCCCGCTCTCGAGCCGCGAAGCTTCGGACCTCTTCATGATGGGGATGGGCGCCTATACGCCGCTCGACGGCTTTATGGGAGAGGCCGATTGGCGGGGCTGCTGCCTCGACATGACGCTCGCCGGCGGCCTTTTCTGGCCGATTCCCATCACGCTTTCTTGCGAGGAGAAACTGGGGGCAAGCCTAAGATACGGCGAAGATGTCGCTCTGACGGAGGCGCAAAGCGGCGAGATCCTCGCGACCCTTCAGGTGAACGAGAAATATGCGATCGACAAAGAACTCGAATGCTTGCACGTCTTTCGTACCACCGACACAAAACATCCCGGCGTCCAGAAGGTCATGGAGCAGCCTCCCGTCAATCTCGCGGGGCCGGTGCGCGCCCTTTCCGAGGGCCATTTTCCTGCGGCCTATCCGGGTCTCTATCACCGACCGGCGGAAACCCGCGCGATCTTCGCGGGGAAGGGCTGGTCCAAGGTCGCGGCCTTCCAGACCCGCAATCCCATGCACCGCAGCCACGAGTATCTCGCGAAAATCGCGATCGAAGTCTGCGACGGTCTTTTGATCCACCAGGTGCTTGGCGCTCTGAAGCCCGGAGACATACCTGCCGAGGTCCGGGTCAAGGCGATCGAGGCGCTCGTCGACAACTATTTCGTGCCGGGGACCGTGGTCCAGGCGGGCTATCCGATCGAAATGCGTTACGCCGGCCCGCGCGAAGCGCTGCTTCACGCGCTCTTCCGCCAGAACTTCGGTTGTTCGCATCTCGTCGTCGGCCGCGATCATGCCGGTGTCGGGAGCTATTACGGGCCGTTCGACGCTCACCATATTTTCGATACGCTGCCGCCGGGCAGTCTCGCGATCGAGGCCTTGAAGTTCGACGTGACCTTTTTTTGCCACCGCTGTGACGGCATGGCGACCGGCAAAACATGCCCGCACGGCCCGGAGCAGCGGCTCGAGATTTCCGGGACTCGCCTGCGCCGGATGTTTGCCGATCACGATCCGATCCCGGCCGAATTCAGCCGGCCGGAAGTGTTGAAGATCCTGCAGGAGTATTACGACAGTCTGCGCTGACCGGCCTTCCCGCCGCGCCATTCGCTTCGGCTCGGATAGACCGGCCGGTCGTGCGGAGCCGCGGACGCAAAGATGGCCATGGCTATGGCCTGAAAAACGTTCCCTCTCTTGTCATCTATCAGAGCCGGGGCGCCCGCGGTATGAAATCGAAAGAAAGCCGGTAGGCGGTTTCCGCGGCGGTGCATGGGTTCGATGGAGTTCGACCTTTTTTATGAGCTTGCGGTTCCCGATCACTGCGGGCGTGACGAGGCCCGGGTCTATGCCGAAACTCTCGATGAGATCGCCCTTGCCGACCGTCTCGGCTTTGACGGCGTGTGGCTCGTCGAGCACCACTTCACCCGCGAATATTCGCATTCGAGCGCGCCGGAACTCTTTCTCGCCGCCCTGAGCCAAAGAACGCGCAACCTGCGCCTCGGCCATGCGGTGGTGGTCCTGCCTTACAACCATCCGATCCGGGTCGCCGAGCGCGCCGCCGCGCTCGATGTGCTTTCCGCAGGCCGCCTCGAGCTCGGCATCGGCCGCGGCTTCTCGCCCGCCGAATATAGGGCCTTCGGCGTCGATATGGGAAAGAGCCGCGAATACGTTGCGGAGTCGCTCGCGATCCTGCGCCAAGCCGGGCAAGGGCCTCTCGCTCATCGCGGCCGCCTCTTCGCGTTCGAGCAGATCGAGGTGCTGCCGAAGCCTCTGCAAAAGCCCCATCCGCCGCTCTGGACCGCCGCCGTCAGTCCCGAGACCTTCCGGTGGGCGGCGCGCGAGGGGCTCGGGGTTCTCGTCGGCCCGTTCAAGCCTTGGTTTCTGATAAAGCGCGATCTCGCCGCGTACCGCCGCGCCTGGCGCCAGCACCATCCCGAAGGCGCGCCGCCGCCGGGCCACAATCCCCGCTTTGCGACGACGATCGGCATTCTTTGCCTTGAAGACGGCGAAGAGGCGCGGCGGTGGGCGTCGGACGCTTTCCTCTGGTACTATAAAGGGCTTTTGGATTTGGCCCGGCCGGCGTTCGAAAGCGCGGAAGCCGGCTATGCTTATTATAAAAGGCTCGGGCGTCTACAAGGGCTGTTGCGGCGGGCATTGAGCCTCGACCTGCTCGAAAGGATGGGCATGGTTGCCGCGGGCGACCCGGATGCCTGCGCCGCTCGGCTCGCCGCCCTCGCCGAGGCGGGGGTGGATCGCGTTCTCCTCGCGGTCGGCGCCGGCGCGGTTCCAAGCGCCATCGTGCGCCGCTCGCTCGCCGTGATGGCCGAGCGGGTGTTTCCGCGGTTGCGACGCGCCGCCCTGAGCCCGTCGAAGGGATGAGCCGCGTCCTCGTCACCGGCGCCGCCGGTCACCTCGGGCGGGTCCTCTTGCCCCGGCTCTGCGCCGACCCGCGGATTGCCCGCATCGTCGCTTTCGACCGCCGGAAGCCGGACCTGCGGCATGAGAAGCTCGAAATTCTTGTCGGCGATATCATGGGCTCTCAACTTGCGCTCGCGCTCGAAGGCGTCGAGGCCGTGATCCACCTCGCCTTCGTCGTCCTGCCGGGGCGAACGGACCGCGCGCTGATGCGGCGGATCAATGTCGAAGGCACCCGCCGCGTCGTGGCGCTTTCCCGGCAAGCGGGCGCGCGCCGGCTCCTCACTGCGAGCAGCGTCGCGGTCTACGGCGCTTGGCCCGACAATCCGCCCATCATCCACGAAGACCAGCCGCGCCGCCCGCTGCCGGGCTTCGGCTACGGCGAAGACAAGGCGGCGGTCGAGGACTGGCTCGACCGTTTCGAGAATGAGAATGACGGGCTTGCTGTTACCCGGCTGCGCCTCCACGCGATCGTCGGTCCGAATGCGCTGCCGCTCGTCAATCGGCTCGCGCGCTCGCGCTTTTATCTGCGCGTGGAGGAGCCGCAGCCGGCGGTGCAGTGCCTCTGGGAGGAGGATGCGGCGAGCGCTATCGTCGCCGCCCTCTATGGGCCTCCTGGAATTTACAATATCGCGGCGCCGGAACCGGCTCCCTATCGCGATCTCGTCTGCG
>JAKAOO010000072.1 GCA_021812165.1 Pseudomonadota bacterium | reverse complement strand
TGGACTGTGAGGCTTGCATCACCGTCATGCCCGCCGCAACCTCGACTTCGCGGCCGTCAATCGTGAGCTTCGGCATCGCTCGACACCCCCTCGGCCCGCCGCGTCAGGCCGCTCGCCGCGGCGCCGCCGCCTTCTCTCGATAGTCGCGAATGCGGCGTTCCATCTCCGGTCGGAAATGGCGGATGAGCCCTTGCACCGGCCAGGCGGCAGCATCGCCCAGAGCGCAGATCGTATGGCCTTCGATCTCGCGGGAAACCTCGAGGAGGGTATCGATTTCTTCCTCGGTGGCGTCCCCTTCGACCATCCGGTCCATGACGCGCATGAGCCAGCCGGTTCCCTCGCGGCAGGGGGTGCACTGGCCGCAGCTCTCGTGCTTGTAGAATTTGGAGAGACGGGCGATCGCCTTGATGATGTCGGTCGACTGATCCATGACGATGACGGCCGCGGTACCAAGCCCGCTCTTGACCGCCGCGAGGCTGTCGAAATCCATCAGCACTTCGCCGCAGATCGATTTCGGCAAAACCGGCACCGAAGAGCCGCCCGGGATGACGGCGAGGAGGTTGTCCCAGCCGCCGCGCACGCCGCCCGCATGGCGCTCGATCAGCTCGCGCATCGGGATGCCCATCTCCTCCTCGACATTGCACGGCCGGTTCACGTGGCCGGAGAGGCAGAAGATCTTGGTGCCGGTGTTGCGCGGGCGGCCGAGCCCGGCGAACCAGGAAGCGCCGCGCTTCAAGATCGCCGGCACCACGGCGATGGTCTCGACGTTGTTGACGGTCGTCGGACAGCCGTAAAGGCCGACCGCCGCCGGAAACGGAGGCTTCAGCCGCGGCATCCCTTTCTTGCCTTCGAGGCTTTCGAGAAGCCCCGTTTCTTCGCCGCAGATATAGGCGCCGGCGCCGCGGTGCAGAATGAGATCGAAATCGAAGCCGGAACCGCAGGCGTTCTTGCCGATGAGGCCCGCGTCGTAAGCCTCGTCTATCGCGGTCTGAAGGCGCTTTGCCTCGTTATAAAATTCGCCGCGGATATAGATGTAGCCGGCCTGCGTGCCCATCCCGACGGCCGCCAGAAGCGCGCCTTCGACGAGCTTGTGCGGGTCGTTGCGCAGGATATCGCGGTCCTTGCAGGTTCCGGGCTCGCTTTCATCGGCGTTGACGACGAGATAGGAGGGTTTGTCGCTCTCCTTCGGCATGAAGGACCATTTGAGGCCGGTCGGAAAACCGGCGCCGCCGCGCCCCCGCAGACCCGATTCCTTGACCGCGCCCACGATGAAGTCGCGCCCTTTGAGGATCAGGTCCTTCGTGCCGTCCCAATCGCCGCGACGGCGCGCCCCCTCGAGACGCCAATCTCCCCGGCCATAGAGATTGGTGAAAATGCGGTTCTGGTCGGCGAGCATGAGCCTCTCACGCCTCCTCGCCTGTTGCGGGCGCCGCGACTTCATGGAGCGTCGTCGCTCCGCCAACGGGTTCCGAACCGCGGCGGCCGATGACTGAGCCCGGAGGCGGCGGCTCCCCTTTCTTCAACGCATCGATCAACGCTTCGGTCGCGGGCCCGTCGAGATCCTCGTAATAATCGTCATTGACTTGCAGGATCGGCGCGTTGACGCAAGCACCGAGGCATTCGACCTCGATGAGGGTAAAGAGACCATCGGCCGTCGTTTCGCCGAGGCCGATGCCGAGCTTCCTCTCGCACGCCGCAACCACATCGCTGGAGCCGCGCAGCCAGCAGGGGGTCGTCGTGCACGCCTGCAGGAGATGGCGCCCGACCGGCCGCAGGTGAAACATCGTGTAAAAGGTGCCGGCCTCGTAAACGCGGATCGGCGCCATTCCCAGCATGTGCGCGACATAATCCATGGCGGCCCTCGACAGCCATCCGCCATTTTGTCGCTGCGCCAGATCGAGAAGCGCGAGGACGGCGCTCGCTTGGCGCCCGGCAGGATATTTGGCGATGCGCGCTTTCGCCCGCTCGAGGTTTTCGGGGGTGAAGGCGAAGTTCTCGGGTTCGCTCATCGGTCGATCTCCCCGAAAACGATGTCGAGAGAGCCGATGATCGCGACGGCATCGGCGAGCATGTGTCCTTTCGACATGAAATCCATCGCCTGCAGGAAGGCATAGCTCGGTGCGTGGATCTTGCAGCGATAGGGCCGGTTGGTGCCGTCGGAGACGAGATAGACCCCGAACTCGCCTTTTGGCGCTTCGACGACGGTATAGGTTTCACCGGCGGGGACGTGATAGCCCTCGGTAAAAAGCTTGAAATGATGGATGAGCGCCTCCATCGAGCGCTTCATTTCGCGGCGCGGCGGCGGCGAGACTTTGCGATCGTCGAACCTGACGGGACCTTGCGGCATCGCCTCGATCGCCTGACGCATGAGGCGCAGCGACTGGCGCATCTCTTCGATGCGCACGAGATAGCGGTCGTAGCAATCGCCGTTCTTGCCGACGGGCACGTCGAATTCGACCCGGTCGTAGGCGTCGTAAGGCTGTGCGCGGCGCAGATCCCAGGCGACGCCGGAAGCGCGCAGCATCGGCCCCGAAAAGCCCCAATCGAGAGCGGCTTCCCGGTTTACGGTACCGATGTTGACCGTCCTCTGCTTCCAGATACGGTTTTCGGTCAGAAGCTCTTCGATATCGTCGATCGTCTGCGGAAAGGTGTCGCAAAAGGCGAGGATGTCTTCGGCAAGCCCGGCCGGCATATCCCACGCAACCCCGCCCGGGCGAAAATAGTTTGCATGAAGCCGCGCGCCCGAGACGCGCTCGTAGAATTCCATCAGCCGTTCCCGCTCCTCGAAGCCCCAGAGAAACGGGGTGACCGCGCCGACATCGAGCGCAAAGGTGGTGATGTTGAGGAGATGGTTGAGGATGCGGGTGATTTCGGCAAAGAGGACACGGATGAATTGCGCTCTGGGCGGCGCCTCGATCCCCAGAAGCTTCTCAACGGCGAGGGCGAAAGCGTGCTCCTGGCACATCGGCGAGACGTAGTCGAGCCGATCGAAATAGGGCACCGCTTGCAGATAGGTCTTGTATTCGATGAGTTTCTCGGTGGCGCGATGAAGAAGGCCGACATGGGGGTCGGCGCGCTCGATCACCTCGCCGTCCATCTCGAGAACAAGCCGCATCACTCCGTGCGCCGCAGGATGCTGCGGCCCGAAATTCATCATGAAGTTCTTTATGACGGCGGGTCCTTCGAGCCCGCTTTCGTCATTGGTCTGCACTCTTTCTTCACTCATCTGCGGCTTCTTTTGTCGCCGGCTTCTCGTCGCCGGGAAGGAGCTGGTCCATCCCCTCCCACGGCGACAGGAAGTCGAAATTTCTGAACTCTTGGGTGAGCTTCACGGGCTCATAAAGGACGCGCTTCTGTTCCTCGTCGTACCGGAGCTCGACATAGCCCGTCAGAGGAAAATCCTTGCGCATGGGGTGTCCCTCGAACCCGTAATCGGTGAGGAGCCGGCGCAGATCGGGGTGATCGGAAAAATAAATCCCGTAGAGGTCCCAGGCCTCGCGCTCGAACCAGCCGGCCGCGCTGTAGATCGGCGTTGCCGAGGGAACGGGCGTCTCTTCGTCCGTCTCGACCTTCACACGGATGCGCCGATTGTGTTTGAGGCTGAGGAGGTTGTAGACGACCTCGAAGCGCCTTTCGCGGTCCGGGTAATCGACGCCGCACAAGTCGCAGAGGACCTCAAAGCCGCATTTCGGGTCATCGCGCAGAAAGAGAAGCGCCCGCGGCACGGCCTCCCTTTCGACCCGGACAGAAAGCTCGTCCAAGCGGATGTCGCAGGCGAGGACGGCGTCTCCGAGCGAGGCGGCAACATGTTCGGCGAGCAGGGAAAGCGCTTCGCTCATGGCCCTCTCAACGGGTGAAATTGCTCGTCCGGTGGATCTTCTTTTGCAGCTGCAGGACGCCGTAAAGCAGCGCTTCGGCGGTCGGCGGGCAGCCCGGGACATAGATATCGACGGGGACGACGCGGTCGCAGCCCCGCACCACCGAATAGGAATAGTGATAATAGCCGCCGCCATTGGCGCAGGAGCCCATGGAGATCACCCAGCGCGGTTCGGCCATCTGGTCGTAGACCTTGCGCAACGCCGGCGCCATCTTGTTGCACAAGGTGCCGGCCACGATCATGACATCCGAGTGGCGCGGGCTCGGGCGGAACACCACCCCGAAGCGATCGAGATCATAACGGGAGGCGCCCGCATGCATCATCTCGACGGCGCAGCAGGCAAGCCCGAAGGTCATCGGCCACAGCGAGCCGGTGCGCGCCCAGTTGAGAAGCTGGTCGAGCTTCGCAACGACAAAGCCTTTTTGGGTGACCTCCTCGCTCGCCGCCTTCAAAAGGAGATCCTGCTCGGGAAGTGCGAGAGGCTTCTTTCCGATCAATCCCATTCAAGCGCCCCCTTCATCCACTCATAGGCAAAGCCGATCGTCAGAACGGCCAAGAAAATCGCCATCGACACGAAACCGAAGACGCCGATATCGCGGAGAGAGACGGCCCAGGGGAAGAGAAACGCGACCTCCAGATCAAAGATGATGAAGAGGATGGCGACGAGGTAATAGCGGACATCAAAACGGATGCGCGCGTTCTCGAAGGGATCGAAACCGCATTCGTAAGGCGACAGTTTTTCTGAATCCGGGCGCTGGCGGGCCAGGATGAGCGATGCCACGACCATCATCACGGAGAGCCCACCGGCGATGATGAGAAAGATGAGGATCGGGTAGTAGGCGACCAGCAGGCTTTTCATCGAGCGCTTTCCCTCGCAAAAGACGCCCCAGCCGAGCTACCGGCCGGGGCCGATCGCTCGGCTTTGCCGATACATATAATCGAGATCCTCGGAGAGAGAAGCCGCCCTTGCCGGCGGCGCCGCGACATGCCGAAATCGGGCCAGCCTCGTTCGGTGGCGGGAGTGACGGGACTCGAACCCGCGGCCTCCGGCGTGACAGGCCGGCGCTCTAAACCAGCTGAGCTACACCCCCTTCCCTAGTCCGCGACCGAGGCCGCCACTCCTAGCCCTCGCTCGGCCAGGTGTCAACGGCCCCGCTCGGGTAGCGGTCTCTGCCTGTTAGCCCGGCAATCGCCCCCGGCTGCCGGAAGAGCACCTTCTGGGCAGCACCCACAGGCCCGGGGGAGGCAACGGGCGGTCACTACCGATGAAGAGAGCGACCGCCCGTTCCCGGGATTCGCCGGCGTCAGGGTTTGCCTTTCTCCCTCCCGCCGCTATTGGGCATGCAGCTTTGTCGCCGAAATCTTGCCATCCCGGCCGCGTTCGATCTCAAAGCTGACTTTCTGGCCCTCGTGCAGGCTGCCCATCCCCGAGCGCTCGACGGCCGAGATATGCACAAATACGTCCTTGGAGCCGTCCTCGGGCTGAATGAAGCCATAGCCCTTCTGAGGGTTAAACCATTTTACGGTGCCGACAGGCATGGTCGTCCTTTCAATAGATCGTGAATCGCCGCCGCGCGCAAAGCAAACGGCGGGTCAAACTTCGGCATGGCGCGGGGAGCAGGTCCGGCGCTCGGTCGCGCTCGGGGGAGCATACCGAACCACGGGAGTCGACGCTGCCATCATAAACGTTCTGCGACCGGACGGCAACTGCGGTGAAGGCCGCTGTCGGCGAAAGCCACCGGCGCCGGTCGAGAGGCGCCGCACCAAACTCGGCTGCTCGCCGTGCCGCGCGACAATTTCTCTCTGCTCGCGCGGCGGACATGGGCGATGAGGGATTCGAACCCCCGACCCCCTCGGTGTAAACGAGATGCTCTGCCGCTGAGCTAATCGCCCTCGCGGCCGGCGCTCAATTCAGCTTGTCGCGCAGCCCCTTGCCCGGCCGAAACTTGGCCTGGCGCGACGCGGCGATCTTGATTTTCTCGCCGGTGCGGGGATTGCGTCCTTCCGAGGCCCCGCGCGACGCGACCGAGAAGGTTCCAAAGCCGACGAGGCGCACTTCCTCGCCGTCCTTGAGCGCCTCTCCGATCGAATCGAATACCGCATCCACCACCTTGCTTGCGTCCGACTTTTTCAGGTCGGCCTTGCCGGCAACGGCATCAATGAGCTCGTTCCAATTCACTGCCCGCCCCCTACGCGAGTTTCCCCAATAGATTCTCCATCAACCGGCATCGAGTCTAGAACCCCCTCCCGACCGGGTCAATGCCCCATTTGCCACATTTCCGCGGATCTCGCGACCCGCGGCCGGGCCCGAAGGGCAGGGCCGGAAGGATCAGTGCGTCACCACCCCGGGCCGCTCTTCGCTCGGTTTCGGAACAATCGGCTCCGGCTCCCCCTCTTCCGGCCAGGCGATCGGGGTGAGAGGCGCCGTTAGCGCCAAGCCGAGCAACTCGTCGACCGTCTTGATCGGGACCACCTTGAGGCCGCGTTTGACGTTGTCGGGGATCTCGGCCAAATCCTTTTCGTTCTCGGCCGGGATCAGCACCGCCTTCAACCCGCCGCGCAAGGCCGCGAGCAACTTCTCCTTGAGACCGCCGATCGGCAGAACGCGGCCGCGCAAGGTGATCTCGCCGGTCATCGCGATGTCCCGCTTGACGGGGATGCCGGCGAGAGCCGAGACGATCGAGGTCACCATCGCGACCCCCGCAGAAGGGCCGTCTTTTGGCGTCGCCCCTTCGGGCACATGCACGTGGATGTCTTTCTTCTCGAAAACCGAAGGCGGAATGCCGAAAGCGGTGCTGCGCGATTTGACAAAGCTTTCGGCCGCCTGGACCGACTCCTTCATCACCTCGCCGAGTTTCCCCGTCGCCGTCACTCGGCCCTTTCCAGGCAGAGCCACCGCTTCGATCGTCAAGAGCTCGCCGCCGACCTCGGTCCAGGCAAGCCCGGTCGTCACGCCTACGAGATCTTCGGCCTCGGCCTCGCCAAAGCGGAAGCGCCGGACGCCGGCGAATTTCTCGAGGCTGCGCCGGGTGACGGTGACCCGAGCGCACTTTTTCATCAGGATGTCCTTGATCGCCTTGCGCGTCAGATTGGCGATCTCGCGTTCGAGATTGCGGACTCCCGCCTCCCGCGTGTAATAGCGGATGAGATCGCGAAGCGCCTCTTCGCTGATGCTCCATTCCGATTTCTTGAGGCCATGCGCGGTCGTCTGCTTCGGGATCAGATGGCGGCGGGCGATTTCCACCTTCTCGTCCTCGGTGTAGCCGGGGATGCGGATCGTCTCCATGCGGTCGAGGAGAGGCTGCGGGATCCGCAGCGTGTTCGCCGTCGTCACGAACATCACATCGGAGAGATCATAGTCGACCTCGATGTAATGGTCGTTGAAGGTCGAGTTCTGTTCGGGATCGAGCACTTCGAGGAGCGCCGAAGACGGGTCGCCCCGCCAATCGGCGCCGAGCTTGTCGACCTCGTCCAGCAGGAAGAGCGGATTTGAGGATTTCGCCTTCTTCATCCCCTGGATGATCTTGCCCGGCATCGAGCCGATATAGGTGCGCCGGTGGCCGCGGATTTCGGCCTCGTCACGCACCCCGCCCAGAGACATGCGCACGAAATTGCGGCCTGTGGCCCGCGCCACCGACTTGCCGAGCGAGGTCTTGCCAACCCCCGGAGCGCCGACGAGGCAGAGGATCGGCCCCTTCATCTTGTGCGTGCGCTGCTGCACCGCGAGGTATTCGAGGATCCGCTCCTTCACTTTTTCGAGACCGTAATGGTCGTCGTTCAGCACCTTCTCGGCGGCCTTGATATCGCGCTTGATCTTGGTGCGGACGTTCCAGGGAACCGACAGGAGCCAGTCGAGATAGTTGCGGACGACCGTCGCCTCGGCGGACATCGGACTCATGCTTTTCAATTTCTTGAGCTCGGCGATGGCCTTCTCGCGCGCTTCTTTCGAGAACTTCGTCTTGTTGAGGCGCTCTTCGAGCTCGGCCATCTCGTCGCGGCCTTCCTCGCCTTCGCCAAGCTCTTTCTGGATCGCCTTCAACTGTTCGTTGAGGTAGTATTCGCGTTGCGTCTTCTCCATCTGGCGCTTGACGCGATTGCGGATCCGCTTCTCGACCTGGAGGACCCCGATCTCGCCCTCCATATAACCGAATACTTTTTCGAGCCGCTCCGAGATCGCTTCCGCCTCCAAGAGCTCCTGCTTTTCGGGGATCTTGAGGGTGAGATGGGAAGCGACCGTGTCCGCGAGCTTCGCCGGATCCTCGATCTGGTTGATCGAGACCAAAACTTCGGGCGGGATCTTCTTGTTGAGCTTGATGTACTGCTCGAACTGGTTGACGACGGTGCGTGCGAGCGCCTCGATCTCCTGGCGATCCCCGACCTTCTCTTCGAGCGCCTCCGCCTGCGCCTGGAAAAAGCGCTCGTTGTCGGTGTAGCGCTCGATGCGCGCGCGTTGCCGGCCCTCGACGAGAACCTTGACCGTGCCGTCGGGCAGGCGCAACAGCTGCAACACCATGCCGAGAGTGCCGACGCTGTAGATGTCGGCCGTCGTCGGATCGTCCTGGGCGGCGTTTTTCTGGGTGACGAGAAGGATCTGCTTGTCGTCCTTCATCACGTCCTCAAGGGCGCGCACCGATTTCTCGCGGCCGACGAAGAGCGGCACGATCATGTGCGGAAAGACGACGATGTCGCGGAGAGGCAGGACCGGATAGAGCGATCCGCGCGCGAGTTCCAACATGAGCCCTCTACCACCTAAAACCGTCGCGAGGGAAACCGCGACGGCCATTTTCGACAAACCGTTTTAAGGTTGGCGCGCCTGCGCCGGCCGTCAAGGGATTTGCAATCGGCGTGCCGGACGCAAACCCTCGCCAGCCAAAAAGGAAGCTCTCTATGCCCCGGCGCCGAGATCGCCGCGGCGATCGGAATAGATGTGAAGCGGCTTTGCACGGCCATCGACGACTTCCCGGTTGATGACGATCTCGCTGACCCCGGCAAGACTCGGCAACTCAAACATAGGCTCCAAGAGAATCGATTCCATGATCGAGCGCAATCCGCGCGCGCCGGTTTTGCGGTTGATCGCCTTCTTGGCGATTGCGCGCAACGCCTCCTCGGTCAGTTCGAGCCGCACGTCCTCCATCTCGAACAACCGCTGGTACTGCTTCAAAAGCGCGTTTTTCGGCTTCGTCAGGATGTCGACGAGAGCCTCCTCGTCGAGGTCGTCGAGCGTCGCCACCACCGGAAGGCGGCCGACAAATTCCGGGATGAGACCGAATTTCAAGAGGTCTTCCGGTTCGAGATCCCGCAAGATTTCCCCGGTCTTGCGCTCTTCGGGAGCGCGCACCTCCGCGCCAAAGCCGATCGAGGTGCCTTGGCGGCGCTGCGCAATGATCTTTTCGAGACCGGAAAAGGCGCCTCCGCAAACAAAGAGGATGTTGGTCGTGTCGACCTGCAGGAATTCCTGTTGCGGGTGCTTGCGCCCGCCTTGCGGCGGCACCGAGGCAATCGTTCCCTCCATGATTTTGAGAAGCGCCTGCTGCACGCCTTCCCCCGAAACGTCGCGGGTGATCGACGGGTTGTCGGATTTGCGCGAGATCTTGTCGACTTCGTCGATATAGACGATCCCACGTTGCGCCCGATCGACATTGTAATCGGCCGCCTGGAGAAGTTTCAAAATGATGTTCTCGACGTCCTCGCCCACATAGCCCGCTTCGGTCAGCGTCGTGGCGTCGGCCATCGTAAAGGGCACATCGATGATCCGCGCGAGCGTCTGCGCCAAGAGCGTCTTGCCGGAGCCCGTCGGGCCCACCAGCAGGATGTTCGATTTGGCAAGCTCGACGTCGTTGCTCTTGGCGCCGTGCGCGAGCCTTTTGTAGTGGTTGTGGACGGCGACCGAGAGGACCCTCTTGGCGTAGGTCTGGCCGATCACATAATCGTCGAGCACCTTGCAGATGTCGCGGGGACGGGGAATTCCATCGCGGGTTTTGACGAGCGTCGTCTTGTGCTCCTCGCGGATGATGTCCATGCACAATTCGACGCATTCATCGCAGATGAAGACGGTCGGTCCGGCGATGAGCTTCCTGACTTCGTGCTGGCTTTTGCCGCAAAAGGAGCAGTAAAGCGTGTTTTTTGAATCGCTGCCGCTGGATTTCGTCATTGCCCTACGCCGTCGGCTGGATAAACGCACCGGGACTTCCGGTCGCTCCCCGTCTTTTTCTCCCGGACGGAAAAGAAGACGCGGTTTCTGCCCGCGACCGCGGAGCGCCGGCGCTCCACGGCTCTAGCCATCTCACCATATGTGGTTGCAGACGATCAACAACCACCAAAGCCGTCATCCTTCGTTATCGCCCCCGTTCAGGCAAACACCCTTCCCTCGTCGCGTCCCGGCCGGCTTTCGACCACCTCGTCGATGAGGCCGAATTCCTTGGCTTCGAGCGGCGACAAGAATTTGTCGCGCTCGACCGCAGCGGTGATGACATCCAGAGTCTGGCCGGTGTGTTTGACGTAGATCTCGTTCAACCGCGCCCGCAGTGCCAGAATTTCGCGTGCCTGGATCTCGATATCCGTGGCCTGGCCTTGCACCCCGCCCGAAGGCTGGTGGATCATGATGCGCGAATTGGGGAGCGAAAAGCGCTTGCCTTTGGCGCCCGCGCAGAGGAGGAGCGAGCCCATCGAGGCGGCTTGGCCGAGGCAGACGGTCGAGACCGGCGAGCGGATATACTGCATCGTATCGTAGATCGCGAGACCGGCATTCACCACCCCGCCCGGCGAATTGATGTAAAAGGCGATGTCTTTCGTCGGGTTTTCCGATTCCAGAAACAGGAACTGGGCGCAGAGAAGGCTCGCGACTGCGTCGTGTATCGGGCCGACAAGGAAAATGATCCGTTCTTTCAAAAGGCGCGAATAAATGTCATAGGCGCGCTCACCGCGGCTCGTCTGCTCGACGACCATCGGCACCAAAGTGTTCATGGTTTGCTCGAACGGATCTTCCATACAGTTTCTCCTCGCAAACGACCCGCGGGCGGGGTTGCGCCTTCTCACGCCGCGTCCTCTCCCGGTCCTTTCAGAAGCTCTTCCACGGCCACCTTGCGCTCGGCCACCTTCGAAAGCTCGACGATAAAGTCGATGACCTTCTCCTCGAGAATCGGCGCCTGCAACCCGCTCACCGCCTCCGGGTTCTTACGGTAGAAATCCAAGACCCGGCGCTCGTGCCCGGGATGGCGCAAGGCCTCGTGCGCGACCGCCTGCCTCAATTCCTCCTGGCTGACGGTGATATTATTGCTGCGCCCCACTTCGGCCAAGAGCAAGCCGAGGCGGACCCGCCTTTCGGCGAGCCGGCGATAGGAAGCCTTCAGCTCTTCCTCCGTTTTGCCCTCGTCTTCCACCGCGCTTTCCTCCACCGCGCTTTCCTCCACCGGACTTTCGACGCCGAGAACGTCGTTCTCCTCCTCGATCTCCTCTGCGGCGGCCGGCTCGCCCGCAGTCGGGGAAGGCTCGGCCAACCCCTCCCTCTCCCGGCGCGCCCGCCGCACGGCTTCATATTGCCGCCAAAGGCTTTCAAATTCGATATCGACCAATCCCGGAGGAACCGGGAAATCGTAGCGCTCCGCGAGTTTGTCAAGGAGCGCCTGCTTGAGGCGCTGGCGGGCGAGCATGTCCCAGTCGCGCTGCATCCGGTCGCGCACTTCCTGACGCAACTCCGCCAGGTTCGTGAGCCCGAGCTCCTGCGCCAGCGCGTCGTCGATCGCCACCGGCAGGCGTTGGCGCACTTCCTTCACCTTTACGGTAAAGACCGCCTCCTTGCCCGCAAGGTTCTCTGCGGCGTAATCGGCGGGAAACGTCACCTCGACCCGGCGCGTCTCACCGGCCGAGACGCCCGCGAGCTGCTCCTCGAAGCCGGCCACAAAAGCGCCGGAGCCGAGCGTGACCTGCCGGTCGAGGCCACCGCCCCCCGGGATTTCCTCATCGCCGATGCGCGCTTCGATGTCGGCGAGGAGGAGGTCGCCGTTCTCGGCCGGCCGTGCGACCGGCTCCGTCTGGCGATGCTGCTCGGCGATGCGGGCAACCGCCTTGTCGATGTCCTCTTCGGCAACCTCCGCCACCAGACGCTCCACATCGAGGTCGGTGAAGTTGGTCTCGGGGATCTCAGGCAACAACTCGACCGACATCGTGAATTCGAGATCGCCGCCTTCGCGATTGGCCGGAAATTCAACCTTCGGCGGCAGCGCGGCCCGCAGGTTGCGCTCTTTCATCGCGGCAGCCATTCCGTCCTCGACCGCATGCTGGCGCACTTCTTCAACGACGCCGCCGCCGAAGCGCGTTTTGAGGATCGGCAGGGGGACTTTGCCGGGACGAAAGCCGGGGACGAGAACCCTTCGACCCAGCTCTTCGAGATGGCTTTTCACCTTCTCTTCGATCTCGCCCGCCGGGACGACGATCTTGAACTCGCGCTTCAAGCCTTCGGCGCCCGTTTCGATCACTTCCATCCGGAAAACCTCATCCTCTGCGAAAGGCCTTCCGAAGAAGGCGTTATGGTGCGGGCGGAGGGATTTGAACCCCCACGATCGAAATCGCTGGAACCTAAATCCAGTGCGTCTGCCAATTCCGCCACGCCCGCCTTCCTGCCCTCGGCCTCTCTTTCAGGAGCGCGGCAACCGCCCCTTTCTAGCACAAGAGCGCGGCGCCCTCATACCGGTCACAACGTTCCCGCGAGGCTTTTTACCGCGGGCGCGGCGGCAATCCGCCCTTCGCTCTTATAGGCTTCGTGGTTCTCCTCGATGTCGGCGAGCCGATAGAGATAATTGACCATGATGCCGGCGGACTGGTTGAGCCCTCGCGCCGAGACGTCGCCCTGCCAGTTGAGCCTCTCGATCCGGGCGCCGTTAGAGAGATGGAAATGGGCGACGGGATCGAGCGGCCTTCCGGAAGGCGTGCGCTCGCGCAACAGATAGCGCGCGCACAGCCGCAACAAAGGCTCGCGCACCGCGTTCGCGATCCCTGGGTCCTGATGCCAGTCCGCGCGCGAAAAGACATCGGCGAAGCTGCGCTCACCGATGCCCGCGGCTTCGAGCGCCGCCTGCTCCGCCGGCAAGAGCAAATTTGCCGCGTCGCCGTGGTCGAGCCAATTGCGAAAGCCCGTCACCGGGGAGAGCGTCGCAAAGACTTTGAGCCGCGGCAGCTCCGCCGCGAGGGCGGCGACGACGCGCTTGATGAGAAAGTCGCCGAAGCTGATCCCGGCAAGCCCGTGCTGGCAATTGGAGATCGAATAAAAGATGGCGGTATCGGCGCTTTCGGGATCGCCGACCGGCGCCGCCTCGTCGAGAAGGGCGTGAACATTGCCCGCGATCCCCTTGACGAGCGCCACCTCGACAAAGATCAAGGGCTCGTCCGGCATGCGCGGGTGGAAAAACGCGAAGCAGCGGCGATCGGCTTCGAGCCGGTTTTTGAGGTCGTTCCAGCCGCGGATCTCGTGCACCGCTTCGTAGGCCATCAGCTTTTCGAGCAAGGCCGCGGGCGCTTCCCAGGTGATGCGCCGGAGCTCCAAAAAGCCGATATCGAACCAGTTGGCGAGGAGGCGCCTCAGATCCTCTTCGAGACGGCGCATGGCGAGTTCGCCGCGCGCCAGATCCATCACGTCGGCGCGGCGGTCGACGAGGAATTTCACCCCTTCCGGCAGCGCATTGAACTGGCGCAAAAGGGTGATCCGCGGCGGTTCGAGCACCTCGCGCAACGCCTTTTCGGCCGCCCAGCGCTCGGCCGCGCCGGAAGCCGCGATGAGCGCCGAGCAACAGCGATCGACGGCGCCGCGATCAAGGTCGAACTCCTCGGCGAGAAGCCGCAAAAAGCGCTCGCGTCCTTCGCGGTCGAGCGAGAGATAGGTGCGTCCGAGATCGGCCGCCCGCGCGCGCGCCGCCACCTCGCCGCCTTTCCCGTCGAGGCAGCCCCGCATCTGCTGGCGCAACCGCCCGGCTTCGTCCTCGGCGGGCTCGGGCCTCGCCCAGGCGCCGCGCGCGCCTTCGGCGATCTCGCGCCAGGCGCTGCGCAGGTTCCTCAAGGTGCGGTCGAAAAAGCCCTCGAAAAAGCGGGCGGAAGTGCGATCGCTCATGGAGTGTCCAGGCCTCAATCGGAAAACGCGCGCGGCGCCGGCCTCGTTCCTCTTCGGCGCAAGAAGAGACCGGAGATCACTGGGGCAAGCGCCGGGACGAGATCCTCGGCGACAAGCCCCGCCCCAAACCGCCGCGCCGCCTCGCCATGCATCCAGACGGCGGCCGAGGCTGCGGCAAAAGCGTCCATCCCCTGCGCCAGGAGCCCGAGCACGATCCCGGAGAGAACATCGCCCGATCCCGCCGTCGCGAGTTGCGGCGGGGCATTGGCGTTGATGGCGAGGCGTCCATCGGGAGCGGCAATCACGGTGTCGGCGCCTTTCAAAAGGATGACCGCGCCGCTTTCCCGCGCGGCCGCGCGTGCGCGCTCGCTCTTAGTCCCCGAGACGGCGAAAAGACGGGCGAATTCCCCTTCATGCGGCGTCATCACGCAAGGGGCTCGGATCGCCCCGAGAAGCGTTTTCCGCCTGTCGGAAAAGGCCGTCAAGGCATCGGCGTCGAGGACCGCGCTTTTCTCTGCGGCGAGAATGGCGAGCGCCTTTTCCCGGGTCTCTTCGTCCGCACCCGCGCCCGGCCCGATGAGCGCGGCGTTGCGGCGCGGATCGGCGAGAAGTTCGCGGAAGCCGTCTCTTCCCGCGACTGGTCTTCCCGCAACTGGTCTTCCCGCGACTGGCCGAACGATGACGCCGAAGAGCGAAGAGGCATAAATCGGAAACACCTTTTCGGGCGCCGCCAAAGTGACGAGCCCCGCCCCCGCTCGCGCTGCCGCGAGAGCGGCGAGACGCGCGGCTCCGGTCATCACCGCTCCGCCGGCGATGAGAGCGTGGCCGCGCTTATATTTGTGGCTTTCGGGCTGAGGCAAGGGCAAGGCGTCGAGCCACCAGGCGGGATCGTTCTCGACCGTCTGCGGCGAGAGGGTCTCCAGAACCTCCTCCTTTATGCCGATCTGCGCGAGGACGAGCGTTCCGCAATAAAGTCGCCCCGGAAGAAGCAAATGTCCGGGCTTCTTCCGGAAGAACGTGACGGTGAGGATGGCTCTCGGAGCGATGCCGCGAACCTCGCCGCTTTCCCCGTCGATCCCGCTCGGGATATCGACCGCGACGACGGGAAGACGCCGCTCCAGGGTCGCCGCGATCACCGCGCTCGCGACGCCCTCGATCGGGCGCGCAAGACCGGCGCCAAAGAGGGCATCGATGACGAGGCCCGCGCCGTCGAGCGCCTCGAGGCGCAACGGCTCGACCGCGCCTTTCCAGGCTTCCGCCGCTTTTTTGGCGTCGCCTTTGAGCGCCTCTTTTTTCCCCGAAAGCGCAAGCCGCACCGGCCAGCCACGCTCCCTGAGGATGCGCGCGGCGACAAAGCCGTCGCCGCCATTATTGCCGGGCCCGCACAAAACGGCGAGAGGGCCGGGCGGCCAGCGGCGCGAAACCGCGTCGGCGACCGCGGCTCCGGCGTTCTCCATCAATTGGATGCCGGGGACGCCTCCCGAGATCGTCAGCCGATCGGCTTCGCCCATCTCCTTGGGCGAAAGGAGCGCACGGCGTCGCCAGGAAGGGGTGCCCGCGGTCATCCTCCTGATGTGGGAGGCGAACGCGGTGAGAGAAAGACCGCTCGGCCGGCGACACCCTCCCCCTTCGATAGGGGAGGGCCGGGGTGGGGGTGATGCCGCCGGACCCTCCTCTGGCTTCGATTTCTCCGCAATCCCCGCGACAAGACCGCCCTCCCCTTGGTAGTGTCTCAGTTTGAATGTAACAGTCCTTGGCGCGGGTGTCGCGCCGCGCGCTCCGATCCCATATGCTTACCGGAGAGCAAGCGAGGGAAGGAGCATGCCCCGAGG
>JAKAOO010000290.1 GCA_021812165.1 Pseudomonadota bacterium | reverse complement strand
CCGCGACACGACCCGGGCGGATCGTCAGAAAGCGGAAAGCCCCGTCGCCATCCGTGAAGACGCGGCCGAAACCGAGAAAGCCCGAGCCTTGCGTCTCATCAAAGCGCGGGTCGTCGGGATGAGAGTAACGGCCGGCGGCGTCGGCCTGCCAGAGTTCGAGAAAGGCGTCGGCGACCGCAGCCCCGTCGCCGTCGAGAATCCGCCCTTCGATCGCGATACGCTCGCCGGGCGTGCCCGAGCGGGCGAGGTCGGACCATTCCGCCCGTTCGAGACCGAAGTGAAAGAAAGGGCCGACCGTCTGCGAAGGTGTGGGGATCAGTCGCTCGCTCATCGCCTCCTCCTCACCCATTTTCCACCGGAGTTTCTTCCCGGCCGCGCAGAACGATGTCGAAGCGGTAGCCCAAGGCCCACTCGGCTTCGCTCAGTTCGGGATCATAGCGGGCGACGAGCCGCTCTCGCGCCGCCGGATCGGAGACGCTTTGGAAGATCGGATCGAACGCCAGAAGCGGGTCGCCGGGGAAATACATCTGAGTGATGAGGCGCGTCGCAAAGGCCGGCCCCGCGATCGCCAGGTGGACGTGCGCGGGCCGCCAGGAATTGTAGGTGTTGCGCCAGGGGTACGCGCCCGGCTTGATCGTCAAAAAGCGGTATTCCCCGCCTTCGCCCGTCACGACTTGGCCGAAGCCGTCGAAATTGGGGTCGAGCGGCGCATCGTGCTGGTCGACCGGATGGCGGTAACGCCCTGCGGCGTTGCACTGCCAAAGCTCGATCAGGGTCTTCGCGACCGGCCGCCGATCCTCATCGAGAACGCGGCCGGCGAGGATTACCCGCTCGCCGAGCGGCGCGCCGCCATGCCCTTTCGTCAGATCGGCGGTATCGGGGCCGCTCCAAAAGACCGGTCCCGTCACTTCGCTCAAGGTGTGATCGAGCGGGATCAGCCGATTTTTGGGGGCGCGCTTAACGGTGCTTCCATAGCCGGGGTAAAAGTAAGGCAGCCGTCTTCCCTCGCCGTTCCTCGCAAAAGGCCGAACCTTGACCCTCATCCTTCTCTCCTTCGTGAAGCCGCCTTTATCGAGAGGATAACGCTCTCCGAGGCTGCCGAAAATCGATTTTCAACTCGGCAAACTTTCCGCGGCGCGGGAATGAAATGCCGCGCGGTGGGGTGGCCCGTTTCGCACCTTTGAGATCCTTTTTCGCCGCAACGTCCCGCAGGGAAAGGCGCCGCCTTTGCGAAAGCCGTCGGCCGGGCTACAAATCCCTGCCGGAGAGAGTAAGGCGGAATGCGCGCAGAGCTCTTGAGAAGGGTCAAGGAGCCGCTCGCCGCGGCCGAGCTTCCCGTGCCGAGGCCGGGTCGCGGGGAGATCCTGTTGAAGGTCCATGCCTGCGCCGTCTGCCGCACGGATCTCCATGTGGTCGATGGCGAACTCCCTGACCCGAAACTGCCGCTCATCCCGGGCCACGAGATCATCGGCACCGTCGTCGAGAGAGGGGAAGGCGTCGAGCGCTTCACGGAGGGAGAGCGGGTCGGGGTGCCGTGGCTCGGCTGGACCT
Source organism: Pseudomonadota bacterium (assembly GCA_021812165.1). Lineage (GTDB taxonomy): Bacteria > Pseudomonadota > Alphaproteobacteria > ATCC43930 > CGMCC-115725 > AP-15. Next base: position 1,849 of record JAKAOO010000290.1, on the reverse strand, counting down.
GCGGGGTTTGCGATTTCTGCCGTTCCGGGCGCGAGAATTTGTGCGACCGCGCCCTCTTTACCGGCTACCAGCGCGACGGCGGCTACGCCGAGTTTACGGTTGCCGATGCGCGCTACGCTTTTGCGATCGATCCTTCCTATGAGGATGTCGAGGCGGCGCCTTTGATGTGCGCCGGCCTTATCGGCTACCGCAGCCTCAAAATGGCCGGCGACGCCCAGCGCCTCGGGATTTACGGTTTTGGCGCGGCGGCGCACATCATCGCCCAAGTGGCGCACTGGCAAGGGCGCAGGATCTTTGCCTTTACGCGCCCCGGCGACCGCGCGGCGCAGGATTTCGCACGTCGCGAGGGCGCCCATTGGGCGGGAGATTCGACGGCGCCGCCGCCCGAGCCCTTGGATGCGGCTCTCATCTTCGCGCCCGTCGGCGCGCTGGTTCCTTTGGCTCTGGCTGCGACGAAGAAAGGCGGCATCGTCGTCTGCGGCGGCATCCATATGAGCGACATCCCGGCCTTTGCCTATCGCCTTTTATGGGAAGAACGAGTCGTCCGTTCGGTCGCCAATCTCACCCGTCGCGACGGCGAAGAATTCCTGGCGCTCGCTCCGAAGGCGGGAGTGCGGGCCAAGACTCGCATCTACCCGCTCGAACGGGCAAACGCGGCGCTCGCCGATCTGCGCGAGGGCCGCCTCGAAGGGGCCGGCGTCCTCGTACCCCCGGATCAGGTCCGGGGCAAGCTTTGAGCGGCGCTCTCGCTTCCGCCGCCTGCCGTGACGAGGGGGAAGGCGGGAGCCGATTGATTTCGCGGCCTTCATCCCGGGTTGCACGCTAAGTTGGCCTTCCATTCACGCGAGGAGGCTCTTCTATGGCTCGACATCATCATTTGCCGGCGGGCCCCGCGACCTGCCATTGGGGCTATTTCGACGCGGCGCTCGCGCCGGTCCTTGCGATCGAACCCGGGGATACCGTCAGTGTCGATTGCGTTTCGGGAGGCCGCGAGATCCTGCCGCAGGCGCCCGGTTTCGAAATCCTCTCCGATCATCGCGCGATCCTCGAGGCGCTCGAGCCCAAGCTCGGTGCGCATATCCTCACCGGTCCGATCGCCGTCTCGGGCGCCGAGCCGGGAGACGTGCTTCAGATCGACATCCTCAATATCGTGCCGCGCCAGAACTGGGGGTACACGCGGATCCGCCCGCTTGCCGGTACGCTCCCCGAGGAGTTTCCGCTGCGGCGGATCTGGCACAGCCGGATCGACCGCCAGCGCGGGCGCGCGAGCCTCCCTTGGGGTCAAGAGATTGCGCTCGCGCCCTTTTTCGGGGTCATGGGGGTGGCGCCGCGGCCGGTCTACGGGAGGGTCAGCTCAATCGAACCGCGCGAATTCGGCGGCAACATGGATTTAAGGGAGCTCGTCGCCGGGACCACGCTTTACCTGCCGGTCTGGGCGCCGCGGGCGCTCTTTTCGGTGGGCGATGGGCATGGCGTTCAGGGCGATGGGGAAGTCTGCGTCACCGCTCTCGAAACCGCGCTTTCGGGCACATTTCGCTTTACCCTCCGCAAGGATCTGACTTTCCGCCTGCCGCGTGCCGAGACGGCGACTCATGTGATCACGACGGGCTTCGACCCGGATCTCGACGATGCCGCAAAGACGGCGCTTCGGGAGATGATCGAGCTTCTCGCTGAAAAGCGGGGGCTCTCGCGCGAGGACGCGTACATGTTTTCGAGCCTCGCCGTCGACCTTCGGGTCACTCAGCTCGTCGACGGCAACAAGGGCATCCATGCGATGCTCCCGAAACATTTCCTTAATGAGCCGCGGTGAGAGGGAGCATAAGGCTCACCCGAGCCCTCAACCCGCGGC
>JAKAOO010000071.1 GCA_021812165.1 Pseudomonadota bacterium | reverse complement strand
CGGCGGGATCGGCGGCAAGCCAGTGATCGAAATGATCCTTGACCGCAGCCTCGACGAGTCGCGTCGCATCGGGCGACGCAAGGCGCTCTTTGGTCTGCCCCTGGAAGAGCGGCTCGCGGATAAAGAGCGAGAGCAGAGCCGTTCCCCCCGCGAGAACATCCTCCGCTGCCGCAAGCGCGATCCGGCGATTGCCGACGCGCTCGCCATAGTCCTTGACGCCGCGCACGAGGGCGGCTTTGAGCCCCGCCTCGTGCGTGCCGCCTTCAGGGGTCGGGATCGTGTTGCAATAGGAGTGGAGAAACCCGTCTTCCTCTTCGAGCGCCCAAGCAAGGGCCCAGGCAACGCTCCCGCCCTCGGCAAATCGGACCTCGCCGACGAACGGACGAGGGAGGAGCGTCGCCCGCCCTTCCAGACTTGCCGCCAGATAGTCGGCAAGACCGCCCGGAAAATAGAGCCTGTCTTCGACCGGGACGTCATCGGGGCGCGGCAACGAGGGCTCGCAGCGCCAGCGGATCTCGAGTCCGGGATAGAGATAGGCCTTGGAACGCGCCATACGGTAAAGGGTTGCCGGACGAAAGGCGGCGGTGCCGAAAATCGCCGGATCGGGATGGAAAGAGAGCGTCGTGCCGCGCCGGTTGTTCACCGGCCCGCGGTCAAGGAGCTTCGTTTGCGGCCGGCCGCGGCGATATTTCTGGCTGAAGAGACGGCGGTCGCGGGCGACTTCGACCTCGAGGCTGTCGGAAAGCGCGTTGACGACCGAAACGCCGACACCATGCAACCCGCCGGAATGGCGGTAGATCTCCCCCCCGAACTTGCCTCCCGAGTGCAGCGTCGTTAGGACGACCTCGAGCGCCGATTTCGTCGGGAAGCGCGGATGCGCGTCGACCGGGATGCCACGGCCGTTGTCGCGCACCAGAAGCCAGTTTCCGGCTTGAAGCTCGATCTCGATTCGCGTCGCGTGGCCGGTTGTCGCTTCGTCCATCGCGTTATCGAGCACCTCCGCGGCGAGATGATGCAACCCGCGCTCGTCGGTGCTGCCGATAAACATTCCGGGGCGCCGGCGCACCGGCTCCAAGCCCTCGAGAACCTCGATGTCCTTGGCGGAATAGCCGCCGCCGGGTTTCGGCTCGAGCCGGTCGAAGAGATCGGACATGACGCGATTATAGGAGCGGATGAAAGCAGGGCAAGCAGCATTCGGTATTTCTCAAAGAAATCGGTAACAATATCTTGAATTGGGATAGAGAGCGCCCCTCTCGCGGAACCCTCTTCACCCACCGGGGCTTTATAGCAATGATGGACGACAGAGCGACGATGACCAACGAACGCAAGATCTGGGAAGCGGCGATGCTCCTCGTCCGGCAACATGGGGTCGCCGCGGCCGAGGTCGCCCGCCGCGAAGCACGCAAGCGGCGGAGCGCCGAGGAGGAATTGACGCGTTTTGTCTGGTGCTGGATCGCGCGGTTGACGACCGAGCTTTTGCGCTCCGCCCCGGCCGCACATGAAAGGGTCCACTGAGGCGGGCGGAGTTCTGCAACGCTTTCCTTTTGGGCCGCTCGTCGATATCAAGGCCGAACCTCTCGCAAAATCGTCAGGGGCTAGGATGGAAACAGGACTTTTTGGCCGCTTGGGCGGCCAGAGGCCGAAGAGGGGAAAGGTTTTCCCGCTCGCGCTGAGCGAATCGGAATGGCGGCGCAAGCTGACGGCTGAGCAGCATCATGTCTTGCGCCGGCACGGCACGGAGCGCGCCGGTTCGAGCCCGCTTGATAAGGAATACGGCGCGGGTGTCTATCGCTGCGCCGGTTGCGGTTCGCCCGTCTTTTCGTCGGCGAACAAATTCAACAGCGGCACCGGTTGGCCGAGCTTCTGGGCGCCCTTGGAAGATGCCGTCGACACCGAGATCGACCGCAGCCTTTTCGTGACTCGGACCGAAGTCCACTGCCGGCGCTGCGGCGGCCATCTCGGCCATGTTTTCGAAGACGGCCCGCCGCCCACCGGACTGCGCTACTGCATCAACGGGATCGCGCTCGACTTCCGTGCAGGTGAGGCGCTCCCGGAAGATGCCGCAAAACCGGAATGAACCGTCGGGCGGCTTCCTCGTCCAATTAACCACTCGTTAACCTTGCGGGCGTATGCGCTCGGAGAATCGCCCGATGCTGCCGATGGTCCGCTGTTGGCGGGGTCTGCGGCACCTCACCCGTGTCATCGAGTGGTCGCTCTCAGCTGCGAGTTGGAGAAGATGGCCTTTGGCAGGGAAACAGCGCCGGTGCGCGTCGGGGGGCGGCAGACGGCAGCGCCCTCGGCGATGGGGGGAGACGGTCAAGACTTTCCGCCCCCTTGGCGCGGAGAGAAAGCGTGAGTCTCGCGCTTTCGGCGGCACTTCTGACGCTTCTCGGCCTCGCTGTTGCGGCGCTTTTGGCTCGGAGGCTGCGGCGTCGGGGTGCGACTGCGGTTGAACGAGAGAAGCGCTTGGCGCGCCTCGAAACCGAGCGCGCTCTCCTGCAGAACACGCTTGAAAACCTCGGCGAAGGCTTGAGCGTATTTGCTCCGGACGGGCGGCTTGCCGCCTGGAACTCGCGCTTTGTCGAGCTTCTCGATCTTCGCGATGTCGTCGGACGCGCAACGACGCTGCGCGACATCCTCTTCCACCAAGCGATCCGCGGCGATTTTGGCGAGGTCGAGCCGGAAGAGGAGGTGAAAAAGCGGCTTGAGGTATTCTGGGGCGAGCTGCCGGCGGTCAACGAGCGGACGACCGCAAAAGGGCGAATCCTGCGGATCCGCCGCTCCGCGCTGCGCGATGGCAGCATTCTCTCCCTTTACGACGATGTCACCGAACTCAAGGAGTCGGAACGCAAACAGATCCTCGCGCGGAGCCAAGCGGAATTCGCCAATCGCAGCAAGAGCGATTTTCTTGCCAACATGAGTCACGAGCTGCGCACACCGCTCAACGCGATCATCGGCTTCTCGGAAGTCATCGCGAACGAAATCTTCGGACCGATCAGAAATCCAAAGTATCTTGAATATCTGAACGACATTCATGAAAGCAGCCTTCACCTGTTGTCGATCATCAATGACGTTCTCGACATGTCGAAGATCGAAGCGGGGAGGCTCGATCTGTGCAAAGAGGCGGTGCGGATCCGCAGCGTCGTCAGGGATGCAGTGCGCATGATCGAGAAGCGGGCAGAGGAAAGAGGCATCGAGCTCGTGATCGAGCTATCCGAAGAAGATAGTATAATCTGGGCAGACGAGCGCGCTCTCAAGCAGATATTCCTCAATCTGTTGTCGAACGCCGTAAAATTTTCGAAGTCAAAAAGCAAAGTTACGATTCGAGGGATCACGAGCGGTTCCTCATTCGCGATCTTCGAGGTGGAAGATTCGGGGATCGGGATGAGCGAAGAAGAACTCCGTCGCGCATTGCAACCATTCGGACAAGCAAGAGCCGCGACGGCGCGGAATTATGGCGGCACCGGGCTCGGCCTGCCGATCACGAAAGGGCTTGTGGAAGCCCACGGAGGCAGCCTCGCGATCACAAGCCGCCCGGGCTCCGGAACCCTCGCTCGTGTCCTTCTGCCGCTCGGAGAATTTTGGCCCAACCCGGTTCCGGAGTGGGCGCCGCCCCCGGCCGCGGCGCAGAGCCGCTGACTTCTTAGCCGGGAGATGGCCGAGGCGCGCTCATGCCGCATCCGGCAGTCCGCGGTCCCTCCGCAGGACCCGGAAGATGAAGATCCCGGGGATGATGGCGACCGTCACGATCGCCATCCAGAGAAAGCAATCGCCATAGGCCGCCAGAGTCGCCGTGTTCAAGAGTTGCACGGTCGACCCGCGAAGGTGAGGGTGGCCGCGCTCGGCGAGCATCGCAACATGGGCGCCTATTCTCGCTTGAAGCAAAGCCGCCATAATCGCGACGCCTGCGGCGCAGCCGAGCTGGCGCAGCAGATTGTAGACGCCCGCACCATCCGCCCTCAAATCCTCGCCGAGAGTGGAAAAGGCGAGCGTGCTGAGCGGCGTGAAGAGGAGGCCGGCGCCCATTCCGAGAAGAGCATTACTGCCGGCGAGCCAAAGCGCCGCGCCCCTTTGCGGCGCGTTTGTGAAGAGTTCGAGCGCGGCGGCCGTCGTTACTAGGCCGATGACAAGGAAGACGCGATGATCGATCCTGCCGATCAGCCGCGCAAGAGCGAGCATCGTCAGCAAAGTCATCACTCCGCGCGGGGAAAGGATGAGGCCTGCAATCGCCGCGTCGAACGCTTGCATCGCCGTGGCGACCATCAGAGCAATAGTCGCCTGCCGTTGCGAAAAGCTGGGGAGAATGCCTTCCGCCGCCGGCTCAGTCACGGGGCGGCGGGTCATCCGAGGCCGAGATCGAGGCGGGCGGCGATGATTGCTCCGTCAAAGCAATCCGCAAGCGCTGACGGCGAGGGCGCCATCGCCTTATAGAGATCGGCCTTGCCGAGGGCAGGCGCGCGGTTTGCTTGCTTGCGCCGCAAGGCGCCGCCAATCCAGTGCCCTGAGTCAGAAATTCTCGACATCAGTCAAACGCCGTCATCGCGAGCGCAGCGAAGCGATCTCGGTCCCGCGGAGGCCGAGATTGCCACGTCGGCCCTCCCGGCCTCCTCGCAATGACCCAGCAAAATATGTTGCGAATTTACGACGTGGCACACCAGAATCATCCTGCAAATCCCCCGATTCCTGCGCGCCGCGGGCCTCGCGGAGGCGATTCACTTTTTGTTAAGCTCTGCGCGACCAGCATAACGCCGAGCGCGTTGCCGTTCGAGGGGACGAGGGTCAGAGTTGTGGAGGCAAGAATGCGCCCCCTTACCATGCTGGTCACTTCCGAAGGCGAGTGGGTTTTCGAAGGGAGCCCAGAGTTTCTCGCCGCTTTGGGGGACCAGGAGCCCGACTACGACAGCACGCTGTTCGCTGTCAAGAATCTCGGTTTCATCAAATTCGAGACGGTGGCCCGTGAGATCGTCGAGATCGAGTTGCATCCGCGCAATGTCGAGCTGCCCGCCCTTCTTGCCGTCCAACAACAGCTATTGTCCTCGCGCTTCAAACTGTTCCGGATAAGGTACTTCGAAGAGACTTGGCACTCCGAGATCACCTCTTCGGTGGAACAGGCGATTTCCCGCTTGTCGGAGCTGTGCGCGCCGACGTTCTTGCCACCCAAGAGCGATCGGTTCTTTGTTGAGCCGCAAGATTGGTCGTCCCTGTCAAACCAAGAAGAGAGCCCACTCAGATTTCTCTTTCAGAAGTGGCGCATGTCGTTCGGCTATTTCGATTCGAGCGTCATCCCTTTCGCCGCGCGGCACCAGCTTTTGTCGCGCATGATCATCGTCGGGGTAAAACCGCGCCAGCCTGAGCCCGTCTTTCGCTTCGTTGGGGAGGGGCACCGGAACTGGTTGCCGCCTCATTTCCTCGCCGTTGCGATTGGCGAGAAGATCGAAAACCAGCCCGACAAAGACTACGGAGGCTGGGTGTCAGAGTTCTACAAGCATGTCGCAGTATCGGGACAGCCGCGATACGAACACGTGACCGCGACGATACGCAGCTCTTGGAGGGGTCATTTCGCGCACTACGAAAGGCTGTTGCTTCCGTGGAGAGTGGGGACGGACGAGACCTTCGTCACGGCCTCGTCAAGAGTTCTGCGAGAAGAACGCGCAAAGCCGCGGCCGCCTTCGAAGGCGCTAAGTTCGGCGCCAAGGAAGGCATCAAGATCCCGATAGACCTCGGCGACGGGGATATAGGCGACACCGACCTCGAGATCTCCCCAGCGGGAACCGGGATAAAATATGCTGTAGCTCACGTTTTTGTAACCGTAGCCGCCGGTCACCCCTTTCTTTTCGAGAATCGGCGCAACGAGACCGATTGCCCAGTCCACAGGCCAGCGGGCGAGCACGTAGGCTCTCCCCATCCGCGGGATGAGGTGCGAGAGCCGGTGACCACGGTAATCCGGGCGGACCCAGTGCGCCCCCCCACAATAGACGACGCCCGTTATCATCTTGGCCGCCGGAGCCGTAACGATGCATGTCTTCCCGACAGCTTGTGTCGCGTAAAACATCCCTCTGGCTTCTTCCTCTAGGCTAGTCTCTGGCCAGTAATAAATACGGCCGCCCAGGGTTAGAACGATTTCTCCATTTTCGTTTTCCCCTGATATCCAATAAGAATTTTCCGGAGTTAATTCGCAGTATTCTGGGTTAAACATGTTTACGACAGGGAACCAATTTCCTTTGACCACCTCTCCCTTGTTGAGATACACAAGTTCTCCGAAATCGTGGCGCAGATGCAGGCGGATTCCCATCGCGCGCACGGCCTTATCGCCTTCGAGGACAAATTTAGAAAGCAGCGGCGCCGGGCCATGCTTGATGGTCAACGCATCAGGCAAGCGCAGATTGTTTTCGGGAACGATATTCGGATAAATGCGACTCATCGCGTTCCTCGCCAGCGTTAGGATGCCGCTCCCACGCCGTGGCTTTCCCTGTTTCGCCGCTCCGCTTTTCGCGCGAAGCCTTGGGGGCGCATCTCGCGCGCTAATCCAAAACCCGTAAATTTTTGTTAACGGATTGTCAACGGTCAAATTAAAAAATGATTCTTTCGGAATCGAGATCCGAAGCGAAAGGCGAAGTCGGGTCGCCGCTCGGTTCGGCGAAAGCCCGCGGGCGGGTCTTGCCTCACGCGCCGGAGAACGGCATTGATGGGGCGTCGTTGCTGCAGGGAGGAGATCTCTCATGCGCAGCCTATGGCTCGATCGCGAGGCCGAGCGGATCGCCGCGCACTATGGGGAAACAGGGGTCAGCCGCGATCTCGCGCTCCGCGTCTACACCTCTCGGCTTCTCGGAGGAGAGCCGAAGCTCGTGCTCCACGGCGGCGGCAATACCTCGGTGAAGACGGTTGTCGAGGACCTTTGCGGCGAGGCGGTCGAGGTTCTTTGCGTCAAGGGCAGCGGCTGGGATCTCGCCTCGATCGCGCCCGAAGGCTTGCCCGCGCTCCGCCTCGCGCCCCTCAAACGACTGCGGCAGCGCGCTCAATTGAGGGATGAGGAGATGGTGCGCATCCAGCGCGCGAACCTCCTCGATCCCGCCGCTCCGAGCCCTTCGGTCGAGACGCTTCTTCATGCGTTCTTGCCGCACAAATATGTCGACCACACGCACGCTTCGGCGGTGCTCTCCCTCGCCGACCAAAGGGATGGCGCGGAGCGCTGCGGCGATCTCTACGGCGGGCGGCTGGGGATCGTGCCTTATGTGATGCCGGGATTTCTCCTCGCCAAAAAGGCGGCCGAGATCTTCGAGGCGGATCCGGAAGTCGAAGGCCTCGTCCTCTTGAAGCACGGGCTTTTCACTTTTGGCGAGGAAGCGCGAGAGTCCTACGAGCGCACGATCGATGCGGTCGCTCTCGCCGCAGAGGCGGTCGCCCGCGGGCGCCGCGCCGTCTTTTTTCCCGCCGCGCTTCCTGCCGAGATTGCCGAGGCCGACGCGGTGGCGCCGATCCTGCGCGGCGCCTGCGCCATCGCCGATCCGCGAAAAGAGGGAGCGTGGAAACGCTTTGTTGTCGAGTTTCGCGGCGATCCCGAAATGCTCGCTTATGTCGGCGGCATGGAGCTTCAACGCTATGGCCGGGCCGGCGTCGCGACCCCCGATCACACCTTGCGCACCAAGAATTATCCCTTGATTCTTCCGCCCCCCGAAGGAGGGCGGCTCGCAGGTTTCAAGGAGACGGTGCGCGAGGCGGTCGCGCGTTACGCCGCCGACTACCGTGCCTATTTCGCGCGGCACAACGAGAAAGAACCGGTCTCGAAACGCGAGCTCGATCCGATGCCGCGCGTGATCCTCGTTCCGGGGCTCGGTCTCTTTGGCTTGGGCCGCAGCAAGAAGGATGCGGTGATCGCCGCCGATCTTGCAGAGGCCACCGCCGGTGTGGTGCGCGGCGCCGAAGCGATCGGCCGCTACGAGCCGGTGGGCGAGGCCGAGCTTTTCGCGATCGAGTATTGGTCTCTCGAACAGGCAAAGCTCAAAGAGGCCGCGGAAAAGCCTCTGCAAGGGGAGATCGCGGTGGTGACCGGAGGCGCCGGAACGATCGGCTTTGCGACCGCACAGGCGCTCAAAGCCGCAGGCGCCGAAGTGGCTCTCTTCGATCGCGACAGGGGCGCGGTCGATGAGGCGGCAAAGCGCCTCGGCGGTTTCTCGCTGGGCATCGCTTGCGACGTCACGAACGCGGCCGAGGTCGCTTCCGCCTTCTCTCGTGTCGCCCGCCATTTCGGGGGCATGGACATCCTCGTTTCGAATGCCGGGGCGGCCTTTTCGGGGCGGATCGGCGAGGTCGCGGAAAGCACTTTGCGCGCGAGCTTCGAGGTCAACTTCTTCGCCCAGCAAAGGGTCGCGCAAAACGCGGTTCGCCTCATGCTCGCGCAAGGGACCGGGGGCGCGCTGCTCTTCAATGTCTCAAAGCAGGCGCTCAATCCCGGCCTCGATTTCGGCCCTTACGGAACGGCAAAGGCGGCGGCCCTCGCCTTGATGCGGCAATATGCGCTCGAATACGGGAGAGACGGGATCCGGGCAAACGCGGTCAATGCCGACCGCATCAAGAGCGGCCTCCTCACCCCCGAAATGATTGCCGCCCGCGCGCAGGCGCGCGGGGTGAGCGAGAGCGACTATATGAGAGGCAACCTCCTCGGCCGCGAAGTCACGGCCGAGGACGTTGCCGAAGCCATTCTTTACGCCGCCCTCTCGCTTAAGACGACGGCGGGGCTGGCGACGGTCGATGGCGGAAACATTGCCGCGGCGCCGCGTTGATAGAGGGGCGCGCTCAGCGCGCGCGGTCGGGATAGCTGGCCGCCATCCCGGCGCGCACGTCTTGCTGGATCCCGTATTGCGGGATCGGGTAGCGCAGACCGTTCTTCGAAAGCGCTTCCATCCCGGCGATCGCTTTGCCGAGATATTCGGGGGGCAGCGCCATCAGCATCTCGTCGTCGAGCACGCCGCCGTAACGGCGTTCGGCAAAACAGGGGATCGAAAGGCTCGGTTGCCGGGTTTTGAGCGCGCGACCCCAGGAATCGGCGCAGGCGGATTCGCCGACGATACTCCAATCGAAGCGTTTGTAGCCGGACCATTGGAGCCCGTTGATGAAATAAATCATCGCTCCCGGAGTGGCGTAAAAAAGAGCGATGTCGGGCGGATCGAGCCGTCCGCTCGCGAGCGGCGCCACCGCGAGCGCCTCGTAAACCCCGTCCTCGACGGTATGCATCGCTCCCTGGTGCGCCTCGGCGTCTTCCCCGCTCTCATACCAGACCCCGACCAGGTGCCGGCCCGAGCGCCAGGCGGGATCCTTTGCCCGCCCGAGGCCGACGACCGCGCGGCATTGCGCTCCCACCAAATCCTCGGCGGTGATGCCGATGGTCCAGCCGAGCCGGGCGGCCTGGGCGACGATCTGATCGAGAGTGTGGATCGCGCTCGGACGGCGGATCCTTGGGATCGCCTCCATTCCCGCGCGTTCGCGAAAGAGCTTCATGGCGAACGGGACCGAGCGCAGCCGTAATAGGCGTTCGAGAGAGGAGGCGAGATCTTGATAAGGAGAACGCATCGGGAAAACTTTCGGCGGTTGTTCCAGGGCCACGATAATCTCGCTATCCTTTCCTGTCTCTCGTTCCGTCGCGGTGCCCGCGACTTTGAGCGGAACGATTTTGAGGGTACGGGGTTCGAAAGGGCGAGTTTGTCGCGAGCGAGCGGCTAAGGGAGGAAAAGGGCCATGCGGCTTTTCGGCGTCCACCCCGGTCCTCTCATGTATACGAAGGTGTTCCTGCGGCTCGAGCCTTTGGGGCTGGAACTCGTAGCGGCCGCAGCGCGGCGAGACGGGCACGAGGTCGATCTCCTAGACCTTCAGGTCGAAGACCAGGCCGCCTACTTCCGGCGGCTTATGAAATGGCGCCCCGATGTCGTCGCCTTCTCCTGCAATTATTTGCCGAACGTGCCCGAAATCGTCGACCTCGCCAAGCTCACGAAGGAACGCTTGCCGGAGAGTTACATCTGCGTCGGCGGGCACAGCGCCTCCTTTGTCGCACGCTCTCTCATCGCGCATGGCGAAGGAGCGATCGACTGCGTCCTCAAAGGCGAGGGCGAGGCGGCGATGCCGCTCCTGCTGCGGGCGCTCGAGGAGGGCGCCGACCCGACGAGCGTTCCCGGAGCGGTGACCGCAAACGGAGAGGGGCCGCCTGCGGCCTTTGTTTCCTCGCTCGACGATCTGATGGCGGCGCGCGATCTGTTGCGCCATCGCCGCAAATATTTTCTCGGCTTTCTCGACCCTTGCGCCTCGATCGAGTTCTCGCGCGGCTGCCCGTGGGATTGCACGTTTTGCAGCGCCTGGACGTTTTACGGACGCAGCTATCGGCTGATGAGCCCCGAACGCGTCCTCGAGGAACTGAAGAGGGTCGAAGAGCCCGGCCTCTTCGTCGTCGACGATGTCGCCTTTGTCCAAGAGCGCCATGGCATGGAACTCGGCGAGGCGGTCGCCCGCGCCGGGATCCGCAAGGAGTACTACCTTGAGACGCGAGGCGATGTTCTGTTACGCAACAAGGAGGTGTTTCGATTCTGGCGGCGGCTCGGGCTTCGCTACATCTTTCTGGGGCTTGAGGCGATCGACGAAGAGGGTCTCAAGAAACATCGCAAGCGCGTCTCGCTCGGTAAGAATTTCGAGGCGCTCGAATTCGCGCGCTCTCTCGATCTCATCGTCTGCATCAATCTGATCGCCGACCCTGATTGGGACCGCGAGCGCTTCCGCATCGTGCGCGAATGGGCCGCTAATCTGCCGGAAGTCGTCAATGTCAGCGTCAACACCCCTTATCCCGGCACAGAGAGCTGGCTTTCCGACGCACACCGGCTCGTCTGCCGCGACTATCGGCTTTTCGATATCCAGCATGCGGTATTGCCGACGCGTTTGCCGCTCGCCGAATTCTACAAAGAGCTCGTGGAGACGCAGCGCGCGCTTTACCAAAAGCATATGGGCTGGCGGCAGGCCTACGAGATGATGGGCATCATCGGCCGCCGTCTGTTGCGCGGCCAGACCAATTTTCTCAAGAGCCTTTTCTCGCTCGATCGCGTGTTTCGTCCCGAATACCTCCTCAACGATCACGCCCAGCCTGTCGCCTATGAGATGCCTTTGGCGGCGGCTCCCCTCGGCGCGCTGCAACCGGCCCAGCTTTACATCCACCCGCCCAAAGGAAGGAAAGGACGCCAACTCGACCACGCGAGCGAGCGCTTTGTCGAAGAGACGCGGATGGGCAGCAGCCTCTGAACGGCAAGGAGGCAGATTTCGGCGCTTGTTGTCTTTACGGGGTCTGGGTCTTGCGGTTGCCACTCAGCCTTCCTGGTCGCTGCCGACGATGAGGTGGCATTCCTTGAGTTCGCTCTTCGGGATGCGGATGAGATCGGAAGGGTTGAGTTGGCGCAATACTAAATTCTCGCCCTCCCAGCCGACGAACTGTTTGATCAGAACCGCCTGATTGGTTTTATAGACGACCACGTCGCGGCCGCGGACGGGGGGCTTGAAGGGGTTGACGTGGAGGAGCCAGCCCGCCTCGTAGCGCGGCTCCATGCTGTCGCCGACCATGTAGATAGCGTAAGCCTCGCGCACGTTCGCGAGATTGGCAGGGCGCGGCGTGAAGCCGATCGGCCCGTCCTCGAGAAACATCTCCTGCTCTGCGCCGCCGCGCGCCGCGCTCCTGATCGGCATGAGATCGCCGCCGCGCTGAGGATGCGGCGGCGCCGGCGGACGGCCGCGCCTTGGCGCCTCGGCGCGCGGCGCGGTTGAGGGGGCGCCGCCGGCGTGCCGCACAACCTCCTCCTCTTTGAGGCCGAGAAAATCGGCGATCTGAACCGCTTCGAGAAGCTTCATCTGGCGCTCACCGCGGAGCATGCGCGAGACGGCCGAAGGAGCGAGCCGGAGATGGCGGGCAAGATCGGCCTGCGTCACGCCGGCGCGTTCGAGGGCTTCCTGAAAGAAGGCGGGGTCCATGGTGTTTCTCGCAATTTCCATATTGACAATCCCGGCAATTAATATATCATGTGTGTGCGATCAGAACAAGGGGCTTCGATGGAGACGGTGGCGCCGAGAGGAACGAGACCTGCCCGCGGCTCAGACCCGGCGGAGGAAGAAGAGGGTTGCGCCTATCCCTTGGGCCGACCGGCCCCTGCCCGCGGATTTCCCGATGCCGCCAACGGAGCGGCCCGTCAGACCGAAGGCGGCACCCGTGCCGGCATCATCAAGCCCCGCGCGGCGCGACGAGAGACGAGAGGCGAGGACATCGACGGCGCCGGGTCTGAGATCTTCGCGACGAAAGAGAGCCCGAACGGACACGCCGCGAATCGACGTTGCGGCAGGCCGCGCCGAGACGGCTCCCCTTATTGCGCCCGCCACCACGATCTCTGCCATGTACGCCGCGGCAGCGCCGAGGAAGCTCGTGAGTTCGAAGATCTTGAACGGCTTGCGCAGGCGGTCGGAGGGCGTTCTTCGCGGTTTCTCGGCGCGCCTTCTCGGCATTTCTTGGAACGCGTCGCAAACGCGCCGCGCCTCGTCGCCGCGAGTTTTCCCGAACGCTTCTTTGATGATGAGGAGTTGCTATGAAAGCCGCCACCCGGCAGCGCTTGCGCCAACCGGAGGAAGTTTTGGCGCCTACTCTCGAACGCCGCCGCCAGGGCGTCGTCGAACGTCTCGAACGGGCGATCGCCGACGAGGCGGGCCGCCCGGCGCGTCCATACCGTGCCGTCGACACGCTCGCTTTGATGCAGAGGCGTGGTTCGATTACCGCGGCGATGCGCCAAGCCGGAGAGGATTTTCGCATCCATTTCCGACGTGCGGCGCTGGATCCTCTGCGCGCGCTCGATCTCGCCCGCCCGCCTGCGCCAGCGAACGGGCGGCGTCCGGACGCACCTGCGTGGCCGATCGAAGCGGCGCGCCAGACGGTGTGGTGTGCGCTGCAAGCCGTCGGCGGTCTCGGTTCGCCGGCCGGCTCCTGTCTCTGGCATGTCGTCGGCTGGGAGCGCTCGCTCAAAGAATGGGCGCGCGAGCAGGGCTGGAACGGACGGCGGGTCAGCGAAGAGGCGGCTTCGGGCATCATGGTTGCGACGCTCGGCATTCTCGCGGCTCATTCCGGCGCCGCGAAAGTTAACGATATTCGCAAAAACATGTTGACAAATCCGCATTGATCTGATAGACTTTTTTAAATTGGAAAAAGCGTCACAAGCAAGGGCGCGCCGGTGAGCCGGCAGGGGCGGCCGGGATCTCTCGATAGCGGCTGGGCCGGAAGGGCGCAAATGGTGGCAACAGGTTCTCCGCGCCGGCCGAGCGCGCGATCGAATACAAAAAAATCCCGCGGCAGCCCGCGGGAGACACGCGGGCAGGACGGCTCCCAAGAGGTCGCGGGGGCCGCTCTTCAGAGGGAGCCGGCGAGGCGATCGTCGCCGCCGGCTTCCTCTTCTCATGAGGGCGCAGGCGACGAGATCCTCGAACGCGCAGCCCGGCTCGGGATCACGTCCGACCGCGTTCTACAGGAATATGCGCGGATCGCTTTTGCCGACCTGCGCCGCGTCGCCCACTGGGGAGCCAAAGGCTTTACCCTGAAGGCGGGGGGCGACACCGCAGCGATATCGGAGATCGTTGGATCGGGACGGGGCGGTTATCGGGTCAAGCTTTACGACAAGAAGGCGGCGCTCGACGCCATCGCCCGCCATCTCGGTCTCTTCGTGCGAGGGCCGCAGCATGAAGAAAGCACGGCCTCGTCCAAACTTGCGGAGAACGCGCGTGAAGTGCTTGCACGCCGCCTGGCTCGCCTCGCTTCCGGCAGCTCTGAGAAATGATCTGCTCGCCGCACTCTCCCCGGCGGAGACCTTCGCGCTGCTTTTCGACTGGACATTCTGGGCGCGGGAGAGCCAATTGCCGCCCCAAGGGGACTGGCGGGTGTGGCTCCTGCTCGCGGGGCGCGGTTTCGGCAAACTCCTCGACGAGAGGACGCCGATCCCGACACCTCTGGGGTGGACGACAATGGGCGATCTGCGCGTCGGCGACATCGTATTCGACGAGGCCGGCCGCACCTGCAATGTGACATGGGTCTCCGAGACGCAGCTCGAGCCGACCTTCCGGCTCCTCTTCTCAGACGGATCCGAACTGATCGCCGGAGCATCGCATCAGTGGGTGACCTGGACTCACCTGGAGCGCAAGGCCTTCTTGCGTTCCGCTCATGAGCCCGATACCGGGGCCTTTCCGCAAGACTGGCCGCGTTGGCGGTGCCGACGGCTCCCGACGGTTCGGCTCAAAGAAGAAGTCGTGGAGCGTGCGCTTGCGCTCTATCGGACCGGAATGTCGATACGCACCATTGAGCGACATATAGGCGTCTCCCGCGCTGCGCTGACACGACATCTCAAGACCGGTTCGTTTGTGCCGCGCCCACCCATCGTTCGCGCCAACGCCACGGGGCCGCGAATCCGAACTACCGAGCAGATCCGGGCGACGCTTCGGTACGGAAGGCGCGGTGATATGAACCACTGCATTCCGCTTGCGGGTGCTCTATGCCTGCCGGAGGCCAACCTGCCGGTCGATCCCTACGTGTTTGGCGTGTGGCTCGGGGACGGTTCGGCCAAATCCGCGGAGATCGCCACCGCCGACCCTGAAGTCCTCGAGATGATCGAAGCGGCGGGGTATCACCTCGGGACCTCGCGAGGCGGCGGAGGCAAATCCCGCACTTGGGCAATCGGCGGTGTTCCTCCCATGCGCGATACGGTGAGCGGCCGATTTCGCGCTAACGAGTCTCTACACTCGGCTCTTCGCGCGCTTGGAGTACTGGGCGCGAAGAAGATCCCGCCGGAATATCTCCGCGCCGGGGGGCGCCAGCGCTTGGCGCTGCTTCAGGGGTTGATGGATTCGGACGGCCACGCCGACGCGGCTAACGGCACCTGCGAATTCACGACGATCGACCGCAGATTGGCGGACGACGTGATGGAGCTGATTACGACCCTCGGTCTGAAGCCGACCCTCTCGGTAGGAAGGACGACACTCACTGGACGCGATTGCGGGGACAAATACCGGATACATTTCACCGCCTATTTGTCGGTGTTCCGGCTACGCCGCAAGGCCGAGCGGCAAAGGCCGCGCGGCCGGCAAGCTTTGCGGCAGCATCACCGGATGATTGTGGCGGTTGACCGGGCCGATCCGGTGCCGATGCGGTGCATCAGTGTTGACAGCCCAAATTCCATGTACCTGGCGGGGCGAGCCATGATCCCGACCCATAACACGCGGACCGGGGCGGAAATGGTGCGCTCCGGGGTCGAGTCCGGCAAATCGCGGATCGCGCTTGTTGCGCCGACTGCGGCCGATGTGCGCGACGTCATGGTCGAAGGCGAAAGCGGAATCCTCGCAGTTTCGCCGCCCGGGGAAAGACCGCTCTATGAGCCTTCGAAACGCCGGCTCACTTGGCCGTCGGGCGCCATTGCTACCCTTTTCTCGGCCGATGAGCCGGAACGGCTGCGCGGCCCGCAACACGACTTCGCGTGGTGCGACGAGATCGCGAACTGGCGCTATCCCGAGGCCTTCGACATGCTGATGTTCGGACTGCGGCTCGGTGAGGATCCGCGCGTCGTGGCCACGACGACGCCGCGTCCGACGAAGCTCGTCAAGACCCTTCTCGCCGACCCCAAGGTGACCGTGACTCGGGGCTCCTCTTATGAGAACCGAGCCAATCTCGCGCCGGAGTTTATCGAGCAGATCATCAAGCGGTACGAAGGGACACGCCTTGGCCGTCAGGAAATCGAGGCCGAGATCCTCGAGGACCTGCCCGGTGCACTCTGGAACCGCGGCGTCATCGAAGGCGGCCGCGCGCGCGCAGCGCCAGAGCTCGAGCGCATCGTCGTCGCGATCGATCCGGCCGCCAGCTCGGGCGAGGAGGCGGACGAAACCGGCATCATCGTCGCCGGG
>JAKAOO010000289.1 GCA_021812165.1 Pseudomonadota bacterium | reverse complement strand
CCGATCTAGATTTGATTTGTCTCCAACCTGGAAAGATGCTCTTGAAACGAGCGTCCAGCATCTCTCTCACGGCCGCCGCGCCATTTGCTTGCTGCGATTCGGCAAGAAGCAACCGGAATCCGGTTATCAGCTCCTTGACTTCCGTGAGAATCGTAGAAATTCCAAGACGCTCGACTCTGCGGTCGAAGCCGTCAAAGGACATGGTATCGATGATTTTCGGCATCCTTGGCCAAGCTTGCGTGGAATCGGCGATTCGTTCCGGCAGGATTGCTACTGCGGCGAAACGTTGGCGCCGCGGCGGTTACTGGCCGCTCATCCACTCGCCCTCTCGCGCCGGCGGATCATGCGCACGGGCGTGTAGACGATCGCCGTCGTCCCGTCCTCTTTGACGATGCGGACTCGGCTTTTGACAATGCCGCGGTCGGGGCGGCTCTTACTCGCGCGGGCCTCGATGATCTCGCATTCGGCGTGGATGGTGTCGCCGGCGAAGACGGGGGCCTCGACATTGAACTCCATGCCGAGAAAGGAGAGCCCCGTATTCTGCATCGCCGCCTGGACCAGAAGGCCCTCGGCAAAGGCGTAGACGAGAGCGGCCGGGGCGAGGCGGCGGTTGAAATCGCTCTCATGCGCGAGGAATTCGAGATTGGTGAAGAGAACCTCGACCATGCCGGTGACGCCGACGAAATTGGTGATGTCGGTTTCCGTCACCGTGCGCCCGATCGTGCGGAATTTCCTGCCGACCGGCAGATCCTCGAAATAAAAGCCGAGCCCAACCGTTTCCATCGCCGAGCATCCTCTTTTCACATTCTTCCGCTGTCAGCATAACCGCCGCACTCAGCGCGCGCCAACGCGCAAGGCGGATTTCAATCCGCCCGACCGCTCGCTGCGGCAAACTTTTCTTGCGCCTCCTTCAATACACGTGCTGGCCGCCGGTGACGAAGATCTCGGTGCCGGTCACGTAGCGGGCCTCATCGCCGCAGAGAAAGAAGATGGCGCCGGCGACCTCCTCGGGGACGCCGAGCCTACCCAAGGGGATGCGGGGGAGGAGCGTCGGCGTTTGCGGCGAGAGCATCGCGGTTTCGATCTCGCCCGGCGCGACCGCATTGACGCGTACCCCGAGCCGCGCGAAATCGGAGGCCATCTCGCGCGTCAAAGCCGAAAGCGCCGCTTTCGAGATCGAATAGGCCGAGCCCGCGAACGGATGGACATAATGGCCCGCGATCGAGGTGACGTTGACGATCGATCCTCCGGCGCGCCCGAGCGCCTCGGCAAAGGCGCGCCCCAAGAGGAGCGGAACAAAGAAATTGAGGTGAAAGACGGCGTGCCAGGAGGCGATGTCGCCGTTCAAGGTGTGAAGACGCTCGCCGCTTTCGGTTTTCGGAGAGACGCCGGCATTGTTGACGAGAGCGTCGAGCTGGTCGCCAAAGTGCGCGCGGGCTTCGCCCATAAACCGCTCGACCTCGTCCGCGACCGCGAGATCGGCGGTGATGTGATGGCTCCAATTGGGGTCGCGCCGGCATTCGGGCGGAGGGGCGTCGCGCGAGCAGGTGATGATCCGCCAGCCCGCTTCGCTGAACCGCTTTACCGTCGCATGGCCGATGCCGCGGCTCGCGCCCGTCAAAAGCAGCGTCTTCTTCCGTTCATTCATCGCGCGGCGACCTTGGAAGCCCCCCGCGAGACATTACTCCCCTTTGGGGGGAAACTCATCCGCGGTTCCTCGATCCCTGCGGGGTCCTGATGGATGAGGATCTCGGCATGGGGATAAGCTTCGCGCAGCCGCGTCTCGACCGCATCGGAAATCTGGTGCGCCCGCAGGAGCGAGAGCGAACCCTCCAGTTCGAGATGGATCTGGATAAAGGCGGTCGGTCCCGCGACGCGCGTCTTCAAATCGTGCACCGCGATCACTTCGGGATCTGAGGTGGCGATGGCGCGGATCCTCCCGCGCTCCTCGTCGGAAAGCTCGCGGTCCATGAGTTGGGTCAGAGAAAGCCGGGTGAGACGCGCCGCCGAATAGATGATCCAAAGGCCGATCCCGGCGCCG
This sequence comes from Pseudomonadota bacterium, assembly GCA_021812165.1. Lineage (GTDB taxonomy): Bacteria > Pseudomonadota > Alphaproteobacteria > ATCC43930 > CGMCC-115725 > AP-15. The sequence continues at coordinate 1,387 of JAKAOO010000289.1, read as the reverse complement.
AAGAGAGGATCGAGGAGCGGCACGGAAAGGGCTTTATCGAGAAGAAGGGCGAGGATCACGCTGCCGTTGATGACGAGGTCGCCGCGGTAATGGAGTTCGTCGGCGCTGACGGCGAGCGAACCCGTATGGCGGATGACGTAACGCTGGTAGAGGACGAGCGCCGAGGTCGCCGTGATCGCGAAGATCATGACGGCGATGCCGGCCACGGGGTTCTCTACCCGCCCGATCCAAAAGAGGCCGCGCACCGCCTCGGCGATGAGAAAGAGCGCGCTTCCGGCGATAAAGGCGGATTGCCCCAAAACCGCCAGAGGCTCGGCTTTGCCGTGGCCGAAGCGGTGCTCGCGGTCGGCCGGCGTCAAGGCATGGCGGACGGCGAAAAGAGCGACGAGCGAGGCCGAAAGATCGAGAAGCGAATCGATGAGGCTTCCCAAAACCGCGACCGATCCGGTACCGAGCCAGGCCGCGAATTTGGCGGCGATGAGAAGCGCGGCGACCGCGACCGAGGCGTAGGTCGCCCGCCGCCGCAAGCGATTCGCGGCTTCCGGAGGGCTCATGGGTAAAGGCGCTGCCGTTGCCATCCCGCACCGTTGCGCGTGAAGAGAATGCGCTCATGGAGGCGCGACGGCCGCTCCTCCCAGAACTCGATCCGTTCCGGCACCACCCGAAACCCCGACCAGAAATCCGGCCGCTCCACGCTCGCACTCTCGAAGCGGCGAGCGAGATCGGCCACGCGCGCTTCGAGCGCCGCGCGGTTTTCGAGAAGGCGCGACTGCTCGGAGGCCCAGGCGGCGAGCTGGCTGTCGCGCGGCCGGGTCGCGAAATAGGCGTCGGCCTCGTTCGCGCCGACCTCTTCGGTTGGACCTTCGATGCGCAGCTGTCGCCTCATCGATTTCCAGTGAAAACAGAGAGCTGCCCGAGGATTACGATAAAGTTCTTCAGATTTACGGCTCTCGAGATTGGTGTAAAAGACAAAGCCGCGTTCGTCGAAACCTTTGAGAAGGACAAGCCGGACGGAAGGCCGGCCCTCGGGGGTCGCCGTCGCGAGCGTCATCGCTTCGGCGAGCGGCTCCGTCGCCGTCGCTTCGGCGAGCCAGCGGCGGAAAGGCGCGAGCGGCTCCTCTTCGGCGATCTCGTCCATCTTCGGGTCCTTCTTCCTCTCTTGCATCGCCTTTTATAAATGGCGGCGCGGGCGCGCCCGCAAAGGCTTCTCGCGTGGCAAAACCAAGGGCCGTCATCTGCGGTCGGCGCGGATTGGCCGCGGGCCGTTCCTTCGTGTAGGATCGCCCGCCCTTGGGGGCGCCTGCGGCGGGGTTCCTCGCCGGATCACCCCCGGAACGGCCCGCAGGGCCGGCCGTCCGGAGGCCGGCGCGGGCTCCGGGTCGAGGCT
>JAKAOO010000070.1 GCA_021812165.1 Pseudomonadota bacterium | reverse complement strand
CTCCTTGCCCCCGTAATTAAAGCGCCCCTGCACTCGCCGCTTCGGATTGCCGAAAGCTTCCCCAGGCTTGAGAACAGAAATGCCAAGGGTACTGACATGTAGAAGGCGTAGCGAAGTTCGGACACTCCCGACTGAAGCGAGTGGGATCTTGTCGTTGAGTCCATTGTTGGTATGGATGCCGTCGATCCAAAGTGGCTCTGTGCGATCAGCGAGCCGCGTCAAATCCGACCACGTCGCCCGCCCGGCTTTCACCCAATAATGATCAGGGTCGAGCAACCAGTTTTCCTGCTGAAACTCCCTCGGCTGAGGACCAATCAGTGGCACGTCGATCAAATCCAATACTCGCGGATCGCTCCCGTCTTCATATTGTCGCTCGTACTCGGAAACCTCGCCGTGCTCACGTGCGCCGACAGGTCGGACCCATGTGCCAGCCGCGGTCCCGCCGAATTGCTTGCCTGCAAGGCAGCGCCCATTGAGCTTACGAGAGTTGGCGAGGCACAGAATGCGCTTAACGACTGGCATTGCTCAGCCTTTCCTCACTACGCTCCGGGCCGGGGGTGAGCGGTGGGAGTTTGCGCTCGAAAATCGCGACAAGAAAGGCCGTCCGTGCGGTCGCGTCCCGCGCCGCGGCCTGCCGCTCAGCCGGCTCGCCACGGGTCGAGCACCGTGACGCCGGTGGCCGCGACATCGCGGGTGTTCCGCGTGACCAGCGTGAGGCCCCGTGTGATGGCGGTCGCGGCGATGAGCGTGTCGATGACCGGCAGGCTGCGGCCGAGGGAGAGCTCGCCCCAGATCCGCGCGGCAGCCGCATCTACCGGCAAGACTCGATCCGCGAAAGTCGATTCGATCTCATCCACCCACGCGGCGAGGCGATCTGCCGTGGCGGCATCCAGCCGACGCCTCGTCGCAACGCCCTTGCGCAATTCCCCGAGCGTGAGGACGCTCAGATAGAGATGCCTGCCCTCCACCGCCGCGAGGAACCCGGTCACCCGCGGATCGGCGCGGATCTTCCGCGTTTCCGAGACGACGTTCGTGTCGAGAAGATAGCCGGCGGCCATGATCAAAGCTCGACCGTGCGCCCGGTGTCGCGCTCGCGCGGAATCGAGAAATCCTCGACCTTCGGTCCGCCAAGCAGGTGCTCCCGGAAATCGGGCCGGCGCGCTGTCAACGCGCGATAATCCTCGATCGAAAGCAACACCGCGCGCTCCTCCCCGTGGCGCGTGATCGTTTGCGGCCCGTCACGGCGTGCGCGGGCGATCACCTCGCTCAACCGGGCTTTCGCCTCCTGGATTTGCCAAACCGCCATCGCCTGGCTTCCTCACGCGAATGCTGACCAATAAATGGGCTTTTCTGGTCCGTTTCTCAAGGCCGCGAGCGGCTCGCATGAGTCATGAGCGCCGCTCCAGAATCGCGACAAAAAAGCCGTCGGTGCCGTGACGCGCCGGCGTCAAGCGCAGATACCGCTCGCCTGCGGGCGCAGCGTCCGCCGCGGGCGAGCAGCCACGCATCGTCTCCTCCCACGCGCGCCACGCCGGATAGAGCGAGAACGAGGGTTCGGACACAAGAAAGATCTCGATCTGGTCCTCATTCTCCTCGCAAAGAAAGGAGCAGGTCACATAAATGAGGCGTCCGCCGGGGCGCACAAGGCGCGCCGCGCTCTTCAGAATTTCGCGCTGGCGCACGAGAAGCTCGCCGAGATCCTCAGGGCGCATGCGCCATTTCATATCGGGGTTTCGCCGCCAAGTTCCGGTTCCAAGACAGGGGACATCGAGAAAGACGCGGTCGAAGCTCGCCTCATGCCGCTTCACCCATTTGTCGCGCTCGCTCGAAAGGAGGCGGCGCTCGACATTCCCGACCCCGGCGCGCGCAAGCCGCCGCGCGGCGCTCTCCAGGCGCCGGGGCGAGACGTCGCAAGCGACGAGGCGGCCGCGGTTGCGCATCGCCGCCGCGAGGGCAAGCGTCTTTCCTCCGGCCCCGGCGCAGAAATCGACGACCGTCATCCCCGGACGCGCATCGGCAAGGAGCGCCGCCAGTTGCGAGCCTTCGTCCTGCGGCTCGACCAGCCCTTCCTTGAACGCGCGAAGCCCTCTAAGCGGAGTGCGGGCGGAAAGCCGCAAGCCGACGGGCGAAAAAGGCGTCGGTTCCGCAGCGACCCCTTCGGCAAGAAGCGCGCGCCGCGCCCCCTCGCGATCGCTCTTCAAAAGATTGACGCGCAGATCGACCGGCGCGGCCCGCCCGAGCGCCGCCGCCTCGCTTTCGAGCGCACCGCCGAACGCCCGCTCGAAATTGGGTTCGAGCCAAGGGGGGATCCCGCAGCGGACGGAGCGCCGCATCTGCGGGTGAAGAAGCGTATGGCCGGCGAGACGGGAAAGGAAGCGCTCTTCTTCGCCAGTCAGAGGGGAGGGGGCGAAGCGGCCGCCGGAGAAAGAGGAGGCGATGCTCTTCGGGCTCCATCCCTCGACGAGTTCGAGAGCGGCAAGGAGGCGGCTTCTCGCGCCGATCGGCAGCGACGGATCGGCGCGGGCAATCCACCAGTCGAGCGCCGCCCTTTCCCTCAAGACGCCGTAAACGAGCGATGCGACGGCCGCGCGGTCCTTGGCGCCGATATAGCGGTGGCCGCGAAAATAGCCCGCGGCGGTCTCGTCGGCCGGACCCTTCCCTTCGTCGATGGCGGCAAGGATATCGATGGCGGCGGCAAGTCGAGCCGGCGGCTTCAAAGCACCCGTCTCAAGGCGTGTTCGGGTAGTTCGGCGCCTCGCGCATCATGTCGACCTGAACATGGCTCTCGCGCAAGCCTGAAGAGGTGATCCGCACGAAGGTGCAGTTCTTGTGCATCTCGGCGATCGTGCGGTTTCCCGTATAGCCCATCGCCGCTTTCAGCCCGCCGATCAGCTGGTGGACGATGTTGGCAACCGGCCCCTTGTGAGGAACCCGGCCCTCGACGCCTTCGGGGACGAGCTTCAAGGTATTGGACACTTCTTCCTGGAAATAGCGGTCGGCGGAACCGCGCGCCATCGCTCCGATCGACCCCATCCCGCGATAATATTTGTAGCTTCGGCCTTGATAAAGAAAGACCTCGCCCGGGCTCTCATCGGTTCCGGCGAAGGCCGAGCCGAGCATCGCGCAGTCGGCGCCGGCGGCGATCGCCTTGGCGAGATCGCCCGAAAACTTGATGCCGCCATCGGCGATGACCGGCACCCCGGCGCGCCGGCACTCCTCGACGCAGTCCTGAAGGGCGGTGAATTGGGGGACGCCGACGCCGGCCACCACGCGGGTCGTGCAGATCGAACCCGGACCGATTCCCACCTTGACGGCATCGGCGCCCGCCTCGATCAAGGCGCGCGCCCCCGCCGCGGTCGCGACGTTGCCGGCGACGAGTTGCGTGTAGTTCGAAAGCCGGCGGATCGCGCGCACCGTCTCCAGCACGCGCTCGGAATGGCCGTGCGCGGTATCGACGACGAGAACATCGAGCCCGGCCGAAAAAAGAGCCTCGGCGCGTTCGACGCTTTCGCGCCCGGTTCCGGTCGCGGCGGCGACACGCAAGCGGCCGCTTTCGTCCTTGCAGGCCATCGGGGTGCGCTCGGCCTTTTCGATGTCCCTGACCGTGATGAGGCCGATGCAGCGGTAAGCGTCGTCGACGACCAGCAATTTTTCGATACGGTACTGGTGGAGGAGGCGTTTGGCTTCGTCGCGGCCGATCTTCTCGGGCACCGTGATGAGCCTCTCTTTGGTCATCAGTTCGGCAACCGGTTGCCGCCGATCGGTTGCAAAACGGACATCGCGGTTTGTGAGGATGCCGACGAGACGCCCCGCTTTCTCTCCAGGGCCTCCCCGCGCGACCACGGGAATCCCCGAAATTCTATGACTTGCCATCAGATGCAGCGCATCGGCGAGGGTCTCGTCGGGGTGGATCGTCACCGGATTGACGACGATTCCCGCTTCGAATTTCTTGACCTTGCGCACTTCCTCGGCTTGCGCCTCGATTGAGAGATTGCGGTGCATGACCCCGATGCCGCCGGACTCGGCCATCGCGATTGCGAGCGCACTTTCGGTGACGGTGTCCATCGCCGCCGAGACGAGCGGGATGCCGAGCGCGATCTCGCGGGTGAGGCGCGTCTGAGTGTCCGCCTCGTGCGGCAGGACCGCGGAGGCCGCCGGGACCAACATTACGTCGTCGAAGGTGAGCGCTTGCCGGATTTCCATCCGCGCCTCCTTTCCGAGGCACCCCGCGAAGTATTACTTCGCGGGGACCCCGATGGCGGGCCAATATACACGAGGGAAAGAAGACGGAAAGGGTTGAGCCTTGAGGCGCTACGATGAGCCGCGAAAGCCTTTCGCGACGAGATAGGTCTCGGCCGACCCCGCGCGGCTGGCCCGCGGCTTCACATGGCGCAACTCGACAAAAGCGCGTTTCAGTTGGGCGAGGAGCGGGCCTTCGGCGCCGCCTTGAAAGACCTTGACGACGAATGACCCGCCCGGTTCGAGAACCTCTTGAGCAAAAAGAAAGGCGTCCTCGGCGAGCGCGAGCGCCCGCAGCTGGTCGGTTCTGCGGTGGCCCGTCGCGCGCGCCGCCATGTCGGAAAGAACGAGGTCCGCGCGGCTCCCGAGCGCCTCTTTGATTGCGGCCGCCGTCGCGGGATCGCGAAAATCGCCGCGGAGTAGCGTCGCGCCCGGCACCGGCTCCGTCTCGACAAGGTCGATGCCGACGACGAGGCCGCGTCCCTGCGCGGCCGCGGCCCGCAGCGCCGCCACCTCGGTCCATCCCCCGGGCGAGCAGCCGAGATCGACGACGCGGCAGCCGGGCTTCAAGAGGCGCAAGCGGTCGTCGATCTCGATCAGCTTGAAAGCCGCTCGGCAACGATAGCCGAGGCGCTTCGCCGCGGCGACGTATGGGTCGTTCAACTGGCGCGTGAGCCACGCCGCGGAGGAACGCGTCCTCCCTTTCGCTCGCTTCAAGCGCACGCGAGCCGCGGGCATCATGAGGCCCGCATGAGGTCGTAAAGGATGCCCTCGCGCACGCCGCGATCGGCGACGATGAGGCGGCCCACCGGCCAGGTCGCACAGATCGCCTCGAGGATCGCGCAGCCGGAAAGAACGAGATCGGCGCGCTCGCGTCCGATGCAAGGATTTGCGGCCCGGCCGTCGAGGCCCAGCGCGAGGAGATGCGCGCAGACATCGGCAACGGCGTCGAAGGTCAAAAGGCTTCCATCGACGCGCGTGCGAATGTACCGCGGCAGGGCCATGCGCACTCCTGCGAGGGTCGTCACCGTTCCCGAGCTGCCGAGCATCTGCACGGACGCGCGCGCGACGAGGCGTCGGATGTCATGAACGCGTTCGAAGGGTGCAAGCGCCGCCTTCGCCTCTTCCACCATGCTCCAATAGGTTTCGGGCGCAACCTCCGCGCTTCCGAAGCGCTCCGTCAGCGTGATGACCCCGAAAGGGAGGGAGAGAGTGGCGAGGATCAGAGGCTTTCGGGGTCTTCCCTCGAGGCTCAGCCAGACGATTTCGGTCGAACCGCCGCCGATATCGAAGACGATCGCATAGGGCAGACGAGGATCGAGGAGCGGAGAACAGCCGGCGACGACGAGGCGCGCTTCCTCGCGGCTCGAGATGATTTCGATATCGAGCCCCGCCCTCTCTCTCACATTCGCGAGAAACTCTTCGCAATTGGCAGCGCGCCGGCAGGCTTCGGTTGCGACATAGCGGCCGCTCGCGACCATGCGCGAGGCGATCTTGTCGGCGCAGACTTCGAGCGCTTCGAGGGTGCGCGCCATCGCCTCGTCGGAAAGCCGGCCGATCGTCGCCAAGCCCTCGCCGAGGCGGACGATCCGCGAGAAGGAGTCGATCACGCGAAATCCGGCGGCCGCAGGCCGGGCGACGAGGAGCCGGCAATTGTTGGTGCCAAGATCGAGCGCGGCATAAAGCCTGCTCTGGACCTGGTCCGGCGAGCGGCCTGTCCGACGCCCGCGCTGCCCGCGAGCGGCCGCGCCACCCTGAGGCCGGCAAGCAGCCAGCGGCGGTTTCGGCCGCCGGACGGCACGAAACGCAACCTCCGCCCTGCGAGCCTTTTCCACCGCTCTAATCCGCTCTCTTCCCTGCGACCCTATCTTTCTAGCGGACGTGGCAGAGAAACGAAAGCCTGCGCGGCTCCTCCTCTACACAACCCGCTCGTGGTCGTGTTAAAAGGATCGGCGGGCGAGCCGCTATCGCTGGGGGATCGTCTAACGGTAGGACAGCGGACTCTGACTCCGCCAGTGTTGGTTCGAATCCAGCTCCCCCAGCCAATAATTTCAGAGGCTAAATTGATCACTTCTCGGCGGTTCGGCGGCTATGTCGGCACCATGTCGGCTCAGTGGGTATCACCGGGGCATCACCAAACCGAGCCCCAGCCGGACGCGGGCGGGGTTCCGCGGGCACCGGAGCGTCTTGTCCCCGGGTGAGACAGCGGGTACTCGCAACCGAGTTCTTCTATATTCCGATGCCGAGCCCGCGTGTTCGGCCGAGCTCCCATGAAATGCCGCCGCCACGCTCGATCGCATCGCCGAGAAAATCCACGCCGCGCTCGAACCCCTCTTGCGTCGCCCGTTCCGCCTCCGCGGTGAGCGCCCTTGCCCATCAAAAGACGATGATCCACAAAATCTACGGGCAGACCGGAATTTTGACCACGGATCCGCTACAGTTTTGCCTCCGTATTCAGACGCGCAACGCGCCCGAGTGCAAAATCTAGGAAATAGATACGGTCGAAAAGCGATGCATAAACCTGCGATAGAGTTTCCTCGTCAGGATGAATGGCTCCAGACGATCGAAAGGAATTGGCAACAACAAGGAGCCAGCACTCGTCACATTTGGTTCTACAAATCGCGTAGCTGCTGTTTTTATTCCTGATCACATCCTGAAACCGCCCGATTGCGTTCTCTTGGATCGCGTTCATCTCCATCCAACCCCAATTATGGCGCCCGGTCGGATGAATCCGGCCGATCAGAATGAGATCCACTTGTCGGGGCTGGCCAGGTCGCCAGTCGAGCCGCACGGAAGCGCCCTCTGCGGGCATATGCGAGCGAACAAACGCGGCAATCCTCTCAGCGACGCGCTGCTTTTGCGCCCTGGTAAGCGAGCGACATTTGCCGCCCACAGTTCGCCGCAAATACTGCGGGTTGAAAAACAATGTGACACGAGCCGGTGGTAATCCTGATGACTGAGCGTGACCTTTTGCCGCATTTGTGATGAAATCTTTGGTCGCCTCATCGGCTTGCTCCGCGACTTCGCCTGCGTCGGTTTTTTTGAAGACTTGTGTGTGTTCAATGCCGATCTTTCGGCCGACAGGCGTTATGACGAGAAAGTCCGGGGTTTCGCTCTCTGTTAACTCGCCTTTCGGAAAGTCGCTACACAAACGGCGGAAGCCATCAAGGTGCTGGCGTTCAAGTTCCTTCTGCACGGTCGAGACCAACCACATGATCCGTCTCAATCAACGACGATAATTGAAACGTAGAATCTTGCTAATTAAAATCGAGATCCCACACGATCATCCTCGTAATTGCGCAATCATGGCATTAAATGCGGCATCGGCTTCGTCGGCCTCAGCCGAGACGAATATTTCCCGGCTGTCCCACGCCACGGGATCAACGTCCCGCGCAAGTGCCGTCACCCGAGCGTGCAGATACGCCGCGTCGACACCAAGGAAGAAGCCCTGTGGTCGCCTGAAGTTTGCGAACGGTCCAAAAATCTTGCGGAATACTGCGCTTTGCCAGCCTCCGCTGCGCCGGCATCTTACGGTGGATACGAAATATTGCTTGCCGTCTACGGCGTTGGTGACGGTTGTCATCAGCCGCTTCATGATGCTGCGCTCCCGCCCGCCGCTTTGCTGGCACTCTATGGCGAACCCTATTACCGGATCGTTAAGGATTATCTGCTACGGCTCGAAGGGCGCGGACTTGGGGCACGGTGTGCGCCCGCACCCTGACATGACCGGTCCGACCGAGATCATGGTCGAGGGAGCGTAGAGCCCGGTTGGGAAGGCGGCCGATGCTACGAATCCTCGGGTGGATGCTGTGGGTTTTAGCTGCTTACAGCGTCGCTGCCCTCGTGGGTTACATGCGAGCGGATGCGCGAAAGGGGGTCCCTATTCATATGCTGCAGGTGTTCCAGGCGGCGCTCATGGTGTGCTGCGCTGCCGCCTTTCTCCTACCTACGTGGAATAAGCTTCACCTTGTGTGGGCGATGCCCGTGTCTTTCATTGGGGGTTTCCTGGGTTTCGTTCTCTTTCCGATGCCTGTCCTCGGGACCATTCTGAGAGTAGCAACCCTCGCGTTCGCCAGAGTGTTCTTCCTTGGCACGGGGGCAGACATTCGGGGCGTTCCGGGCGGGCGGTGACGGCAGCGTTCCCGCTCGCCCCCGCGATCAGGGTTGGCGGCGATGAAAGGGCTTTTGGAGGAATTCGGGTTTATTCCACCCGAGCTGTTGTACAAATGCGACGCGCTTGTCAGGGCGTTTCAGACCAGGCCTGGGAAGGGGAAAGACTTTGTCGCAGCTTCCGTTGGGTTCTCAGCCGGAAGCCCGTACCTTCGGGGCTCAGAGATCAAAATCGGCGCCATTGCGAAGATGATAAAGGCGCTGATGGCCGCAGCAGTCATTGCGATCGCGGCGATCGCGTTTGTCAGCGTGTGGGCTCTGCTTGCTTTGGTGCCTCTTGTTGGAACAATGTGGTATTTGTATCGCCTCACGGAAGGCTTGATGACCCAGCATCGGTCTATCATTCTCGCTGTAGAAATGCTTGCAATCGATTTCGGAGGATGGGGAACGCTCTTTCCAAGGGCGCGTGACGCGGCGCTGCTGATGTCTCTGCGGGACGCTGGCGCCTCGCGCCTAATAGACCTTTATCTGCCGCGAGAGAAGCGTGAGGATCCGAGCCTAGTCGAGCTCTTCACGCCGTCGGCAGGGTCCATAGCGTCGGCGCGCGCGGCCGCGTAGCGGGAAGAGACACGATCCTAACAAGCGCCCGCATGCCCAATCGCGCCAGCGACTCGAATCCCGACCCGCAGCGGCTCGCGCTCGTCGGCTGTTCGACGCCCGAATGGCCGGGGAAGCTTGCCTGTTACGACGATGAATTGTCGTCGGAAGAGCGCCTTGAGCTCGCAGCTCAGTTAACCCCACAATGGCGCGGCAAGATCGCCTTCGAGGTTCTCGCCCTGGCGCTGGCAGAGCGCTTTGCGCTGGCTCAGCGCTCGACCCCAAAGGTGGCATCTCGCGCTCGGCTTTTACTGCCCGCTCCTCCAAGACTCGCAATAGGCCACGCCTCGGATTTCGGCCTCGCAGCGGCTCGATCTTGTTCTTCTCTGCGTAGTCGAATGGGGCCTCATGCTGACCCGTTTTGCGCTCCGTATCGCCAGCGCTACGCGCGCGAAGCTTGGTGCCGACGGAGTAGGCGGGGTCGGTGACATGGCACCCAGTAGAACAATATGGACCGTCGCCGTAGTTTCGGGGTCAGCGACAAACAAGGGAGATGAAGAAGATGCCTGATTGGGAAACAGCGGCATGGCCACGCGCAGAGCATTTAAGCCGTGTCTTTCATATCCGATCTGGAGCGTCCTGCGGAACCGCGTTTGCGCTTGATGTGGGTGGAAGGCAGTATCTCGTATCAGCCTTTCATGTTGTCGAAGATTCAATCAAATCGTGTTTAGTCGACATCTGTTTTCAGAATTCATGGAAGCCATTTGTAGTAAACATTGTCGGCTTTGACCCCGATGCCGATATCGCGGTCTTGGCTTTGCAGGAAAGGGTTTTGGCCGATGGTTTACCTATTGACGTGGGTGATGCTGGTTGTGTAGCTGGCCAGGAGGTGTTCATATTAGGGTTCCCTCTAGGGATTCGAGGGTATCTGGCCAGTCCGGGCTTCCCAATTCCCCTTATTAAGCGAGGGGTGGCGGCACTGTTCAATCCCGGCCCCCCGACAAGCGTCTATATTTCAGCAAGCGCGAACCCCGGATTTTCAGGTGGCCCGGTCTATTTCGCGTCCCGTCAGACGGGCAAGGCCACTCTGATGGCCGTTGTCAGCAATGAGTTTACTTACGAGATGCCGGTGAAGAATTCTGAAGGCGTGGTTATAGGGAAGGTGCAGCAAAACTCCAATATCGTTGAGTGCAGCTACATTAGCCATGCGCTTGCATTGATACAAGCCAGTCCAATCGGACTCACGATCTCATGATTTTTGATCAACGATCGGCGGATCGTTCCAATAAGCGGAACTGCTATTGGGCGGTGTCGAGCAACCAAAGGGCTGAGATCGTTGGGCAACTGCCGAGCATAGGGAAAAGCTAGACTTGGGCGCTATCCATGACGGTCCGCATGGCGAGCACTCAGCCCAGTCTGCCAAATTTACAGGCCGAGGCTTCGGCTTCGCCCAAAGGTCCAAGCGATCCCGCCATCAGGCATGGCGATCCCGGAGACATGGCGTTCGAGCCGTCGTTCGAGCACTGGGTGCCAGGGGACGAGGCTGAAGCCTAGACCGTCGTCGATCATCGCGAATTTGCCGCTGGCGAGATTGACCGATCCGACGAGCGTTCCGGAAACGTAGCTTCCGACTTCCGCCGGCTTGAAGGCGAGGCCCCGCGCCTTGGCCATCTCCGGCCCGACGCGGGCGATTTCCTGCTGCTGCAGCCGTGACAGCAGGTCCCTCGGCGCTCGGACGCTGCCGTCGGGCGTCCGCGTCGCCATGCCCTGCTCGACAAGGGCATCCTTGCGCCGCTCCAGGGCACGGCGCACCTCGGCCCCGAAACCAGCCTCGGCGAGCGGCATCCGGTTCGGCGAGGCGAGCTCGCGATCGAGCCAGGTCGCGCCATCGCTCGTGATCTGCCGATCGAGATCGTAGATCGAGAGGACGCGCAGGCTCGCTCGCCGGCTCTGCGCCAGGTCATAGGCTGCGGCGCGCGCTTCGTAGTCCGCCGGAATGGACCACTGCTCGGCGCCGAGCCGTTCAACGATTCCGGCCCGGCGCAGCGCCTCCAGGCGGCGAATGTGACTCTCGATGTAACCATCGTAATCGTCGCCCGGGACGCGGATGTTACCCGCCTCGGCGATGGCCCGGTGCTCGCTCGGGAGATAGACGCCCGTCTCTCCCGCGAGCGCGGCGATGTTACGATCCGAGGGGCGGGACCGAGGCGGCGCGCGGCCGATCTCGACGATGCTGCCGATCCGGGCGTCTTCGGCCTGCGCCGCGTCGGCGATCTCGACGTAATGCACCCGGCCGTCGACGCCATCGATGACGAGATGCACGCGGTCGCCGAGCTGGTCGCCCGCGAGGCCCTTCTCGATGACGCGGCCGATGACCGGCCCTTGCTCGAGCCGCTCGCGGTGGATGGTGTAGTCGGCAGCGCTGCGCTCGAGGCCGCGCTCGGCGAGCGCCCGGTGCATCGTCTTGATGATGTCGCCGCGCTCGCCGAGTTCGCGCAGCGTCGGCTCCAGCTTCTCGGAGATGGTCCAGAGACCGGGCTCGACCTCGCGGGCGAGCCCGTAGCGCCTGAGCGTCTGCAACCGCCCGAGCCTGAGCGTGCGGTCAAAATCGGCGCGGACCTGACCCGCCTCGGGGCGGAGGTCGAGCACGCGCTCCGACGCTTCGGCGATCATCGCGCGGTCGATGCGGGTAAAGCGCTCGGCTGTGATTTCCGCCCGCAGCTTCTCGCGAAGCTCGAGATCGGTCTCGGGGCCGAGCTCCCGGGTCGCCCGTTCCTCTGCGCGAAGCCGCAGGCCGTCGGTGATGTAATCTTGGGCGATGATCAGGTCCTTGCCGAGATCGTCCTTGCCCCGGATGACGACATGCGTATGGGGATGCCCCGTGTTGAAATGGTCGACCGCCACCCATTCGAGCCTGGTGCCGAGGTCCGCCTCCATCTGACGCATCACGTCGCGCGTGAAATCGCGCAGGTCCGAGAGACGGTCGCCGTCCTCCGGGGCGACGATCAGCCGGAAGGAATGCCGGTCGCCCTCGCCGCGCTCGACGAAGGCGCGGCCGTCTTCGAGATCGCGTTCCGGGCCGTAAAGCCGGCCGCGCGCGCCGTCGCGGGTCGTTCCGTCGCGCTGGAGGTAGCGGATATGTGCGCCGGCGGCACCGCTGCCGAGCTTGTGGCGGACGATCCGTGCCTTGACCACGACCCGCCGGTGGCGCCGGCTGACGCTCCGCTCCCGTGCCTCTCGCTTTAGCCGATCGGCGGCGGCTTGGCCGCGCCCGATCCGCGAGCACCTTCCCTTCCTGGGCGCGCCGCCGCGGCGCCGACCGCCGGCGAGCCGGGACGGGGTGAGCGGGCCGCCGTTGGCCTTCATCGCCGCCTTCATGACCTGGTCGACGAATGACAGCGACCGACGGGCGTTCGGGCGCCCGCGATCGCGAATGCGGCCAGGACGGAGGCGGAAGTCGGGAGCATCGGTGTGGTTCATGCCGCGAGGGTCGATCCGACCCCGCCGCCGAACAAGGCCAAACGGGCTGCCGTCGCACAATGGCGCAGAAAAACAGGCGTTTGGCGTGGCAGCGCCACCCGCCATTCGGTCACAGGATAAAAATCAGTGTGCAGACAAAACCTTAGAGGAAACTCCGGTTTCCTTTAATCTTGCCCTCAGTGGTGACTTGCGCCGTCTCTGCGATATTCTACGCTAATCCACGATTGCCGCGCTCTCTCCTGAAAATATACACGCGAGCGACTCTGCAGTACAGCATGGCGATTTCGGTGTCGAAAAGCCTGAGCGTTCATCGCTGTGGATGCGAGACTCACAGCGCGCGGACGACGCGGCGGTTGCGCGCTGAGAGCAAATGGGCGACAGATCGCCTACACGCCGAGAGCAAAATGACGGCACGATCATCGCACGCCGAACCCGGCGAAAGGCTGTTGCGAATCAACAACAGGACGATCGTTCTGGGCACCGGGAGCGCGGCAGCACCCGTCAAGATTCGCGGACTGGTGCGCACTCGAAATTTGCCGCAGAGGTACGGAAGCGCCGGCTGGCTGACAGGATGACGGCCGGCACGGAACGGATATGAGCCCATGCGACTCTGTTGAGGAATCTTGGGCGCGGCGATAGCTTGAGGCGATAAACGGACGCAGCAAAACATTGTCCGGTTCTGGCGCAGCGCTGCTTGAACGCCTTCTTCGCGAGGGCCGGCTGAGCATGTCACGCTCGCCCTTGTTCGACATGCCGGCCCCGCATAGCGGGCGCACGGTCGACTCAGACCGCGTTCGTGGGATGATGCTAGGCCTTGCCATCGGAGATTCGCTGGGGAACACGAGCGAAAGTATGAACCCACCCGATCGGCGGCGGTATTACGGGGAGATCCGAGACTATTTACCCAACAGTTATGCTGGCGGTCGCCCCGTCGGCCTCCCGTCCGACGATACGCAGCTCGCTTTCTGGACGCTTGAGCATCTGCTGGAGAACGGGGGTCGCCTTTCACCCGAGCGGCTCGCGGAAATTTTCTGTCGGCGACGGATCTTCGGGATGGGCAGAACGGTTAGAGCGTTTCGCGAGGCGTACGCCGCGGGGGCTCCATGGTACGATGCGGCGGTGGCATCTGCAGGGAACGGAGCGCTGATGCGGATCGCGCCGATCCTCCTTCCTCACCTCCGAGGCGGAGGGTTCGGTCGGTGGGCCGACACGGCGTTATGCGGCGCGATAACGCACAATGATCGCAGCTCGATCGGCGCCTGCGTCGCCTTCATCAACATTCTCAGCAAGCTGCTCACCGCCGATCGGACGCCTCCACCAGCGTGGTGGGTTGATGAATACGTGCTCGTGGCGGAACCGATCGAGCGTGGCGGGCGGTACCGGTCGCGGAGCAGCACCTTCAACGACTTTGAAGGAGCCGCGTCGGCGTTTGTCAAGCAACACGTCCCCATGGCAATCCGGTCCGCGAATACGTCGGTATCGTGGTGCAATAGCTGGTACAGCGGCGCCTTTTTACCTGAGACGGTTCCGTCGGTGCTTCTGACCCTTGCGCGTTATGGCGGCGATCCTGAAGCGACGATTGTGCGAGCCGTCAACGACACTCGCGACAACGATACCGTGGGCGCTATCGTTGGTGCCGCCGTCGGAGCTCTTCACGGTGAGCAAGCCCTACCTATCCGTTGGCGCAAAGGGCTGCTGGGACGGACGGCTGCCAACGACGACGGCCGCGTGCAGGCTTTGCTTGAAGCGGCGGGAGAGCACTTCCTGTAGGTTAACCGAAATTTGATGAGGTTATGATACCGGCGAAGGTCGGGAGCCCAGGGGAAGATGGCCGGCCGACCGTACCGCAACGTGAGAATCGATCAACTTGAGCAGCTTTTCGTAGAGGCGCGCGAAGACAAGGCTCGCCTCCGAGCAATTTTTGGTGAGCTCGAATATCGTTCTACAGCCCGGGCGATCGGCTTGAAGCGGCGTGTGGAAAAACATCTCAGAACTGTTTTCCCGGCCTCCGTTAATGGATCTGCGTTAGCTTGGCCGCAACGGCTGGTGGTCAAAAGACCCGGGGAGGCGCTCCGTTCCGAGAACCAAGCAGTGCAACCGGCCCCCACGCGCCAAGCGAGGGTGCTGCTAGCTCAGACTCCCGCTTCGCCGGGACCCGGCCCGCGCACAGAGGCTCAACCGCGGAAAATCCCGCCGGAAGCATCGTCAGACGGTCCTCAGGAGGACCGCTATGTCGAGCGTGCCGAGGGTCTTGGTTTTCGCGATACCAACTACTCCCAAGAGCGCAAACCTGCGTCGCCGGCAAGCGCTGATGGACGAGCGTCGCAGCTTGAGCCGCCGTTATCTCCCCCCGGCCCACCGCCCGAAACAAGTAGACACGAACTTTCCCCTTCACAACGTGGATTGTCGCAGCTTCTCGAGTACGTGCGCGTTCTGATCGAGCTGTCGGACAAGCCTGTCTGGTCGCTGAGCAGCTACGGGAATCTGGTTCTTCACGAAGAACAGTTGCGTAATCGTATCGGTATTCGACATGATCTCACCGACAGTGATGGCCCAGTCTTCCTAAGAGTCGACCGGCTTCGTCGCATTGACCCGCCCGATCCTCCCGCTGTCGCCCGAGAGTGGCTGACTGTCAGCCGAGATCCATTCAAGGAGCCCGTCGTCGAGTCGATACGCGCGACGGTCATGTCCGCGACAGAGGCGGCGAAGCTGATGCGGGAAGGTGCCGTCGATACATCGGACGTAACGGTCACGCTCAAGCCCAAACCGGGGCAAGATCTGCGGGACGTGATCCTGCGGCTAGAGAGATTTCCAGAAGCCAAGGCGAAGGTCCGAGAATATGTCACAAAGTCATGGGCCGCGTGGGCGCAAGCCGAACGCCCGCGGCGCGAGACGATCGACATCTACGACCGCCTTTTCAGTCTTCAACAGGCTTTGAAGCTGGAGGGCTCCGATCGGCCTTTAGAGGTGGTCTGGGGCATCGGCGTGGCTCGATGGAAACTGCCTCCTTATGAATTGGACCATCCGATCATCGAGCAATTGGTCGAACTCGAACTCGACGACGCAGGCGCCATTCAAGTTCGCCCTCGCGCCGTCGACTCGATATTGGCCCTGAAGCCATTTGCCGCCGCAAGCAACCCCGGCGCCGACCTCGTAGCGCATTTTGCCCGCCGCCACTTCGAAAACCTCCCGCCTGAGCGCGAGCTTTCCCCATTCGAACGAGGAACGTTCACGCCGATCCTTCGCTATGCTTGTGCCCAACTCGACCGGGCAGGCCGCTATCATCCCGATCATGTCGGCGAAGACGATCGCAAAGTTCCCGAGGCCGGTCGGAATCTTGTCATCACAGACACTTGGGCGCTTTACGCGCGCCCGCGCTCGGATAATTTTTTCATCGCCGATCTCGATCGGTTGAAACAAGCGGTGGAAGCAGCCGACTCGTTGCCAGATCCGGCCGTCGCCCTTGTAACCAAGCCCTCCGACGAAGCGATCTACACCCCTAGCCTTTCCGGTCTCGGCGGACTGTTTGGCGCTCCAGCCGCGTCGTCCACAGCCCCCTCGCTGAACGACATCCGAGCGGAGGACGAAAGAGGCACCGGCATCCGCCAACTCTTTTTCCCCAAGCCCTTCAACGAGGAGCAAATCGCCATCGTCCAGCGGCTGGAGAGCCCCGACGTCGAGGGGGTGGTGGTGCAGGGACCGCCTGGAACCGGCAAGACCCATACGATA
>JAKAOO010000288.1 GCA_021812165.1 Pseudomonadota bacterium | reverse complement strand
TTCGCCGACTACATGCTCGAAGGGCCGCTGGCCGCGCTCGACGCCATGGCGGCGGCGACCGGCGAGCGCGAGGCGAACGTCATCGGCTATTGCCTCGGAGGAACGCTGCTCGCCGCGACCCTCGCCTATATGGCGGCAACAGGCGACCACCGCATCAAAAGCGCGACCTATTTCGCCTCGATGGTCGATTTCGCGGAGGCGGGAGAACTCTCCGTCTTTATCGACGAAGAGCAGCTCTCGGCTCTCGAAAAACGGATGAGCGAAAAGGGCTATCTCGAAGGGCACGACATGGCGACGACCTTCAACATGCTGCGCGCCAATGACCTCATCTGGTCGTTCGTCGTCAACAACTACCTGCTCGGCAAAGATCCCTTTCCGTTCGACCTTCTTTACTGGAACGCCGATTCGACGCGGATGCCCGCGGCCATGCACAGTTTCTACTTGCGCAACATGTATCAGAAGAACCTGCTTTCGACCCCGGGCGGCATCACTCTCGGCGGGGTGCCGATCGATCTTAAGAAGATCGCGATCCCGACCTTCATCCTCGCCACCCGCGAAGACCATATTTCGCCTTGGCGCTCGGCCTATGTCGCAACCCGGCTCTATTCGGGACCGGTCACGTTCGTTCTCGCCGCCTCGGGACACATCGCCGGGGTCGTCAATCCGCCGGGAACCAAATACGGCTACTTCGAAAACGACAAGAACCCGCCGACCCCCGAGGAATGGCTCGCCGGCGCCAAAGAGCATAAGGGTTCGTGGTGGCCCCTCTGGCGGCTCTGGATCCGGCAGTATGGCGGCGGCGACGTGGCGGCTCGCCATCCGGGCGAGGGCGCGCTCAAAGCGATCGCGGACGCGCCGGGTTCCTACGTCACGCTGCGCCCCGAGGAGTGACGGGCGCGGCCGCCCCGGAGGCCGCGCGACTCTTTGCCGCAAACGCGCGAGGAACCGCAGGCGGGCTTCTTTGACCACCGCTTCGAGCACGCGCGCGGATCGCGCTTCCCTCCGTCCAGCTCAAGTTGCAATTGCGACGCGATCGCAAAGAGAACTTTTTGCACTGCAGCGCGTTGCTGGGGGAAAGCTGGAGAGCGGCGGCGAAGGAGCGTCGCCGCACGAGAATTCGGGGGTGCGGCGGCACGGGGTCGAAATGGATCGCGTCTCGCCGGTCGAACCGTTGCAAGGAGGGCGATCGCAGCGTTGCTCTGGGAGATGCCGGCGCCGCAAGGAGCCGGCGGCGGGTGCTGATGCGATGCGAGGAGTGGCCGATGAGAGCCGCAGAAATTATGACGAAAGAGGTCGTGACCGTCGGACCCGACGAGAGCGTCGGCGAGATCGCCACGCTCTTGCTCGAGAACGCGATCACCGGCGTGCCGGTGGTCGACGACGCCCGCCGCGTGCTTGGCATCGTCAGCGAGAGCGATCTCATTGGACGACCGCTTGCGGGAAGCGGGCGGGCCTGGTGGCTGCGGCTTTTCGGAGAGCGGTCGGCGACGCTCGACGAAATTACAGCGGCGCGTCATTTGAAGGCGCAGGATGTCATGACAAAACCGGCGGTCACCGTCGGCGAAGAGACCCCGCTCGCCATCCTCGCGCGGTTGATGCGGCGCCGCCGCATCAACCGCGTCCCCGTGCTCAAGGAGGGCCGGCTCGTCGGCATCGTCAGCCGCGCCGACCTTCTTTACGCCTTCACCCGAACTCATGAGGTCACCCTCTACCGGGGCTAGTACCGAAGTGGACTCCATCAGCGGGACCGCCGGTGCTGGTCCGTTAGATGGAAGCGCCGCCGCTGCGACACCCTGAACTCGTCACACTACAAGGGTTTACGGGTGTGGCGGCTGTGGGTATGTGGACAACGCGCCAGCGTCGTCCGACCCGCCGGCAGTGACCCGCGGGGTCATATCCACAGCCTCTCCGGCGAGCGTGACCCCGTCACGCCACGGCCGCGCCACCACCTTCGACGTCCTCGCGACACCGACCCAGATCCGGCGCTGCGCCTTCGACCTGCTCGGGCTCGAACCCGCGCCGTAGTCAGCGCTCGCAGCCACATGCACGCCGAATCAATGACTTGTCCAAAAACCGGGTAAAGTTCGCTCTGGGCGAGCCCGACGATCTCGTCGGGGGGGGGTGCTTTTTCTTGCCTCCGACGACACGCGCTGGGTAAGCGGCAGCACGGTGACGGTGGATGGCGGTTATCTGGCGATCTGACGATCTGAGGAGGCGGGCAAGCTTTGCGCCGGTTCCGGCCATTCTCAAGACCGGAATCGGGGGCCGCGACCGAGAGCGGAATTGGCAGATACTGCCTCGCCGCCCCGAGAGAGCCACAGAAGGCGACACTACCCTTTCTTCGGCGACCAGCCGTAAGCCTTGGCGCAGGCGCCGCCCATCAGCATGGCCCGTTCGCTGCCGCTCAGGCGATCGGTCTTGCGGAAGGGCTCGACGGCCTCTTCGTAGTTGACGACGGCGAAGGCGCGAGTCCAGTCGGTGCCCCACAAGCAGCGCTCGAACCCCCAGGCATCGAAGACGCGGGCGAGCGGGTCCCAGATGTCCGCGAACGGATAGGGCTCGCGCGAGAGCGTGCAGGCGCCGCTGACCTTGATCACCGCGTTCGCGCGCTTCGCTAGTTCCAGCACCTTCGGGAGGTCGGCCCAGGGCTGCGGCGGCGCGGGCGGCACGCGCGGCTGCAGGATGCCGAGATGGTCGATGATGAAGCGCGTGACGGGATGGCGGTCGATGAGAGCGGCGCCGGCGTCCAAATTGCCCCAGAAGAGGATGTTGACTGGAAGATCATGGCGAGCGGCCGCGCGGCAGATCCGGTCGAGGCCCGGGTCGTCCGGCGCGCGTCCCGCCTCCTTCGTCAGCATGATGCGGACGCCGACCGCGCCCGGCGTCTTCTTCCAATCGGCGATCACATCGGCCACCGCCGGATTGTCCGGATCGACCGGTTTGACGATCGCGAAGCGGCCGGGATGGGCCTGTTGCACTTCGACCGCATAGCTGGCGTCGTAGCGATACATGGAAAAGGCGGAGATGAAGATCGCGCCGTCGACGCCGACCTTGTCCATCGCCGCCACCATCTCCTCGCCCGTGACGTGAGCGGGCCAGTTCGGCACGCTGTGCCAGGGCCGCTTCGGGGTGTTCGCCTCATAGACATGGACTTGGGAATCGATGATCGTCATCGGAGTTGCTCCTCTGTGCCGCGCGAGTTTGGCTGTCAAAAGAGGTTCCTGTCCAGAGCGCCGAGGCTTTGTAGAAAAGGTCTCCAACGCTCGGATCGGCTCGGCCGTATCCCGGGCGACGGCGGCGAGGCCGGCCTCGGCACGATCCTCGGATGGGCGAGTCGGAAAGCGGACACTCCCGGCCGGGAGGGCTCGGGAGTGTCGGTTTCGGGTTTGGTTGCGGGGGGAGGATTTGAACCTCCGACCTTCAGGTTATGAGCCTGACGAGCTACCGGGCTGCTCCACCCCGCGGTATGGA
>JAKAOO010000287.1 GCA_021812165.1 Pseudomonadota bacterium | reverse complement strand
CGATCTGGCCGTTACGATCTCGGGCGAGGGAGGAAGAGATGGAACTCATCATTCCCGCTTCGGTTCGCGCGGAGCATGAGGCGCTCTATCGCGAGCTGGCGGCCGCGACGCGGGAAGCGGGCCGGATCGGCGAGGCCGCTCGCGCCGTGGCGGAGCTGCTCCAACCTCATTTTATCACGGAGGAGTCGCTGGCATTGCCGCCTCTCGCGCTCCTCGCGCCTTTGGCCCGAGGCGAGCGCATATCGGGGGCGTCGGCGGTAACGGCGATGACCGACAAGCTCAGGGGCGAGTTGCCGCGCCTCTTCGCCGAGCATCGCGCAATCGCCGCGGCTGCGCAAAAACTGGCCGAGGCGGCAAAGGGATCGGGAGACGGGACGCACCTCGGCCTTGCCGAGAAGATTGCCTCCCACGCGCGAGCTGAGGAAGAGGTCTTTTATCCCGCGGCGATCCTCGTCGGCGAATATCTGAAAGCGGCGCTCTGAAACCTCTTCGGCGCAACGGGCGCGCCCATGGCGGGCGTCTCGACCCCTTTTGACGCGAGCTGGCGACGCAATAGGGCACCGCAAGAGTCAAGAGCATCTTCCGAAGCATAGTCGAAAAGCGTGCCGTAGGCGTCGAAGACGCAGGCGCGGATGCCGGAGAGCGGCTCAGCCATCGCTCTTTTCTCCTAACCCGCACAGCATGACAATTTCGTCACATCTTTCAGAAAGCTCTGTGCGGCAAGCTTTAGTCCTTCGACCGTCGTCAGATAAGGGAAGATCGTCTCGGCCAGGGTTTCGACGGTGAGCCCGCATTTTATCGCGAGCGCCGCCGCCATGATGCTGTCCGCGCCCTCGGGCGCGAGAATGTGCGCGCCGAGAAGCCTGCCGCTCTCGCTTTCCGCAACGAGCTTGATGAGGCCGCGGGTATCGCGCGCGGCAATCGCGCGCGGCACCTGATCGAGCGGCAGGGCCGAGATCTTCACCGCATGCCCGAGCGCACGCGCCTCCGCCTCCGTCAGCCCGACGCTCGCCACCTGCGGGTCGGTAAAGACGACCGAGGGCATCGCAGCCGGG
This sequence comes from Pseudomonadota bacterium, assembly GCA_021812165.1. Taxonomy (GTDB): domain Bacteria; phylum Pseudomonadota; class Alphaproteobacteria; order ATCC43930; family CGMCC-115725; genus AP-15. The sequence continues at coordinate 2,426 of JAKAOO010000287.1, read as the reverse complement.
TCATACCGCCTGGTGTCCCCGTTGAGCGCGTTCTCGGCAGCGATCCGCGCGCCGTAGGCGGCCATAGAGACGAACTGGTCGCGGCCGGTGACGTCGCCCGCGGCATAAACTCCCGGTCGCGTCGTGCGCATGTAGTCGTCGACCCCGATGCCGCCATTGGGCAGCAATTCGACGCCGCCCTCGGCGAGCCCCAACTCGGCGGTGTTCGGCCACCTTCCGGCGGCGACGAGAACCTGCTCGGCTGCGAGGGTCTCGGCCGCGCCCTCGATCGAGATTCCGAGCGCAATCCCGTAGGCCGTCTTGCGGATGGACCGGGTGTGGACATTCTCCCGAATGGCAACGCCTTCCTCGCGGAGATAACGCTCGAGCGCGCGTGCGATCTCCGGCTCGGCAGCCGACAGGAGCGGCAGGATATCGACGATCGTGACCTCGGTCCCGGCGCGGGCGAACATCTGGCCGAGCTCGCAGCCGGCATAGCCGCCGCCGAGGACGAGAAGCGAGCGCGGCAACGCCTGGAGTTCGAGCGCCGTTGTGCTCGTCAGGTAGGGGACCTCATCGAGGCCTGGAATGGGCGGAAGCGCCGGCGAGGCGCCGGTGGCGACGATGACCCGACCGGCCTCGATGAGGTTTCCATCGACGGCGACGCCGCCATCGACGAGGCGCCCCCAGCCTTCGCGATAGGTGAGGGTGCTGTAGCGCGGAAGCAGATCGATATATTTCGCCCGGCGCAGCGAGGCGACGAGCGCGTCTTTGTGTTCGACGACCGCCCGCCAGTCCTCGATCCGGCCTTCGCCGACGACGCCGCCGAAACGCGCCGCGGTTCTCGCGTTTTGCAGCGCCTCCATGGCGCGGATCAAGGTTTTCGAGGGGACGCAGCCGGTGTTTACGCAGGTGCCGCCGATCGTCCCGTAGCCGATGAGAAGAACGCGGGCGCCCGCATCGGCGGCCGTAATCGCCGCCGCAAACCCGGCCGAACCGGCGCCGAGAATGGCGAGGTCGTAGCGCTCGCCGGCTTTGCCGTTGTCGGAGGAGCAGCAAACTTCGGCAATCTCGGTCATAGCTCGCCTCCTGAGCCTTCGGAACGCCACGCGGCGGGGCGTTCCGCGCGCTCGCCTATTGAGAGGCGGGGTCGGTGATCGGCCGCGAGGGATAGCCCGCCTTCGCCGCCGCGGCGATGATCCGCATCCGGAACCTCGGCGCCGCGGCGTAACCTTTGGCACCGTTTCGCCACCATAGCCCGGAGCCGGCGGCGTCCGCAGTTCTGCTCTGAACTGGCGGAGGGGAGGGGATTCGAACCCCTGATACGGTTTATCTCCGTATAACGGTTTAGCAAACCGCCGCCTTCAGCCACTCGGCCACCCCTCCGCCTGGGAGTGGATCGACACGGCGTATGCGAGAGCCCTTCTATCGGGCGCAGGGCCCCAAGTCAATTCGCGCGGGAGAGGCTTGGCGTGCGAGCACCGGTTCTCGTCTCTCGCCCTGCCGCAGCGCCGCGGGAGGAGTATTGTACGCGGGCGCAATCGGGGCCAAGGGATGCCAAGGGGATGCCAAGGGCATGAACGAGCGTTTCGAGCAACTGCTTGAGGAAATGAGGGGCTGCACGCTCTGCGCCTCTCATCTGCCTTTGGGACCGCGCCCTCTTTTTCTTGGCCGGCCCTCGGCGCGCCTCCTCATCATCAGCCAAGCGCCGGGAGTGCGAGCGCACGAAACCGCTCTCTCCTTCAACGACAGGAGCGGCGACCGCCTGCGCGCCTGGCTCGGCATCGGGCGCGAAGAGTTTTACGACGAAAGCCGGGTGGCCATCCTGCCGATGGGATTCTGCTATCCCGGTCGCGACGAAAAGGGCGGCGATCTCCCGCCTCGCCCGGAATGCGCTCCGCATTGGCATCCGCGCGTGCGCGCGCTGTTGCCGAACATCGCGCTCACTCTTCTCGCCGGCGGCTATGCGGTGCGCTACTACCGGCCGCAAGAGAAGACGCGCCCGCTCTCCCTGACGCTCGCGCGCTGGCGCGAACACGCCCCCGATCTCTTTCTTTTGCCGCATCCGAGCTGGCGAACGACGCAGTGGCTCGCCCGCAACCCCTGGTTCGAGCGCGAGGCTTTGCCGGAGTTGCGCGCGCGGGTGCGCCGGGCCCTCAATCCGAAGCCTCGATCCGCGCCATGTCCTTGTCGCTAAAACCGAAATGGTGGCCGATCTCGTGGATCAACACATGCCGCACCAAGTGGAAAAGGTCTTCCCCGCTCGCCCTTTGGTAGGCGAGGATGGGCTGCCGGTAGAGAAAGATCCTGTCGAAATGCGGGAAAGGATCGCTGACGCTTTTGTGCGGCAAGGCAACGCCGCGGTAAAGGCCGAGGATCGCAAAGGGGCTCCTCGCGCGCATCGCCCTCAGCGTCTCGGGGTCGGGAAATTCCTCGACCCGGATCGA
>JAKAOO010000286.1 GCA_021812165.1 Pseudomonadota bacterium | reverse complement strand
GATCTTGTCGATCGGCGCGCTCCTCGGCGGACCGGGAACGGCGACCGCTTATGCGGCTTCCCTCGGCGAGAGCCTCACACAGCTCATCACCTACCGCCCCCGCGTCGCATCGGCGAAAGCCCGGCTCGGCGCGGTCAACGCCGATCTCTTGTGGCGCGAATGGCAGGTTGCGCAAAAGGCGCGCCAGCTTGCCCTCGACATTTATTGGGAGGGCCGGGCGATGGCGCTCCTCTACCGCGAGGCCCGGTTTCTCGACCACGAAGCAAAGACGGTGAGAGCGGCGATCAAGGTGGGAAACCTCGAGCTCTCGGCGCTGGCGCCGGTTCTTGCCGCGCGCGCGGCGAATGCGCGATCGCTCGCCGCAACGAGGCTCACCCGGCTCAAGGACTGGCAGGCGCTCGACGCGCTGCTTGGGCTTCTCCCGCGCCTGCGCTTTGCGATCGCACGGCCGCTTCTCGCGCCTCTCCCCGCGGATTTCGAAGCGCTCGTCAAAGACCTCCCCGAGCGGCGCCCCGACCTCATCGCCTTGCGGCTCGGCTACCGCTCCGCTGCGGAGGACCTGCGAGCCGCCGTCCTCCGCCGATTTCCCGCTTTCGCGCTCGGCGCCTCCTATGCTTCCGACAATACGGCGGTGGTCTCGGCGGGGCCGCGGTTTTCTTTCGCCTTGCCGATTTTCAATCGCAACCAGGGCGGGATCGCCAAGGCTCGCGCAAGCCGCCGGCTCCTGCGCGAAAAATATGAGGCGCGGCTCGACCATGCAGTCGGCGCGGCGAAGGCGCTCGCCGCCCAGCTCGATCGCCTTTCGGCCGACCTCGAAGAAAGCAAACGGGCCGCGGCGGCGGCAGGAAAGCTGCTCCTCGACGCGCGGCGCGCTTATAGAGAAGGCAATCTCGACGAGCGCGCCTTGACCGATTACGAGACGGCGGCGACGAAGCGGGCGCTCGAAGTCGCCGCGATCGAGCAAAGCCTCGGGGAGGATCGGGTGTTTCTGGCGGTCGAACTCGGGTTGGGTCTGCCGCAAACGCGGCTCGCTGCAAGGGGCAAGGCCTCATGATGCGCGCTATCCTCGGCTTCGCTCTTGCCCTCTTTCTTCTTCCGGCTTGCGCGAGCGCGAAGGACCCTCTGCCTGCCGTCTCGGTGCGGCTCGATAAACTTGAAAAGGGGAGCCTGCCGCGCATCCTGCGGGTTTACGGAAGGGTGCGGGCCGCGCCGTCGAGCAGACGGCACGTGGTGGCGCCGCTTTCGGCCGTCGTCGTAGAGATCTTCGTGCGGCGCGGCGAGGAAGTCGCGAAAGGAGCGCCGCTCGTCCGGATCGAGCCAAGCCCGCAAGCGGCGGCGGCTTACGCCGAGGCGGTCTCGGCGTTCGATGTCGCGATGGAGCTTGCCCGGCGCACGCGGACGATGGTGGGCGGCCACCTCGCAACCGCGGAACAACTCGCCAGAGCCGAGAAAGCGCAAGCGGACGCGCGCTCTTCCCTCTCGGCTCTCAAAGCCGAGGGTGCGGGCGGCCCGCGGACGCTCTGCGCCCCCTTCCACGCCATCGTGACAAAGGTGGCGGCGCGCGCCGGCGAAATCGTAAGAGAAGGCGCAGCGCTCGTCGATCTCGCGCGCCCCGAAGGGCTCGTTCTCGAAGCGGGGGCCATCACCGAGCATGCGGCTGAGCTGCAGCCGCGCGACCCGGCGCGGATCGATGCCCTCGGCGCCGGCGACGCCGTTTTGGGCCGGGTGGTTGCGGTGGGTTCGCTCGTCGATCCCTCAACCGGGCTCGTCCCCGTCGAAATCTCCCTTCCGGACGGCCGGTTCTTGCCGGGAGAGAGAGCCGAAGCCCAGATCGTCGCCGGCAAGGCCTCGGGCTACGTAGTGCCCCACAGCGCGATCCTCGTCGATGACGAAGGCAGGCCTTATGTCGTCGAAGCGCTCAATCGGGTCGCCAAGAAGGTGCCCGTGCGAATCCTGGCCGAAGAGGACGGCAAGGATGTCGTCGGGGGGCGGTTCGATCGCGGAGCAAGCCTCGTTCTCGCCGGCAATTATCAGCTCGAAAGCGGGATGAGGCTGCGCGTTGCCGGCGCGCGGCGGAAAACCGGCCGATGAGCTTTGTCGACTGGATCGAGCGCCATCGTCGCTCGCTCCTCTTTATCGCCTTCGCGCTGGCCGCGGCCGGGCTTTATGCCGGCTTGACCTTGCCGGTGAGCCTTTTCCCGGTCGTCCACTTTCCACGCATCCGGGTCGAAGTGAGCGCCGGGAGCATGCCCGCGCGAGAGATGCTGATCGAGGTGACGGAGCCCCTCGAAGAGGTGGCGCGGGCGGTGCCGGGAGTGCTCGACGTTTCTTCCCGAACCTCTCGCGGCGCCGCGCAGATCTTTGTCGATTTTCCCTGGGGCGCGAACATGCGCCAGGCGCTTTTGAGCGTCGATGCGGCCTTTGCCGAGGCCTTGCCGAGTCTTCCTTCCGGCACGCGCTATGCGGCGCTCGAAATGAGCCCCACCGCGCTCATGCCGACGCTCTCTTACGCCCTCATCTCGAACGCCGTCTCGCCCGCCTCTTTGCGACGCCTCGCCCTTTATCAGGTGACGCCTTTGTTGACGGGCATCCCCGGAGTGCGGCGGATCGGGGTTTTGGGCGGCGAGACGCCCGAGGTCGAAGTCGCTCTCGACCCGCAAAGACTCGCGGCTTTCGGGCTTTCGCAGGCTGAAGTCGCGAAGGCCATCGCCGCAACGAATACGCTTCATGCGGTCGGCCGGCTCGAGGACAATGACCGCCTTTTCCTGACGATCAGCAACAACGCCTTCCATTCGATCGCGTCGGTAAAGAAGGTCGCCCTGCGCGCGAAGACGGGCGCGATCATTCGGCTTGGCGACATTGCCAAAGTGACGATGGGAAGCGTGCCGCAGTGGCTTCTCGTCGATGAGAATGGCCGGCCGGCGGTCACCGTCGACGTCTATCAGCAGGATAGCGCCGATTCCTTGACCCTCGCGCGCCGAGTGAGGGCGAGGCTCGCCGCATTCATGAGAACGCAGCCGAAATCGATCCATCTTTACAAGTGGTACGACCAGACGGCGCTCGTCCATTCCTCGATCCTGGCGATGGAAGAAGCGATCGCGATCGGGCTCGCCTTCGCCGCCCTCGTCATCCTCACCTATCTGCGCAACTGGCGGGTGATGCTGGTGGCGATGACGGTCGTTCCGCTCTCGGTCCTCATCACCCTCTTACTGCTTTCGGTCCTGGGGATGACCGTCAACATCATGACTTTGGGCGGGCTCGCTGCGGCGATCGGGCTCCTCATCGACGATGTCATCGTGATGATCGAGCACATCGCCCGGCGCGCCGGAGTGCCCGGTCTCGAAAGCGCGCGGTCCACCGTTCTGCTCGCGGCGAGAGAGTTCCTCTCGCCGCTGTTGGGGTCGAGCCTCGCCACGATCATCATCTTCCTGCCGCTCGCTTTTCTTTCCGGCGTGACGGGCGCGTTTTTCAAATACCTGTCGCT
>JAKAOO010000285.1 GCA_021812165.1 Pseudomonadota bacterium | reverse complement strand
GATCTGTCGCTCTCAATCGCGCGCTGCGCGAAGCGGGGTGGTACGGGCGGGAGCGGGAAGAGCCGGATCTTTTGGCGTGGCTCGATCTCGTGGCGTTGGGGACGGTGTGCGATGTCGTGCCTCTTCTGGGCCTCAATCGCGCGCTCGTGGCGCAAGGGTTGAAGGTCGCGCGCCTTGGGCGGAATCGCGGTCTTGCCGCCCTCTCTTCGCTCGCCGCGCGACAGGGACCGATCGACGCCTACTCCCTCGGCTTTATTCTGGGGCCTCGGGTCAATGCCGGCGGGCGGGTCGGAGAAGCGGCGCTCGGAGCGCGGCTTCTCGCCTGCGACGACCCGGTTCTTGCGGCGGAACTCGCGCGGCGCCTCGATGGTTACAACCGCGAGCGGCGCGAGATCGAGGCGAAGGTGCTGCAGGCCGCGATCCTCCTCGTCGAGTCGCGCCCGCAAGCCCCGGCGCTTGCTTTTGCCGCGTCGGAAGGCTGGCACCCGGGCGTGATCGGCATCGTCGCCTCGCGTCTCAAAGAGCGGTATGGCCGCCCCGCCTGCGTCGTCGCGCTTCAAGGGGGGATCGGCAGGGGCTCGGGGCGTTCGGTCGAAGGGGTCGCCCTAGGGGCCGCCGTCATCGCGGCGCGCCAGGCGGGCCTTCTCTTGAATGGCGGCGGCCATGCCATGGCGGCGGGATTTACCGTCGCCGCGGAAAATCTCGGGGCCCTCCATACCTTTCTCGCCGAACGCCTCGGCGATGGCATCGAGGGCGCGCTCAAACCGCAACTCTTGATCGATGCCGCGCTGTCGCCCGCCGCCGCCTCGCGCCTCCTCATCGAAGAGATCGCGGCGCTTGCGCCCTTCGGCGCCGGCAATCCCGAGCCGCGCTTTGTCTTCCCCTCCGTGCGGATCCATTCCTCCTCGCCCTTCGGCGCCGATCATCTGCGCCTCTCGATCGGCGACGCCTTCGAACCCGAAAGGCTCGAGGGTATCGCGTTCCGCGCCATGGGGAGCGAGCTCGGGCGGTTTCTCAAGGAGAGCCGAGGGACGGCGATCCACCTCGCCGGGCGCCTGCAACGAGCGCGCGGCGGCGAGCGCGCGGAACTTGTGATCGACGACGCGGCACCGGCGGCGGGGTAGGGCGGAGCGGCTGGCGCATCGGCCCAAAATGCCGATATCCTTTCCATTCGTGGGACAGGAAGAGGCAGAGGAAAGATGACGCGATCTCCCGCTCTCTCTCCGCCGGCGGAGGAGGATATCCTTCTCATCGTCGACATTCAGAACGACTTCTGCCCCGGCGGCGCTCTCGCCGTGCCGCAGGGCGATGCCATCATCCCTCTCCTCAACCGCGTCGCCTCACGCTTCGCTCATGTCGGGCTCACCCAAGACTGGCACCCCAAGGGCCATCTCTCCTTCGCGAGCTCGCACCCCGGCAAGCGGCCTTTCGAGACGATCGAGGTTTCGTACGGTCCGCAAATTCTGTGGCCCGACCACTGCGTCCAGGGGACTGAGGGCGCGGCCTTTCACCGCGCGCTCGACGTGCCCCATGCCGAATTCGTGCTGCGCAAGGGCTATCACCCCGCGATCGATTCCTATTCTGCGTTTCGCGAAAACGACCGCCGGACCCAAACCGGGCTCGCCTCCTATTTGCGCGAGCGCGGCTTTGCCCGGTTGAGGCTGTGCGGCCTCGCAACCGATTTCTGCGTTTCCTCTTCGGCGCTCGACGCGCTCGACGCGGGCTTTTCCGTCTCCGTCATCCTGAACGCGAGCCGCGGCATCGATGTCGGCGGCTCTCTCGAAAAGGCTCTCGCCTCGATGCGCGAGGCGGGAGTGAGCCTCCTCAATGCATAGTTGAGCGCCATGGCCGCGACGAAAACCCTCGCCGTCGATAGCGACTTCAAGAGCCCTTACGCCTATCTCGCAAAGGATCTCGTCTATGAGCGTCGCGCGCGAGGCGCCGGTCCGCATCGATTGGCCGCCGCCGATCATTCCCCGGCGTTGAGATAGCCCTCGCGCGTCTGCGGCAAAGGGCGGCCCAAGAGCCGCGAGGCGAGGAAGGTCCGCAGGATCTGCGCGGTGCCGCCGCCGATCGTGAACATGCGCGCGTCGCGCGCCATCCGTTCGAGCGGCCGGTTGCGCGAATATCCGGCGGCGCCGAAGAGTTGCAGAGCGTCGTTTGTGACCTTGATCGCCATCTCCGCCGTGAAGATCTTGGCCGCGGCCGCCTCGGCGGGATCGGGAAAACCGTCTCCGGCGCCGGCGGCGGCCTTGTAGACGAGGCCCTGCGCGGCGGCGATCGCGATCGCCATATCGGCGAGCATCCATTGGACGCCCTGGAACTCGCAGATCGGCCGGCCGAACTGCCGCCGCTCCTTCACATGCGCGAGAGCGAGCTCATAGGCGCCCTCGGCGAGGCCGAGCGCCACCGTGGCGGCGCCCACGCGCTGCCCGTTATAGGCGTTCATCAGATCGGCGAAGCCCTTCTTGAGCCCGCGCGGCGGCAGGACCAGGGCATCGGCCGAAAGGGTCATGTCCTCGAAGAGGATCTCGCTTTCGGGGATGCCGCGCAAACCCATCGCCGGCTCGCGCGCGCCGATCACGAGGCCTTGGGTCTCGCCGCGGATCGCGATGAAACCGCCGATCCCTTCCTCCTCGCCCTTCTCGTTGAAGACGCGGGCGAAGACGAGGTGGAGTCGCGACACGCCGCCGCCGGTGATCCAGTGCTTCCTGCCGTTGACGAGGAAGCCGTTGCCGCGGCGATCGGCGCGCGTCGTCATCTCGCTGGCGGCGCTGCCGGCGCCCGGTTCGGTGATGCAGATTGCCGGCTTGTCGCCCGCCAGCACGAGTGAGGCGGCGAGACGCTTCTGGCTCTCGGTGCCGTATTTCATGATGGCGCCGATCGCGCCCATATTCGCCTCGACGACGATCCGCGCCGTGATGCCGCAAACTTTCGCCATCTCCTCGACGACGAGGATTGCGTCCCAATAGCTCAAGCCCTGCCCGCCATAGAGAGCGGGGATCGTCATCCCCATAAAGCCGGCGCGCCGCAAGAGATCGACCGTCTCCCAGGGGTAGGCTTCGGTGCGGTCGACCTCGGCGGCGCGCTGGGCGACGGGACCGCGGGCAAGCTCGCGCGCCTTTTCCTGAAGCGCGCGCTGGTCTGGGTTCAGATCGAACGGCATGGCTCCTCCCGCAGATGCCGGGCTCGACCGCTGCCGAGACAGCCCGGATCTCGAAGAAGAACGGCGGCGGCTGGTGTCCCGAGCGACAAATCCGCAGCATTATTTGCTGTCATTGCGAGGAGCCCGCGGGTCCGCGCTTCGCGCGGCCCGAGGATAAACTCCGCGACGAAGCAATCTCGGGCAATCCCAAGGCGATCGAGTGCGAGATTGCTTCCCCCGGAACGCCCGAGAGGGCGGCCGTCCGGGGGTCGCAATGACACCGCGGATATATGTCACGAACTTCGCGGTCAGGACCCTAAAACCGCCGCGGCAGCGATCG
>JAKAOO010000284.1 GCA_021812165.1 Pseudomonadota bacterium | reverse complement strand
TGCAAGTGGCCGTAGCGTTCATGAAGAGCGCGGAGCGCAAGAAGGGCGTCGATGCGTTCGCGCCGGGTCTCGCCGATGCCGATGAGGATGCCGGAGGTGAAAGGCACGCGTTCCTCGCCGGCGCTCGCGATCGTTTCGAGTCGCACCGCCGGCGCCTTGTCGGGCGAGCCGAAATGCGGCCCGTCGCGGCGGCCGAGCCGCTCCGCCGTCGTCTCCAGCATGATCCCTTGCGAGACCGATTGGGGGCGCAGCGCCGCGATGTCGGCGCGGCTCATGACCCCGGCGTTGAGATGCGGCAGAAGCCCTGTCTCCTCGAGCACGAGCCTCGCCATCGCCGCGAGATAGGAGAGCGTCTTCTCGTGGCCCGATCGAGTGAGGGCGTTGCGGGCGGCTGCGTAGCGCAATTCGGGCTTGTCGCCCAAGGTGAAAAGCGCCTCGCGGCACCCGGCCTCCGCCCCCGCGCGGGCGATTTTCAGGACTTCCTGCGTGTCGAGATAAAGCGGTTCGCCCGGCCGCGGCGGGCGCGCGAAGGTGCAGTAACGGCAGACATCGCGGCAGAGCTTCGTCAAAGGGATGAAGACCTTGCGCGAATAGGTGATGCGCTCGCCATGAGCCTTGTCGCGCAACTCTGAGGCGACGCGGAAAAGCGGCCGCGGATCGGCTGCTTCGGCGAGCAGATGCGCCTCTTCGGCATCCAGTCTTTGCGCAGCCCGCGCCTTTTCCAGAACCTCTTCGATCCTCATGCCGCAACCCCTCCTTCCTCGGCGCCGCCGCCGAACATACCATTTCCGGCGAGGAGCGCCCGCGCTCGCGTGCGGCTCTCGATCTTGAAGAAGCGCGCGAGATCGGAGGGGGTGTCGATGTCGAGCGCGATCCCAGGCAGGCGCATGACGCGGGGAGCGATGCCGCGACCGGCCGCGGCGCGCAAGTGAGGAAAATAGCTGTTCTCGCCGAATGTGAGCGGCACCGCATCGGGCGGCGAGAGAAGGACCGCGTTCGAGCCGCGCTCGTCATGCGAAGGCACGATGGTAAAGGCGGGGGCGCGGTCGTGAGCCTTCAGAAGAGAGGTGATCTCGGCCGCAGTGACGAGCGGGATGTCGCCCGGCAAGGCGGTCATTCCGGTCCTCCCTTCCGACGCCAGCAGCCGCGCCGCGGCGGCGACCGCGGCGGTGTGGCCCGCCGCAGCGTCCTCTTCCATGAGTCGGGCGCCATAGCGAGAGGCCAGTCGTTGCGCGAGCGGATCGACCGTGACGATGGCGACGCCATCAAGACCGGCGACGCCGGCAAGCGCTTCGAGCACGTCTTCGAGCATCGCCCACGCCAGTTCGCGACGGAGCGCCGGCGGAAGGACTCCCGAAAGCCGCTCCTTCGCCTCGTCGAGCGCTTTCATCGGCACCACGGCCCAGATCCCGCTCATCGCCCGCCCCCGTGTCGTGGCACGGGGCAGGCTTCGGCGACGGCGAGCACGAGACGGGCGAGCGCCTCGCGATCGCCGATGGTTGTCATGACCGTCGGACCGAAAGTGACGGGGAGATCGAGGCCAAAGGCGCCGTCGGCATCGCTCTCATCGGCGACGAAGTGACTGACGAGGCCCGCATAATGGCGCGCCACCGCCCGTGCGCTCACCTCAAACCCGAGTTCCGCGAGGAGCTTCGCGGTCGGGCCTTTGAGAGCCCTCTTGCCGACGATCGGGGAGACCGCGACGACCGGCGCGCGCGCCTCCCGGATGGCATCGCGAACGCCGGGGAGGGCGAGGATCGGATCGATGCTCAAGAACGGGTTCGAGGGGCAGACGACGACCGCGCGCAGATCGGGGTCGCTGAGCGCGTCGAGAAATTGCGGCTGCGGGCGCGCCTTCGCGGCGCCGCAATAGACAATCTCCCGCACCGCGGGCTGCGCCTCTCGGCGCACGAAATAGTCCTGGAAATCGAGCCAGCCTTCCGCCGTCAAAAGGCGCGTGCGCACCGGGTCGTCGCTCATCGGCAACAACCGCGCCGAGATGCCGAGACGCCGGCAAAAGTGAGCCGTCACCGCGCAGAGGCTCTCGCCCGCGTGAAGGCGCCGGGTGCGTTCGACGTGGATCGCAAGATCACGATCGCCGAGTCGAAACCAGGTCTCGCCGCCAAGCCCCTCGAGCGCCGCCATAAAGCTCCACGTCTCTGCGGCCCGTCCCCAACCGGTCTTCGGGTTGTCGAGCCCGGCGAGCGTATAGAGAAGCGTGTCGAGATCAGGCGAGATTTCGAGGCCCAAATGGGTGAAATCGTCGCCGGTGTTGGCCACCACGATGAGGTCGCCCCGCGGCAGGATCCGGTAGAGCCCAAGCGCGAGCTTGGCACCGCCGATGCCTCCGGAAAGCGCGACGACACCCCCCCTTTTTCGGCTCATCGGAAGAGATCGTGCTCGGGCGGGCGAACGAGAGCGGCGGCCGGGCTTTCCTCGGCGCTCCACGAGAGACCCCGGACCAGCACCATCGGCAAACCCTCATCGGCCTGGCCCATGACGAGCGAAGCAGCGGCGGCGATCTCGTCGGCAAAGGCGGTCTCGGTCACCTTGAGAGGTCGGCCGAAGAGGTCGGGGCGACCGCGCTGGTCGAGAAGAGCGGGAAGCCCGGCCGCGCCAATTGCCACTCCGACGATCCCGCGACGATGCGGCCGCCCGAAGCTGTCGCTGATGATGACGGCGAAGCGGCAGCCGAAAATTCGCGCCAGATGTTCCTGCAATGCCCGCGCCGAGCGGTCGGGGTCTTCGGGCAGCGGCAGGACGCGCTCCTCTGCGCCGGCGACGTTCGAATGATCGACGCCGGCATTCGCCATGACGAAACCGAGGCGGTGCTCGACGATCATGAGACCCGGGCGCTCGCGCACGATGCGCCGTGATTGCGAAAGGACGACCTCGACGAGACGCGGATCCTTGTCGAGCCGCAGCCCAAGCTCTTGCGCCCGAGGCGACGGGGTGAGGCTCGCAAGATCGATGACGCGCCCTTCCGCCTTCGACACGATCTTTTGCGCGACGACCAGAACGTCCCCCTCTTCGAGGGCGAGCCCGTTCGCGGCAAGCGCCTCGGCGGCGATGGCGCCGAGGTCGTCGCCCGGCTCGACGAGCTTTATGCCGGCAAGGCCGTAGAGAGCGAGACGAGGGCGTCCGTCCTTCATCACCCGAACGTCGCCCGAAGGAGCGGCACAACGCGCTCCGCATAGAGCCGCAAAAAGCGGGGCTGATCGGGACCGGGGGCGTGAAAGACGAGATGGCGGAAGCCAAGCTCGATATAAGGGCGGACCCCTTCGACTTGTTCCTCGGGATCGGCGGAGACGATCCAACGGCTCGCCGCGCGTTCGAGAGGGAGCGCCGCGGCGAGCCTTTCCATTTCGACCGGGTCTTCGACGCTCATCTTCTCTTCGGGCGTCAGAGCAAGCGCCGCCCAATGGCGCGTATCCTCCCTCGCGCGCTCAAGATCGCTGTCGAAAGAGACCTTGACCTCGATCATTCGCTCGACCGCGCTC
>JAKAOO010000283.1 GCA_021812165.1 Pseudomonadota bacterium | reverse complement strand
CTCCGAGCTATCGCCCGCATCTGCGAGAATCCGAGCGCGGAGGACCGCGAGTGGTTCCCCGCGATCGCCGGCTCGGGGGATTCGTATGGCACTCTGCGCCATGCCTGGGAGAATTACCGCGACGAAAGCTTTGTTCTGCAATATCTGAGCCCGGAGATCATCCGCCGGTTCCGGCTCTTTCACGTCGCCGACGACAGCAGCAAGCCGGCGCTTCGGGTCGCGGCCATCCACGACGACTATGGATATCGCCGCGTGCGCAGCGCGCTTTCGCGTCAATACGATTTCTCGCGCCGCGAGCCGGACATCCAGGTCGTCGATGTCGATCTTGCCGGAGACCGCTGCCTCGTTCTCGCCCACTACGTGCACGACGGGGTGCTGCTTGAAGAAAAAAGCTGCCGCGCCGTCCTCCGCCACAGCGCCTCCTTATGGGGCTACTCGGTGCGGCTCCTCGAGATCGACGCCGCCACCGAAAAGACGCTCAAGACCTACGAAGTCGCCCCGCCGGATTGAAGCGGCCCAAAGCGCCCTCGCTCAGGATTGTCTGTGGATGCGCGCCTGCGGGAGCTGTGCGCAAGGTTTTGTGGGCAGGGTGATCCCGCCGTTGCGCCCACCCCGGCCGTCACAAGTGGTTGAACCCCGGTTCGAGAATTCGGGTGGGGGTGAGGCCGGTCAGGACTGCGAACGGAACGCTTTTGTGGTGTGGCCGTGATCGTTCTCGGCATCGAGACAAGCTGTGACGAGACGGCGGCTGCGGTCGTCGCTCTCGAAGGGTCCGTTCCGGTGGTCCGCTCCAACCTCGTGCGCGCACAAATCGCTCTCCATGAGCCTTATGGCGGGGTGGTGCCGGAGATCGCCGCGCGGGCGCATCTCGGCCTTCTCGATCGCTTGATCAGCCGAGCGCTGGCCGAAGCGGGAGTTGGCTTAACAGAAATCGATGGCATCGCCGCCGCCGCCGGCCCCGGCCTCATCGGCGGCCTCGTCGTCGGCACGACGATGGGAAAAGCGATCGCCTGGGCCGCGCGGAAGCCTTTTCTCGCCGTCAACCATCTCGAAGGCCACGCGCTCAGCGTCCGCCTCACCGAGGGAGTCCCGTTCCCCTACCTTCTGCTTCTCGTCTCGGGAGGACATTCGCAGCTCCTCGTCTGTTCCGCGGTCGGAGGCTATACCCGTCTCGGCACGACCCTCGACGACGCCGCCGGCGAGGCCTTCGACAAGACGGCAAAGCTCTTGGGTCTCGGCTATCCGGGCGGTCCCGCGATCGAGCGGGCGGCGCGGGAGGGCGATCCGCGACGTTTTTCCTTGCCCCGCCCCATGCGGGGGCGGCCCGGCTGCGACTTTTCCTTTTCCGGCCTCAAGACCGCGGTGCGAGAGATCGTGGCCCGGAGGCCGAATTTGGGGCCGCGCGATGTCGCCGATCTCGCGGCGGCGATCGAGCTGGCGATTTCGGATGTCCTTGCCGAGCGAACCGGCCGCGCCATTCGTATTTTTTGCGAGCGCCATCCCGAAGGGCGCGCCCTCGTCGCGGCCGGGGGAGTGGCGGCCAACCAGAGGCTGCGGCGGCGGCTCTCCGCTCTCGCAGAAGACTGCGGCCTCGACTTTGTCGCACCTGCTCCTGCAATTTGCACGGATAATGCGGCGATGATCGCGTGGGCAGGGATCGAGCGGCTGCGCCTCGGATTTGTCGACGCTCTCGACGCGGCGGCGCGTCCGCGCTGGCCTCTCGATACGCGCAGTGAGCGGAAAGGCTGAAGCGATGCGTCGGCTTCTCGTTCTCGGCGGAGGTGCTTGGGGGACGGCGCTCGCGCTCCTCGCGCGTCGTGCCGGCGCCGTTCCCCATTTGTGGGCGCGTGACCCCGAAATCGCCGCCTCGATCAACGAGCGCCACGAGAACCCCCTTTTCCTGCCCGGAATCGCTCTCGATCCGGCGATTGCCGCGAGTTCGGACCTTGCCGCCTCGATCGCGGGCGCCGAAGCGCTCGTCGTCGCCGTGCCGGCGCAGTTTGTGCGCGCCCTCCTCGATCGGCTCGCGCCCGCGATCCCCGAGGGGCTGCCGCTTCTCCTCTGCAGCAAGGGGATCGAGCTTGCCTCCGGGAAGACGATGTCGGAGCTTGCCCAAGAGATCCTGCCGCGCTCTCCGCTGGCGGTCCTTTCGGGGCCGAGCTTTGCCCTGGAGGTCGCCCGCGATCTGCCGGCGGCGGTGGTGATCGCGAGCCATGACCCCGCTCTCGCGCGTCACTTCATCGCGGCTTTCGCCAATCCTCGCTTCCGCCCGTATCTGTCGGGCGATCCGATCGGCGCCGAGATCGGGGGGGCGGTCAAAAACGTAATCGCGATTGCCTGCGGGATCGTCCAGGGCCGCGGCCTCGGCAACAACGCGCGGGCGGCCGTCATCACTCGGGGCCTTGCCGAGATGATCCGCTTGGGGCTTGCGAAAGGCGGCCGCGCCGAGACGATGAGCGGTCTATCCGGACTCGGCGACCTCGTCCTCACCTGCTCCGGCGGACTATCGCGAAATCATGCCCTGGGGCTCGCTCTCGGTCGCGGCGAGAGCCTCGAGAGAGCGCTTGAAGGGCGCCGCTCGGTCGTCGAAGGGGTGGCGACGGCGCCGGCGGTCGTCGGTCTCGCGGCGCGTCTCGGGGTCGAGATGCCGATCGCCCAAGCGGTCGAGGCGGTTCTGCACCGGGGCGCCTCGATCGATGCGATGACGACGCAATTGCTGCAACGGCCCTATCGGAGTGAATGAGGAAGGCTCTTGCGGCGGAGCCGGAAAAGCCTTTTCAGGGAGGGCCAAAACTCCATATCATTGGTGCTGACGAGAGAGCGGGACCCGTTCGGATCGAGATGAGCGACAACGGCAAGCGCGGCGAGGAGGGACCGGGCACGGGGGTCGTCGTCAAGGCGAAGCCGAAGACCAAGAAACCCTCCATGTACAAGGTTCTGATGTTGAACGATGATTACACTCCGATGGAATTCGTCGTTCATATCCTTGAACGGTTCTTCAGTAAAAGCCGTCAGGAGGCGACGCGAATCATGCTGCACGTGCATCGCCGCGGGGTCGGGATTTGCGGCGTTTACACCTACGAGGTGGCCGAGACTAAAGTGACGCAGGTCATGGATTTTGCCCGCCAGCACCAGCATCCTTTGCAGTGCACCTTGGAAAAGGATTGAGCGGGCGGGTTGGGAAGGCAGTGAGGAGAGAAGGGTAGGCGGGCGGTGCTCTCACGCAATCTCGAAAAATCGCTGCACCGGGCGCTCGCCTATGCGAATGAGCGCCGGCACGAATACGCTACGCTCGAACATCTGCTCTTGGCCTTGACCGAGGACCAGGATGCGATTGCGGTGTTGCGTGCCTGCAATGTCGACGTCGAGCGCTTGCGGCGCGAGGTGTTGAGCTATGTCGATCATGAGCTCGCCAACCTCATCATCAACCACCACGAAGACGCGAAACCGACCGCGAGCTTCCAGCGCGTCCTGCAGCGCGCCGCGATCCACGTTCAATCTTCCGGCCGTGAGGAGGT
>JAKAOO010000282.1 GCA_021812165.1 Pseudomonadota bacterium | reverse complement strand
CCGAGCGTTTGCGGCCCCATTTCCGCGATCATCTGCGGATCGAGTGCACCCGCTACCGACGGAACGCATAGGCTCTCTGCGCTGACAGCGGGAAAGCGGCCGCCTACATTCTTGACGGCAGGGCCGGCGCCGCCGACCGCTTCCCTTTGCCGGCACGGCCGTCGGCGCGCAGCCATTCATCACCTATCGCCTGCCTTGCGGTGCTGCGCCAATAATGCGTCCATGATTTCTGGGCGAAAGCGGAAATTCGTGGCCTTGAGCCTGGCGAAGGCATCGCCCAGATCGATCAGCCCGCGGCGCGCGGCGAGATCAAGCACGCCCAAGGTGCCGATTACGGCAAAACCGCGCGCACGGGCGATCGCGACCCCGGCGCGATCGTCCATCAAGACGAGATCTGCGCCGGTGATACCCGCGAGCGCTAAGGCTGCTCGTTCACCGTCGTCAAGCGCTCGCAGCGCAGGGTCACCATAAGCGAAAGCTGGAACCGGGCGCTCGTCGATCCATACCGGCGGCTGCGTGGCCCATGCGCGCACCGGCGCCGGTGCAGCGCGATGGCGCAGCTCGGCGCAGACCGCCTCCGGTACTACCACCTTGTCGAAAAGTTGGGGAAGAACATCGCTTGCGCCGATCAACACCAGGTAATTAAGGGGCCCGGTATCGGCGACGACGAGCGGCATGCGCGGTCAGAAGCCGAGCCGCTGCAGGTCTTGGCGCTCTTGCTCCAGATCGTCGAGGTTATAGGGCTCGAATATACCGTGGGCCTTTAGGAACCCGTCGAGCGCGTACCGTGTGCCGAAACCGAGCAGGCGGCGCAGCTCGGGTTTCGTCAGATGTCCGAGCCTGAATTCCTCGAGCGCCAACGCTTCGAGCGCGTGGCGCCCGATCTCGCCCGAGGTGCCGAGACGCTGCGCAAGATCGTCGGGGATACGGAGGATGACATCCATATTCGAACGGTAGCCGGCCGCACCGATTTGGTCAAGGACAACTATCCGATAAAGGACATTTCGTATTTGCACCGCCGCTAAACCGATTATCGGTTTTCTGAAAGTATTGGGTTCGCCAGTAGTCGATGACGCGCGATAAGACCTCGGCAAATCCGTGAACACTGCCATCGCTGAGCGTTATGGCGAGCGGAGTGACCTCCAGCTTTCCATCGTTGATCGCGAGCTCGTTTACGGCAAAAGTTCCAATCGGACCGACAGAACGCGTTCCACTTGCCGCCCGTCGGACCTTGACGTTTGCTCGCGAAAGGCTTTGGTGCTTCGCCGCGTCGGCGACGTCGCGAATCCAGGCCAATTCGGGGCACGCGGCAATGAGATTTTCTTGGAACTTCTTGAATTGGGGGTCGCGATTGTTTTTTCCCGGATCCTGCGCGTGCCATATCCATTCGTGGACATGCCACGCGGGAACGGACGCGAAAATGGCGTTTGCCCGGGTTGGTTCTGTCTTGAACTTCTCATAAGCGGCGACCACGATCTCCGCCCAAAATTCCTGTAAGGACGTGAAGCCGAAATCGACATACTGAACGGCCTTGCGCGAAGCCGTCGGACCGGACGAACCCTCCATCAGAATTCTCCTGGATGCGGCCTTCTCGGCGTCACCGCCGACAACGGGGTGCGCGCGCCGATGCCGGGCACATGAATGACCGAACGCGGATTTCCCAGGCGGAGAACCGCCGGCACCCCGGCGCACGATCGGAAATCTAATCGCTTCGGAACAGGCTTCAACGAGCGCGCCGGCCCCAGCCCGTGTGAGGAGATTTTTCTGTCGCTCTCGGCGCGCCGCTATCGCGGGGAAGGCGCGACCCAGCGCTATGTCGCGCTTTTTTCTTCGCCCGAGGTGCCCTCTTCGCGCCCCTGGAAGGAAGCGGCGGGAACGCCTTGGACCGAGCGTTTGCGGCCGCATTTCCGCGATCATCTGCGCATCGAGTGCACCCGCTACCGGCGGAACGCATAGGCTCTCTGCGCTGACAGCGGGGGAGCGGCCGCCTATATTTTCGGCCGGCGGCGATCGCCCGGAAGGCCCGCCGCGAAATCACGAGGGTTGCATTTGCGCCGGCCGATTGCGACGGTAGTAGAAGAGGCCACGGATCGAGACGAGCGGAGGGAAGAGTGAACGACATCGCAACGACGCGCTTCAAATGGGTCGGAACACGGCCGATACGTCCGGACGGGGTGCCGAAGGTGACGGGGCGCGCGCTCTACAGCGCCGATTTCGCGGCGGGCGGAATGCTCGTCGGCAAGATCCTGCGCTCGCCTCACGCCCATGCGAGGATCCGCGCGATCGACACGAAAAGGGCGGAGGCCTTGCCCGGGGTAAAGGCGGTGATCACGGGGAAGGACTTCCCCGAGCAGAAATTCGAATATGTCGGCCCGGAGCGCCTCGCCCAGAACTTCTGGCACATCACGCGCAACATCATGGCGCGCGAGAAGGCGCTCTACGAAGGCCACGCGGTGGCGGCGGTGGCGGCGACGAGCCCCCGGGTCGCCGAGGAAGCGTTGAAGCTGATCGAGGTCGAATACGAGGTGCTCCCTCACGTCATCGACGTCGATGAGGCGATGAAGCCGGATGCGCCGCTTCTCTTCGACGACATGATCACGCGCGGGATCGATCCGCCGCCGAGCCGGCCTTCGAACATCTCGAAGCGGATCGAGTTCAAGATCGGCGATCTGGAGGCCGGTTTTGCCGAGGCCGAGGTGATCGTCGAGCACGAATTCAAAACGGTGCCGGTGCACCAGGCTTATATCGAGCCGCACGCCTGCGTCGCTCGTTTCGATGCCGACGGACAGTGCGACATCTGGGCTTCGAGCCAAGGCCATTTCATGATCCGCGCGATGACGGCGCGGCTCACGGGGATGAACGTCAGCGATATCCGTGTGACCCCGGCCGAGATCGGCGGCGGTTTCGGCGGCAAGACCGTTGTCTACCTCGAACCCGTGGCCGTGATCCTGGCCAGAAAAACCGGCCGCCCGGTCAAGATCGTGATGAGCCGCGAGGAGGAGTTCAAGGCCTCGGGGCCGACCTCGGGCGCATCGATGAGGATCAAGATCGGCGCCACGAAAGAGGGGCGCATTACCGCGGCCGACGCGGAATTCCGCTATCAGGCGGGAGCCTTCCCGCAATCACCGGTCATGAACGGCTGCATGTGCGCCTTTTCGCCTTACGCGATCCCGAACGTTCGCACGGTCGGCTATGATGTCGTCTGCAACCGGCCGAAAGCCGCCGCGTATCGGGCACCGGGCTCGCCGATCTCGGCCTTTGCGGCCGAAAGCGCGCTCGACATGCTGGCGCGAAAGCTTGGGATCGATCCTCTCGAATTGCGTCTCAAAAACGCGGCGCGGCCCGGGACGCCGATGGTTTACGGGCCGAAACTCGCGCATGGCGGCTATGCCGAGACGGTCGAGGCGCTCATCAACCATCCGGCCTATCGCGCGCCGCTCGGTCCGAACCAAGGGCGCGGCGTCGCCTCGGGCTTTTGGTTCAATGGCGCCGGGGAATCCTGCGCCACCATCCAGATCGGC
>JAKAOO010000281.1 GCA_021812165.1 Pseudomonadota bacterium | reverse complement strand
ACCATCTTTTGATGGCCGACAGCTGCTATGGCCCGACGCGCATTTTTTGCGATCGCGTGCTGAAGCGCTCAGGGGTCGAGACGACCTACTACGATCCGCTCGTCGGCGAAGGCATCGCGCGCTTGATGCGGCCCAACACGAAGGTCGTCTTTGCCGAATCGCCGGGGTCTTTGACCTTCGAGACGCAAGACATCCCGGCGATTGCGGCGGCGGCGCATGAGAAAGGGGCCCTCGTTCTCTTGGACAACACCTGGGCGACGCCGCTCTTTTTCCCTTCCTTCGCGCGCGGCGTCGATGTCTCGATCCATGCCGGCACCAAATATATCGGCGGCCATTCCGATCTTGTGCTCGGCGCCGTCATCACCACCGAGGAGGCCTATCTTCGCGTGCGCGGTACGGCCGCCGATATCGGCCATTGCGCCGGGCCTGACGACGCCTTTATGGCGCTCCGCGGCCTTCGCACGTTGAGCGTGCGGCTCGAGCGGCACCAGAGAAATGGACTTCAAGTAGCCCGTTGGCTTCAGGCTAGACCCGAAGTCGCGCGCGTTCTCTACCCCCCGCTTCCCGAAGATCCCGGCCACGCGCTCTGGAAACGCGATTTTCTGGGCGCGACGAGCCTTTTCGGCGTGGTCTTGAAAACGGCCTCGAAAGAAGCGGTTCACGCGATGATCGACGCGCTCGATCTGTTCGGCATCGGCGCCAGCTGGGGCGGGTTCGAAAGCCTCATCCAGCCCGTGCACGCCGAGCGCCTCAGGACGGCGACGCGCTGGGCGCCGGAAGGCCCTTGCATTCGCCTCCATATCGGCCTCGAAGACCCGCAAGACCTGATCGAAGACCTGGAGCGCGGGTTCGACGCCCTGCGCGCGGCGATGGCGGCCTGAGAGGATCGCGACTGCCATAAGTCGGCTCCGTGCTCGCAGTGAGATTGCTTCCCCCCGGAACGGCCGCGAGGGCGGTCGTCCGGGGGTCGCAATGACCAAAAATGGCGATGTCATTGCGAAGAGCGGAGCGATGAAGCAATCTCGCTGCTTCTATCTGAGCCGGCTTTGGAGAAACGTCGTCATGCGCTCCCAGGCGAGATTGGCGCTCGCGACATCGTAGGCGGCGCTCCGCTCGTTCATAAAGGCGTGAGCGGCCTCGTAGCGGTAGATCTCGTGTTGGACGCCCGCCGCGGTGAGCGGCTTTTGAAGCGCGTTGACGGCGGCGGGCGTGCACCAATCGTCGCGATTGGCGAAGTGGCCTTGGAAGGGAACGCCGATCCGCGCCGGATCGGCCAAATCCTTGGGCGGGATCCCGTAAAAATCGACGGCGGCTGAAAAGTCCGGGATGTGCACGGCGGCGGCGATGGTCAAAGCGCCGCCCATGCAAAAGCCGATCACCCCGATCTTGCCGCTTTCGCGTTTGAGGGCGAGGGCGGCGCCGAAGAGATCCTGATGGGTGGCGCCGGCGAAATCGAGGCCCGACATCAGGTGGTTCGCCTCGTCCGGCTCGCCCGTCACACGGCCCTTGTAGAGGTCGGGGGCGAGAGCGTTCAGACCCATGCGTTGAAAGCGATCGACGACGCCGCAGATCTGATCGTTGAGACCCCACCATTCCTGGATCACCACCACCCCCGGCCGGCCTCTTTGTGCGAGCGCCATATAGCCTTGGGTCTTGCCGCCGTCGGGGCGGAGAAACTCGATCATCGTTCCCATCGTTTCATCTCCCAAACCTGCCTCGTTACATCACCTCTCATGCGCCCCTCGCCCGCCCGCGGCTTCGCCGCGGTGAGGGGCGTCACCGCGGCGAAAGAATCGCATCGGCGATCTTTTCGGCCGTCATCAAGGTCGGAAAATTGGTGTTGGCGCAAGGAACGCAGGGGAAAAGCGAGGCATCGACGACTCTGAGACCCGAGACGGCGCGCACGCGGCCCGCGGCGTCGGTAACCGCCATCGGGTCGTCTTCGGCGCCCATGCGGCAGGTACAGGAGGCGTGCCACACGCCGATCGCCTGCTTCCTGATGAAATCTTCGAGCGCCTCGTCGTCGCGCATCAACTCCGCGAAGCGATGCCCCTCGATGATGACGCGGTCGATGACGAGGTGCCGGAGCCACGACGGGCCGTCGAGAAGCTTTGCGACGAGATCGGTTGCAACCTTGTTCTTCCGGTTGACGATGCCGATCCTGCGCACGCGTTCGCTGTAGGCCGCTGGAAAGGGGTTGCTGCTCACTTCGGAAAGCGCCGGACCCAGTTGCATCGCCCCCACGCGGCGGAAGGCGTCCATCAAACGGTCTAGATCGCGGCGGTCGGAAAGAAGGTTGAACTCGACGATCGGCTCGACGCTTGCCTCGCGCGCGTCGAGCTTTACCTGCCCCGTCTGCGAGAAGGTCTTGTAGACCGCCGTCAGAAGCGAGCCGATCTGATCGCCGACCGCATGCCAAGCCGATTTGCCGACGCAGGCGACCATCATGTCGCCCGCGGGCGCTTCGCCGATCCCCGAGGAATAGCGCAGCGCCAAAAGAATGTGCCGGCGAGTGAGCCCGTTGATCCTCGCTTCCGGCTTCAAGAACGAGGACAGCGCGACCGAAGGATGATCCATCAGCCTCTGCCCGACGCCCGGAAGGTGGGCGAGAACCGGGATCCCGAGATCCTTGAGATCGCCCGCGGGCCCGATCCCCGCCCGCAACAAGTGGGCCGGCGAGTGGATCGCTCCCGACGAGAGGATGACTTCGCCGCCGTGGAATTCGGTGAGGGTGCCGCCGACCCGCGCTTTGACGCCGACCGCGCGCGTCCCTTCAAAGAGAATCGCCGTCACCGCTGTGCGGGGCGAGATCGTCAGGTTTTCTCTGCGACGCGTTCCCGGGTCGAGATACCCGATCGCGGCCGAGACGCGGCGGTCGTAGAGGTTCGAGATCGCGATCGGGAAATAGCCGTCGGCCCATTCGGCGTTCTGGTCGAGGATGAATGGGAACCCTGCCGCCGCGAAGGCTTGGGCCGCCGCTTTCGCATAGCCGCTCCACAGGTCCGGAAAGAGGCGCCGCACCGGGATGCGCCCTTCCTTGCCGTGATAGGGGCCGTCGAAATCCATGTCGCGCTCGACCTTTTTGAAGTAGGGCAGAACCGCCTGCCAGCCCCAGCCTTTGGCGCCGCGCGCCTCCCACTCGTCGTAGTCGGAGGGCGCGCCGCGATTGAAGAGCTGGCCGTTGATCGAAGAGCCGCCGCCCATCACGCGCGCCTGCTCGTATTTGCGCAGAGGCGGGCGGTCATATTCGGGGCGGTTGTGAGAGATGACCTCCGTGTGGACCTTGAGCTCGGTCCAATGGAAGCGCGGATCGAAATAGACCGTTCCCGGATAGCTGTCGAGGATCTCGGGCGGCACCCTCCCGTCGGGCGTATCCTCTCCCGCCTCGCACAAAAGAACGCGGTTGGCGCTTATCGCGGAAAGCCGGTTGGCCATCACCGAGCCGGCGGAGCCGCCGCCGACGATGATGTAATCGTAGGTCATCTCCTTCCCCCCTCGGCTTGACGCGGCGGGCGAGATCGG
>JAKAOO010000280.1 GCA_021812165.1 Pseudomonadota bacterium | reverse complement strand
CCGGGACGGCCCGTGAGGGCCGGGACCGGAAACCATGAACACAGGCCAAGCCATTGATTTCGCGGGCCTGCGTTTATGGATTCCGGGCTCGCGGCCTGCGACCGCGCCCCGGAATGACGACGTTCCAGCGTTTTTCCGCAGCCTGTTAGCGGGAGCGCGGAGCTTGCGCGCGCAACCGACTGCCGATTCGCGACGGGCTCAGGCGACGCGGCGCAGCGTGAGGCGGCTCCAGATGTCCGAGAGCGCCTCGACGAGCGCCTCGATATCCGCTTCGCTGTGGAGCGGGGTCGCCGTCAGGCGCAGCCGCTCCGTGCCGCGCGGCACGGTCGGATAGTTGATCGGCTGAACGTAGATGCGGTGACGGTGCAAAAGCTCGTCTGAGGCGGCCTTGCACAGCCCGGCGTCGCCGATGACGACCGGCACGATGTGGGAAGGCGAGGGCATCACCGGCAAACGCGCCTCGGCGAGACGGCGCTTCAGATACGCGACCCGGCGCTGATGGGCTTCGCGTTCGGCGCCGCTCTCTTTCAGATGGCGGATTGCCGCAAGCGCGCCCGCCGCGAGCAACGGCGGCAGAGAGGTCGTAAAGATAAAGCCCGGCGCGTGGCTGCGGAGAAAATCGACGAGCGCCGCCGAACCCGCGACATAGCCTCCCATCACCCCGAAGGCCTTGCCGAGCGTTCCCTGGATGACGCTCGGCCGCTCTGCCACCCCGTCCCTTTCGGCGATCCCGCCGCCTCGCGGCCCGTAAAGGCCGACCGCATGCACTTCGTCGAGATAGGTCATCGCGCCGAAGCGATCGGCGACATCGCAGAGCGCTGCGATCGGCGCGATGTCGCCATCCATCGAATAGACGCTTTCGAAGCAGACGAGCTTCGGCCGCTCCGCCGGCAGCGGCGCCAAGAGGCGCGCCAGATCCTCGGCATCGTTATGACGGAAGACGTGCTTTTCGGCGCGGCTGTTGCGAATCCCCGCGATCATCGAGGCATGGTTCAGGGAATCGGAAAGGATGACCGTTCCCGGGACCTCGTGCGCGAGCGTCGACAGTGCGGTCTCGTTCGCAACATAGCCGGAGGTGAAGAGGAGCGCGGCTTCGCGCCCGTGAAGATCGGCGACCTCCTTTTCGAGCAAAAGGTGGAAATGGTTGTTTCCGGAGATGTTGCGAGTGCCTCCGGCGCCCGCTCCCATGGCTTTGAGCGTCTCTTCCATCGCCGCCAGCACTTTCGGGTGCTGGCCCATGCCGAGATAATCGTTCGAGCACCAGACGGTGATCTCGGCGCCGAGGCGGTGATGGTAGGCGCGCGGGAAGTTGCCGCAGCGGCGTTCGAGATCGGCAAAGACGCGGTAGCGCCCTTCCGCCTTCAACGCCGCGAGCCGTTCGCGAAAATAGCGCTCGTAATCCATGGTCTCTCGATTATTCGGGGTTTCCTTCCGATCGGCGCATTGATCTGCCTCAACCCCCGTGCGCGCCGCAGACCCTCCATTATCGGCGATTTGCGGCCGGAAAGGCCACAAGATCCGCGCACTGCGATCATTGGCCGCGTCCCTCTCTTGGGTTTGCGATGACCTGGATCGCTTGCGGCGGGAGCGCGAGCGCGATCTCGCAGCCCGGGGCAAGGCCGAGCCTTTCGACCTCTTTGCGCATCGTGCGGGCGATGAGGGGAAAACCGCAATCGAGCGCGAGTCGCGCGAGAATTCCCTCATGCGTCACCTCAAGAACGCGAGCCAAGATCCTGTCTTGATTTTCTTTCGGTTCGAGCTCGACATCCTCGGCGCGGATGCAGAGAAGGACGGGAGAGCCGGGCTCAAGCTGCGGCTCCGGTGCGCTCGTCGCCAGCGGAACGTTGGCGACCGTGATCCTTCCCGCGCTTTCGCAGCGGCCGGGAAGAATATTTTCGACGCCCAGAAACTCGGCGACGAAGCGCGTCGCCGGCGCGCGGAAGACCCTTTGCGCTGGGCCTTCCTGTTCGATCCTTCCCGCCCGCATGACGGCGATGCGATCGGCGAGGCCGAGAGCATCGGCAAAATCATGCGTGACGAAAATCGCCGGGATCCCTTCCCTGCGCAGGAAGGAGGAGAGTTCGCCGCGCAGGCGGTCGCGCGTTGCGGCATCGAGGGCCGAAAACGGCTCGTCGAAGAGGAAAAGATTGGGTTCGGCGGCAAGCGCGCGGGCGAGCGCGACCCTCTGCTTCTCGCCCGGGCTCAAAAACCCGGGGCCGCGCCCGGCGAGAGGGGCGATTTCGAGCCTTGCGAGCAGCTCTTCGAGTTGCCGCGAGCGGTCCCCCCGCCGCCTCGCGTTGAGAGCGAGGCGGATGTTGCCGGCGACCGTCAGGTGCGGGAAAAGGCCGAAATTCTGGAAAACAAAAGCGACCTTGCGGCGCTCGGGCGGCAGGCGCGTGACCTCGCGCCCGCCGATCCGGACCTCCCCGCGCTCCGGCCGGTGAAAACCGGCGATCGTCTCGAGGCTTACCGATTTTCCGGCGCCGTTGGGGCCGAGGATGACGAGCGTCTCCCCCGCCTCAATCGCGAAATCGAGGGCGCCGAGCCGAAAGGTGCCGAGCCGCACCGCCAGATCGGAAACGGCGAGCCCCGCTCTCATCAGCGGCCGCCCGCGCCGGCCTGTCGCGGACGGGAGGCGAGTGCGCGCAAGAGGATGAAGAGTCCGAGACAGACGATGAGCAGAAGCACGCTTGCCGCCGCCGCCTCGTCGACGCCATAACGGACAAAAAGTGTGTAGATCTCGACAGGTGCTGTCATCGGGTAATAGGCAAGGATCATGACGGCGCCGAACTCGCTGATTGCGCGCGCAAAAGTGAGCGTGAGGCCGGTCAGAATGCTGCGGCGAGCGAGCGGCAGGCTGATCTTCGCCCAGACGCGCCAGGGTCCAAGACCAAGGCTGCGCCCCACCTGCTCGAGGCGCGGGTCGACCCCTTCGAAGCCGATCCGCGCCGCGTTTACGGTATAGGGCACGGAGACGAACAGCATGGCGGCGACGATGCCGGCGAGCGTGCCCCAGAAGCGGAGGCCCAGAAGCCGCATCGCCGGCCCCCCGAGAAGCCCTTGCCGGCCAAACACCATGAGGAGCGCGATCCCCGCAACCGTATGCGGCACCGCGAGCGGGAGGTCGATGAGCGCCGAGAGGGCGCTTCGCCCCGGAAAACGCGAGCGGGAAAGAACATAAGCGAGCGGAATCCCGAGCAGCCCCGAGGTGAGCGCCGCGAGCGCCGCCGCCTCGACGGAAAGAGAGAGAGCCGCGCGCAAATCGGGGCTCGCCGCCGCCCGCACAAGGCTCGCCGCTTTGGGGAAAAGCCCGAGGCTCACAAGCGGCAGCACGAGGAAGGCGATGAGAAGACCGCCGCAAAACCAGAAGAGGAGCGCGAGAGTCTTCGAGAAGCTCAAGAGCAAGGCCGAGGAAGCTTCGCCGCGATCAGCCCAAAATTTCCCTCTCCGCCCTTTAGATGTATGGACCGGGGAGATAGTGAACGGCTGTTCGGGGACATGGTGAACACATTCCACGATTATGGACGGCCTCGGGAAGGGGGTTG
>JAKAOO010000279.1 GCA_021812165.1 Pseudomonadota bacterium | reverse complement strand
TCTAGATCCAGGCTTCGGTGTCGCTGCCTCACACGACCCGCGCGGGCCTTTACCGGATCGTCTTTCGCGCCAAGAGCCAAATCGCCTCTGCGGCGCTCCCCCTCGGCATCACCGTGGTCGGCCAGCCGCACCTCGCGTTGACCGGCGAAGGCGGGCGTCTCAGCGGCGAGGCCTATGCCGGAACGAGCACCCCTCTCACCCTGGTGCTGACCAATGACGGCAGCGCGGCGGCTCACGACATCAGCCTCGGCGCTGAGGCGCCCGAAGGATGGAAGACGCATTTCGATCCGAAAAAGCTTCCCGCCCTTGCCCCCGGGCAGATCGAAAAAGTCAAGCTTCTCATGACTCCTTCGGCGCGCGCCATTGCCGGCGATTATCAGATGAGCGTCAACGCAAACGCCGCCAGCGGTCTCTCGGACTCGGAAAATTTCCGCATTACCGTGTTGACCTCGACGCTTTGGGGCGCCGTCGGCATCGGCATCATCGCCGCGGCGCTTCTCGTCGTGGTCTTTGCGGTCGCGCGTTTCGGCAGGCGTTGACGAAACCAAAATGGCGCAAGAAGTCGTTATCCGCGCCGAGGCTTTAACGAAGCGCTATAGCGCGACGGTTGCGGTCGATCATATCGATCTCGAGGTTCATGCGGGCGAGATCGTCGGCATTCTCGGACCGAACGGTTCCGGCAAGACGACGACGATCCTGATGCTTTTGGGCCTTACCGAACCGACCTCGGGGCGAGCCCTCGTCGCCGGCCACGACCCTCTGCGCGAACCGCTCGAAGTCAAGCGCCGCGCGGGCTATCTGCCCGACACGGTCGGATTTTACGACGGGCTCTCGGCGCGCGACAATCTCGCCTATACCGGGCGCCTCGCGGGGCTTTCGCGCCGTGAGATCGACGATCGGATCAGCGAGCTTATGACCCGAGTCGGGCTCGCCCACCTGCAGCGCGAGCGCGTCGCGGCATTCTCGCGCGGCATGCGCCAGCGGTTGGGCTTGGCCGAAATCCTGATGAAACGGCCGGGCGTCGCGATCCTCGACGAGCCGACGGCGACGCTCGACCCGCATTCGACCCAGGAGTTCCTCGGCATGATTCGAGGGCTCAAAGCCGATGGCACCGCGGTTCTTCTTTCCTCGCATCATCTCGACCAGGTGCAGAGCGTGTGCGATCGCGTCGCCCTCTTCAATCGCGGCCGCGTCGCGCTTTCGGGGACCGTGACCGAGCTCGCGCACCAGGTTCTGGGTGGCGGTCATGTGATCGATCTCGAGCTCAAGGGGGAAGGGGCGCGCGAGGCGCTGCTTGCGATCCCGGGGGTGGTGCGGGTCGCTTCGCTCGGGGCGGAGCTTTACCGGATCGATTGCGAGAAGGATCTTCGCGCCGAACTCGCCCGCGCCCTTGCGCCGCGCTTTCAGCTCCTCGGCATCCGTTTTGCCGCGCCGAGCCTCAACGAGGTCTACACGCGCTATTTCGAGGAGATGCGCCATGCGGCGTGAAGGCTCGCCCTGGACCGGCGTTGGCGCCGTCCTCGCCAAGGAAACGGCCGATCATCTGGCGGGCGTGCGGATGCGGTTGATCGAGGCGCTCGTCTTTTTGACCGCCATCGCCGCCGCTTATGCGGCGATCCGCACGATCCGCGCGACCATCGGAGAAAGCCCGTTTCTCTTTTTGCGGCTTCTGACGATGGCTGAGCGCCCTCTGCCTTCCTTTATCGCGCTCCTCGGGTTTTTGATCCCGCTCGTGGCGATCGCGCTTGGCTTCGACGCCGTCAACGGCGAGTTCAACCGCCGCACGCTTTCGCGCGTGCTCGCGCAGCCGATTTACCGCGATGCGCTCCTCTTGGGAAAATTCCTGTCGGGGCTTCTCGCCCTGGCGATCGGTCTCATCACGCTCTGGCTTCTCGTGATCGGCCTCGGCCTTCTTCTTTTGGGGGTGCCGCCGAACACTGAGGAAGTGCTGCGGATGGGGGGATTTCTCGTTGCGACGATCGCCTATGGCGGCGTTTGGCTGGCGGTCGCGTTCCTGTTCTCGATCGTCTTTCGCGCGCCCGCGACGGCGGCGCTCGCGGCGCTCGGCGTGTGGCTCGTTTTCGCTCTTTTCTGGCCGGTGATCGCCCCGCTCCTCGCGACCCTTTTCGCCGGGCCTTCGCACGACATATTCGGTCCGAGTCTCGCGTATATCCGCGCCGATCAGATCCTGGCGAGGCTCTCGCCCAATACCCTTTACGCGGAGATCGCGCTGGCGCTTCTGCATCCTGCGACGCGGGCCTTGGGCCCCGTGTTCTTGAGCCAGCTGCAGGGCGCTCTTCTCGGCAATCCGCTCCCCGTGAGCCAGAGCTTTCTTCTCGTGTGGCCGCAATTCACGGGGCTCATCGCCGCCATGATCCTCTTTTTCGTGCTCGGCTACATCCTTTTTCAGAGACAGGAAATCCGAGCGTGAGGGCGGGCCTTCGGCGTTCCTGACTTAGCCCCTTTTCGCGGCCCTCATTTGCGGGCGCTCTTGCCGGTGCTGCGGGAGCCGATCGCGTCCGCGATCGACTTGCGGACCCGGTCGAGCGCGTGCGTCGTCGCGGCTTTGGCCTCGGCAAGGTCCTGACGCGCGGCGGCGCTCAGCTTCTTCTCGCTCGCGTTGAAGCGGTCTCGCACGATGTCGGCGAGATCGCTCTCGGTCCGCATCAAAGCGTGTTCGTCGCGGCGCAGTCGGGCTTCGATGCCGGTTGGCTTGGGGGTGGTGGCCTTGTCGCCTTTGCTCGTATGTGCGAGCGCAACCCCCGGCGGGAGCAGGAGTGCGGCACCCAATATGGCTGCCGTCAATCGATTCGACATGAAAGGGGCCCTCTCGATTTCACCATGTTCGCATTCTTGTCGGTTGAAAACAGAGCGCCACCGCTCTGAGTTCCGCAGGAGCTTCAGCCGAAATCGAGAACGCGAGGCCGGTGCCCGCAAGCGGCGATAAAGCGCAAGAGATCGCCCGGCGAAAGCGCCGTCGTGCAGTCGTTGACGAGGGGGTGGTAGTTGAGAGGATCCTTCTTCAACATTTCGCCGTCGAGAACGACCGTGACGCGGGCGAGAGGATCGTTGACGAGGGCGAACGGAGTGACGCTGCCCGGGGTGACGCCGAGCGCCTCCAAAAGCAGCGCAGGCGCGGCAAAGGAAAGGCGCGGCGCGCCAAGGCGAGAGGCGAGCTGTTTGAGGTCGAGGGCGCGCTCTTCGAGAACGACGAGGAGCCAGAGCCCCCCCTTCTTGTCTTTGAGGAAGAGGCTCTTGGAGTGCCCTCCGGGAAGGTTGCCGCGCAGAGCGGAGGCTTCGGCGACGGTGAAAACGGGCGGATGGCGGTAGGTGCGGTGGCGGATCCCGAGCGCGTCGAAACGCGCAAAAAGCTCCTCGGGCGTGAGCGGCGGTCGCGGCATCACTTTCGAACATGCGGGCGCGCGGCGGAGAAAGCAAGCGAGCCGGCTTCTGGAGCGAGTGCGCTTTGCAATTTCCCCGCCCCGCCTATATGATTGGAAGAAATGCGGGTGTAGCTCAGGGGTAGAGCACAACCTTGCCAAGGTTGGGGTCGAGGGTT
>JAKAOO010000278.1 GCA_021812165.1 Pseudomonadota bacterium | reverse complement strand
AACCCGCAGTTCAATGCCGATGGGGTCGCCGATCCTCTCGCCTCTGCCGGCATTTGCTACCGTCATCTGAAGGCGCTCGGCGGGCTTCGCCATCCTCCGAAAGGCGCGCCGCCTTCCCCGAACACGCTGTGGCGAAACCCGGCCTTCCGCAACTTCGCCGATTATGCCGAGACGCCGGAGTTTCGGGCGGGGCTCGACGAACTCCTGGCGCTCGCGCAGAACCGCCGCTTGGCCATCATGTGCGCCGAAACCCTCTGGTGGCGCTGCCACCGCCGCATCATCACCGATTATCTTCTCGCCGAGGGCGTCCCGGTCGTGCACATCATGGGGGAAGGAAAGCTCGATCGCGCGTCGCTCACTCCGGGCGCGCAAATCCTTCCCGGCGGCCGCATCCTTTATCCCGAATAGGCGGCAGGCGCCCCGGTCGCTTAACGGCGAGCTTTGGCGCCGAACCCGGACGGCACGAGCGCCCATGCCCCATCGCCCGCAAGGATAAGCGCAATCAGCCCCACCGCCCAAGAGGCAGAAGAAAGCGCGCCTCACCCCGCTTCCTCGGCGGGGTCGGCGGGATAGAGGTGGCGATGGCCGCAGCCGTCTTCGACGACCCAGCCTCTCTCACCTCTTTCGATCTGGGAGGGTGCGATCGGCACTTTGCCGTAGCCTCCCGGAATGTCGAGCACATAAGCGGGCTGCTCCCTCCGGCCACCGTTCGCAAGGTGATCAACGCTCGCGATATATGGTTGCGGCGGGTGCATGTTGCCCGCTATTTTGCTACGCCATGAGCGATCAAGGTGCCAGCGAGGGCTGGCGAGCCTTCAGGACGACGGCACCCCTTAAAGCGTGCCGGCTCCCGCGCAATGACCTGAGACGGCTCTACGAGATCATCAACGAGAGGCAGGTAGAGTACGGAAAAACCGTGCTGGCCCAACTGACGTGCCAGCCGAACGAGTCAGATGAGCAATTTCGGGAGCGTCGGGCGAGGGTCGAGCGGGCTTTCCTAACGACGGTCACCGTCACCGGGGTAAACGGCGAGATGGTGACCGGCCTGGGCGAAGAGTTCTTGGCTAGCGCAAATGTCCCCGATCGAATACTCACGGCATTCTATAGCACCGCCACAGGTCCGACAGTCGCACTGCCAGGATTTCAACCGCAGAGCAATGCGACTGTTCTCATCGATTTCTCAAGACCACCAGTTTTCGATTTCTCTAAATTCCCCATCCTGGCTACACCTAACACGTCTCAATTCACCGTCTCGTCAAATTCGGAATCGTGGTTTACCGCATTGAACACCAGGCTGACGCAATTTTTCGCAGAAAGGCGCACTTCCTACGAGTGGCTCCATAAGCCCGGCATTTATGACCTGCTTCTTTTGGTCGTAGCAATTCCTATAGCGCTCTGGGTGGACTACCGTATCGCGAGGTCGAGTATCACAAACCGTCTGCCAAGCTTTCTCGCGTCGGCCGTGTATGTCTACGGATTCCTGATCGCCCTGTTTGTCTACCGCTTATTGTTCTCGTACTCTCGGTGGGTGTTCCCAAAAGTTGAGATGCCGACCGAAGGATCGACTGCACTTAAGCACCGGACTGTCTGGGGAGCGATCATAGTCGGCGCCGCGTCGCTAGTCCTATGGGATGCGATAAAGGCCCTGTGGTGATCCCCAAGGCCACGCTCCAATAACGGAAAGCAGGAGCGGCTCTGCGCGCCGATTTCGGTGCAATCCCCAGCGCCCCGTGGCCGGGCTTGTCCCGGCCATCCATGTCTTCTTTGCGCTCGACCCGGCGCGCGGAAAGTCGTGGGTGGCCGGACCAAGTCCGGCCATGGGGAAAATTGCCAGGAGAGGCGTTGCTACCCCGCGTCCTCGGCGGGGTCGGCGGGATAGAGGTGGCGATGGCCGCAGCCGTCTTCGACGACCCAGCCTCTCTCATCTCTTTCGATCTGGGAGGGTGCGATCGGCACTTTGCCGTAGCCTCCGGGAATGTCGAGCACATAGGTCGGCTGGCAGAGCCCGGAAACTTCGGCGCGCAGACGCCGCACGAGACGCCGGCCTTCCTCGATGCCGGTGCGGAAATGATGGGTGCCGGGCGCGAGATCGGCATGGTGGAGATAATAGGGCTTGATCCGCATCGCGGTGAGCTTTCGGAAGAGCGCTTCCAGAACCGCCGCATCGTCGTTGACCCCGCGCAACAGCACCGTTTGCGACAAAAGCGGAATGCCGGCGCGGATGAGGCGCCCGGCCGCTTCCTGCGCGCTTCTCGTCAACTCGCGCGGGTGGTTCGCATGGATCACCACGTAAAGCGCCTTCTCTGACCCGAGCGCCCGCACGAGCGCCGCGTTCACCCGGGAAGGATCGGCGAGCGGGACGCGCGTGTGAAAGCGGATGACCTCGACATGAGCGATGCCGTCGAGGGTTCGCACGATCTCGCCGAGGCGGCGCGGCGACAAAAGAAAGGGGTCGCCGCCCGTCACGATCACCTCCCAGATCTCCGAATGCTCCCGGATATAGGCGAAGGCGCGTTCGCGATCGGCGCGGCCGAGCACCGCCCCTTCCTTCGCGATCGCCTCGCGGCGAAAGCAGAAACGGCAATAGACGGGGCAGAGGAGAATGGGCTTCAGAAGCACACGGTCGCGGTGGCGATGGACGATCCCCGGGAGCGGCGAGAAACGCTCCTCGCCGATCGGGTCGGCAACCTCGTCCTTCGCGCTTTCGAGTTCCTTCCCGCTCGGCACGAATTGCGCCGCGATCGGATCCTTGGGATCAGAAGGGTCGATCAGCGCCGCCATCTCGTCGGTCAGGGCGACGGCGAATTTTTCGGCGACGCCGCGCATCTCGTCGAGCCGCCCCGGCGCGACCAGCCCCGCCGCCACCAGCTCTTCCGCCCGCCGAATCACCCATTCTCCAATCAAGCAATCAGAAACCTCGGCTGATATGGCGACCCTGCGCCGCGCCCGCTATCCAGTCCTTGAAATTCGCCCCGCGTATATACATCTTAGGGTGACATTATGCGGCGAGAGGAAGGAAGGCTCGCTCCTGCGATTCGAATGGGATCCGAAGAAAGAGGCGGAGAACCTCCGCAAACACGGTGTCGATTTCACCATCGGATCTCGGATCTGGCATGGGCCAGTTCTAGAGAGAATCGATGACCGGCGGGCTTATGGTGAGGTCCGCATATTAGCTTTTGGCAAGGTCAACGGCCGCCTGATGGCGGTCCTCTACACGTGGCGCGGAGCAGTTCGCCGCATCATTTCGGCGCGAAAGGCTAATCGACGTGAGCAAAGACGGTTCGAAGCAGAAATCGGCGAGAACGAGGGACCAGCGGCAGATTAATTGGTCAAGATTCGATGCAATCACCGACGAGGAGATCGAGGCGGCGGTTCGTGCCGATCCCGACGCACCGCCGATCGTCGACGCCGATTGGTTCGCCTCGGCAACGCTCGTCATGCCGCGGCCGAAAGAGCAGATCAGCATCCGCCTCGATCGCGACGTGCTGGAACACTTCCGCAAATACCCGCGCTACCAGACGCGGATCAACGCGATCCTGCGCGCCGCGATGGAGCACGAA
>JAKAOO010000069.1 GCA_021812165.1 Pseudomonadota bacterium | reverse complement strand
GCCGTACCCGCCACGCCGCATTCCAGTCCCTGCTCGGCATCGCCGCCGCCCATCCACTCCTGACCTACAAGATGTTGATCTTACCGGAAGCAAAGGGATAAGCCTTTCTCCCAGTTTCATATAATCGTAGCAGCGATTGTTGTAGGCGATTGCCAGTTCTTTCTTGCTTTGTGTTTTCGGATCGAAAAGATAGCTGTATTTGTTCAATGGATCCAATGATTTTCGGAATTTCTTATCCTTCGCGTAGAGGAAGCCGAGGTTGATCGCGGCGGAAGTTCGATAGTCGCTTTCGGAATCGGCGACGACCGCCAAATCCTTGATCGCAGCCTCATCCCGTCCTGACCGCCAATACGAGATTCCGCGCCAATAGCGCGCGTGCAGATCGGTCGCGCTGTCGATCACTTTTGTGCACGTCCGGATGGCCTCATGATACTGTCGCAGTTTGAAGTACCCCCAACATACGTGAGTTTCCCTCTTGACGCCGCCGCCCTCCGCGAAC
This sequence comes from Pseudomonadota bacterium, assembly GCA_021812165.1. Lineage (GTDB taxonomy): Bacteria > Pseudomonadota > Alphaproteobacteria > ATCC43930 > CGMCC-115725 > AP-15. The sequence goes on along the minus strand of JAKAOO010000069.1, from coordinate 16,268 downwards.
GCCGCCTTCTCGTAGGCAATCATCTCGACGTAACGGCCACGATTTTCGTAAAGTTTTGCAAGGTCTTCGTAGATGGAGGCAATCGCTACGTCTTTCTCTTCTTCGTTTGGAAACGAAGCAAATTTGACGTCCTTCAAAGCTTCCTTATATTTCTGTTCTGCGTTCTCATCTTGCCGTTGATTAAACCAATAATCGCCGGCCGCCTCATCAATGACGTAATCATTGTGGCCGGGCTTGTCTTCGACGAGCTGCGTGTCGCTGTGCATGGCGTCGGCCGCCAGCATCAGAATCGCGCCGGCATAGCGACCGCCGCCGGACGTGCCCAGCATGCCGGGAAGAATACGCCCGACGGCCACGTCGAATTGGTGCTTGTCGCAATGATCGTAAAGTCGCAAAGCCGCCTTAACCTGCTTTACAAGCCCCGGCCGAACGGTTTTTCCCATGACCGAGTCGATGCACTCGGCCATTTTTTCGCTCACGACGTGCCGCAGATCGCATGACGTCCACGCGTTATTCAGGAGGTCGCTGTACAGCTCAAGGTAGAGCAGCCGCAGCGGCGAATACTTCGCGGAATTCCCCGCATATCGACCGACAAAGCCGTACATCGCTCCAAGCGTCCCACCCCATTTCGGCTGGAGCGTGTCGAGGACAATGGCGTAAAGCGGATAGTAGCCGCGATGTTTGGTTATTGCGCCCCTAAAAACGCTCATGAACTTCTTCGAAAAACCGTATCCTCGTAGAATTCGGAGCTTGACCAAAAAGCTGTAGGGATTGCCGTCATCCAGACGTATAGAGGCGTCGATATCGGCAAGCGCCTTTGTCATGTAATATTCGAAAGAACTCACATCAACCGCTCGCGTCTTCGCAGCGTAATCATTGCCGCGCTTGAACCAGCCCATGTCGTAGTAATATTGCGCGCGGATCAGTAGAGGAATCGGGTCGTTCTTATTCTCCGCAACCCATTTGCTCAGTGCCGCACCAAGCGCGGGATCATTGACCTTCGCAATGTCTTTGGCGAATTCGCTGAACGGGTAAAAGCGCCAATTCTCGAGGCGGTTGCTTTTCAAGACCGCCGCAATCATGGCTCGCGCAGTCGCATAATCGCCCCGTTTTATGGCATTGCGAACGCGCAGGGCTTTTTCTGACGTTAATTCGATTGTCCGAGGTTTCAGATCCAGCTTGGCGACCTCTTGCTTGATGGCATTCGCGATGGGATTGGAGGCGGAATGATGTTGGGACCCGTGAGCCGGGGATATCGCGCTGATGGCAACGAGCGAGGCGGCGCCAATGGCGGTACCGAGAGCGAGGAGCAAGCGAGAGCGGATCGTGTGGGCCGAAATATCCTATTCTCTCCTCCTCCGGCACCGCTGCGGGAAAGCGAGGCAACGCACGTCAGTTGATCTTCTTTTCGGATCTTTTATCATCTTGTAGAGTTGAAAAACACCGTGAGAGAAGCGGCGGGGCGGACCCGTTCCCTCTTTTCATCAGCGGAGCAAAGGATGGCGGAGGAAACCCTTAGGCGTTATCTGAAGCGGGAAAGGGCGCAGGCGCGCGCCTTCTGCAGCATCTCGCGGGTCATGTCGACGCCGATCACGCGGCCTGAGGGCCCGACCTCTCGAGCGGCGAGAAAGCAATCGCTACGGTTTCAGTACGTCGCCGGATGTTCCTCGAAACACTGTAGCCCGCCAAGCCCCGTCAGGTTCGCGCTTGGCTCACGAGCGCTCCGGGCTTATCTCCTCGGACCGTAGGAAAACGAGGAGGCCGTCCATGAGCTACTATATGAACAAAATTCTTCCCCTTCCTTTCGAGGAAGCCGTCACGCGCACGACCGATGCGCTCAAAGCGGCCGGCTTCGGGATCATCACCGAGATCGACGTCAAGGACACCCTCAAAAAGAAGATGAATGTCGATTTCCGCAACTACAGCATCCTCGGCGCCTGCAATCCAAAGCTCGCCTTGGAGGCTCTCACGATCGAGGACAAGGTGGGAACGATGCTCCCCTGCAACGTCGTCGTTCAGGACGCCGGACCCGGCAAGACCGAAGTCGCCGCGATCGACCCCGTGGCGTCGATGGCGGCAATCGACAACCCGCGCCTGCGCGAAGCCGCCCTCGTCGTGCAGGCAATGCTGAAAAAGGTGGTCGAAAGCCTTTGAGGCGCCGCGGGCCAAACCCCGCCGGCGGCGCGGAAGCAATAAGGCTCTCTCGCGCCCTCTATTGGTGCGCGGCTTCGGCTTCGGAGAGGGCTTCGCCCCACATCTTTTCGAGATTGTAGTAAGCGCGGACCTCGGGCCGGAAGATGTGGACGATGACGTCGCCGGCGTCGATCAGGACCCAATCGCCCTCCCTCTTCCCTTCGATCGCGATGCGGACCCTTTTGGCGAGGGCCCTCTCGACATGGTCGCAAAGCGCGATGACTTGTCGCGAGGAGCGGGCACTGGCGATCACCATCTCGTCGGCGATGGTCGTTTTGCCTTCGAGCGGGATCGTGACGATCTCCTCCGCCCGGCCATCCTCGAGGGCCTTCACAACGAGGTCGTGAAGCTCGGGCAGGGGGATCGGGCCTGGGGAGAGACGCTTGCGGGAAGGAAGAGCAAAAAGAGGCACCGGATTTTCTTCTCCTTTCGAGGGTCGCGACAATTTCGCCTGCTGTTCGGCGCGGATCCGGGTCGCCGAGCGCAGATCGAGACGCATATGGAAAAACGCCCAGGCGGGCGCGTCGGCCTCAGCGAGATGGCGCGCCGTCCTTCCTTTTAGGCGATGGCGGGCAAAACGCCGCGCCGCCGGCGAGCCAAGCGCGCGCCGCGCGTATAAAGGGCGGTCGAAGACGGCGATCGGGACGAGGCGAAAGATGTCCTTCCAGCGCTGCCAACGCGCGATCTGGGCGAGGTTGTCGGCGCCCATGAGCCAGGTGAAGGAGAGGCGCGGAAAGCGGCGGCAGAGCGCCTTCAAGGTGTCGGCCGTATAGCGCGAGCCGAGATGCGCTTCGATGTCGCTCGCGCGGATGCGCCGGCTGGAAGACGAAAGTCGTTTCGCTCCCGCCAACCGAAGCCGAAAGGGCGCCATCCCGCGGACAGACTTCAAGGGGTTTTGGGGCGAAACGAGCCACCACACCTCGTCGAGCGAGAGCGTCTTGAGGGCCATCGTCGAGAGGTGAAGATGCCCGCCATGGGCCGGGTTGAACGATCCGCCCAAGAGCCCGATGCGGCGGCGGCGCAGCCGCGCCCTCGTCTCGCTCAGGGCCGCACCTGGCCGTTGCCGCGCACGAGGTATTTGTAGGTCGTGAGCTGTTCGGCTCCGACCGGCCCACGCGGCGGCAGCCTCTGGGTCGAGATGCCGATCTCGGCGCCCATGCCGAATTCGCCCCCGTCGGCAAATTGGGTCGAGGCGTTGACGAGGACGATGGCGCTGTCGACCTCGCGCAGGAACCGCTCCCCTGCCGCCATGTCCTCGGTCAGGATCGCATCGGTGTGATGCGAGCCGTAGCGGTTGATGTGCTCTATCGCCTCTCTGAGCCCCTCGACGACATGGACGGCGAGGATCGCGTCGAGATATTCGGTGTGCCGATCCTTTTCGCTCGCCGGCACCGCTTCGGGCGCGATCGCCAGCACCTCGGGGTCGCCGCGAAGCTCGCAGCCGGCGGCGCTCAGATCCTTGAGGATCGGCGGCAGGAGCGTCTTCGCGACGGCGCGGTCGACGAGCAGGCTCTCGGTCGCGCCGCAGATCGAGGTCCGCCGCATCTTGGCGTTGAAGGCGACCCGGCGCGCCTTCTCGGGATCGGCGGCCTCGTGCAGATAGGTGTGGCAGATGCCTTCGAGATGGGCGATGACGGGAATGCGGCTTTCGCGCCGAACCCGCTCGATCAACGAGGCGCCGCCGCGCGGCACGATGATGTCGATGACGCCGCTCATCTTGAGCATCATGCCGACCGCTTCGCGATCGCGGGTCGGCACGAGCTCTATCGCCGCCTGCGGCAGACGCGCGGCTCGGAGCCCATCATGGAGCGCGGCGACGAGCGCGCGCGAGGAATGGAAGCTTTCCGAGCCGCCGCGCAGGATTGCGGCATTGCCGGCTTTGAGCGCGAGTCCCCCGGCGTCGGCAGTCACGTTCGGACGCGACTCGTAGATGATGCCGATGACGCCGAGCGGCACCGCAACGCGCGCGATGTCGAGCCCGTTGGGCCGCGTCCAGCGCGCGAGCACGCGTCCGACCGGGTCGGGAAGCCGGGCGATTTCTTCGAGCCCGCGGGCGATCGCCTCGACCCGCTTCGCGTCGAGTTGAAGCCGCTCGACGAGCGCCGGCGACAGTTCGCCCCTTTCGGCTTCGGCGAGATCGCGCGCGTTCGCGTCAAGAATTTCGCCCGCGCGCTCGCGCACCCTTCGTGCGGCCAGACTGAGCGCGGTGGTCTTCTCGTCGGACGAGGCGAGCGCGAGTTCTCGGGCGGCGGCGCGGGCGCGGGCGCCGATCTGCGCCATCGTGGACGCGAGATCCCCGGCTTTCGCCGGGGCAGGCTCGACGGCAGGCGCGGCCGAGGCGGTCATGCTCGTCATGTTCGTTCGGTCACCACCAGATCGTCGCGATGAATGATCTCATCGCGTCCACGGTAGCCGAGGATCGCCGCAATTTCACTACTCTTGTGTCCGGCGATACGGCAGATGTCTCGGCTCGAATAGGCCGAAAGACCGCGACCGGCCTCGGCGCCCGAGAGGGTCTTGACGATGACCGCATCGCCGCGTTCGAAGCTCCCTTCGATCGCAACGACCCCGGCGGGCAACAGGCTCTTGCCACGGCGCAAGGCGAGAAGGGCGCCGTCGTCGACGACGAGCGTCCCCGAAGGGTTGAGGGCGCCGGCGATCCACGCCTTGCGCGCGGAAAAAGGCTCGCTCTGCGGCAGAAAGAGCGTCGCCCGCGCTCCCCCTTCGATCGCGGCGAGCGGCCGCGACTCGGCGCCTTTCGGGTTGCCCTCGGCGATCACCATGCGGCAACCGGCTGCCGTCGCGATACGCGCCGCGGCGAGCTTCGTCACCATCCCGCCCGAGCTGTAACCGGGCGCGGCCGCGCCCGCCATCGCCTCGATCTCGGCCGAGATCTCGCGCACCAGAGGAAGGTGGCGCGCCCCGGCATCGCGGCGCGGATCGGCCGTATAGAGACCGTCGATATCGGAGAGGAGCACCAGCATGTCGGCGCTCGTCATCTGCGCGACGCGAGCGGCGAGACGGTCGTTGTCGCCGAAACGGATCTCCGCGGTGGCGATGGTGTCGTTTTCATTGACGACCGGCACGGCGCCGAGAGAGAGAAGCTCGCCAAAGGTGGCGCGGGCGTTCAAATGGCGCCGCCTCTCTTCCGTGTCCTCCGGCGTCAAGAGGATCTGCGCGACCGTAATATTATGGCGCGCGAGCGCCTCCTGATAGGCGTGCGCGAGCCGGATCTGGCCGGTCGCGGCGGCGGCCTGCTTTTCCTCGAGCCGGAGCCTCCTGCCGACAAGGCCGAGATGGCGCCGGCCGATGGCGATGGCGCCGGAGGAGACAAGCGTCATCTCCTGCCCGCGGGCGCGGCAACGCGCGACATCTTGGGCGAGAGCTTCGAGCCAGAAGCGGCGGATCTCGCCGCGCTCGGCGACGAGAAGAGAGGAACCGATCTTGACGACGAGGCGGCGCGCCGAAGCGAGCGCCGCCGCCGCGGTTCTCTCGGCAGGCGAGGCGGCAGTCGCCGCGCGGGAGCCTTCCTCGAAAGGCCGCGCGAGTGGGGTCGCCCGCTCTTCGCTCACGCCGCCTTTTCGAGTTCGGAAAGGATCCTCTCGCCCATCGCGCGGGTCGAGAGCGGGCTCCCGCGCGCCGCGGCGAGGTCCGCCGTGCGCGCCCCGCTTTTGAGCGCCCGGCGCACCGACAATTCGACGAGATCGGCTTCCTCCGACATGTCGAAAGAATAGCGCAACATCATGGCAAAAGACAGAATTGCGGCCAAAGGATTGGCGAGGCCGCGTCCGGCGATGTCGGGCGCGCTGCCGTGAACGGGCTCGTAAAGCGCCCGGCGGCGTCCGGAGGCGTCGGGCGCTCCGAGCGAGGCCGAAGGCAGCATCCCGAGAGAGCCCGTCAGCATCGCCGCGCAATCGGAGAGGATGTCGCCGAAGAGATTGCTCGTGACCACGACATCGAACTGTTTGGGCGCGCGCACGAGCTGCATCGCGCAATTGTCGGCGTACATGAAATTGAGCGTGACATCGGAATAATCCTTCGCGACCCGCTCGGCGACCTCGCGCCAGAGCCGGCCCGATTCCATGACGTTCGCCTTGTCGACCTCGGTCAGGCGGCGCCCCCGCTTTCGCGCCAGCTCGAACCCGACGCGAAGGACGCGCTCGATCTCGGCTTCGCTATAGACTTCGGTGTTGACGCCGCGGCGGCTGCCGTCCGGCAGAGTCTCGATCCCGCGCGGCTCGCCGAAATAAATCCCGCCCGTCAGTTCGCGCACGATCATGAGGTCGAGCCCCGCGACGAGCTCTCGCTTGAGGCTCGACGCCTCGGCGAGCGCCTCGAACACCACCGCCGGGCGCAGATTGGCGAAAAGGTCCATCTCCTTGCGCAAGCGCAGGATCCCGAGCTCGGGTCTTTTGTCGAACGGGAGCGCGTCCCATTTCGGCCCTCCGACGGCGCCGAAGAGAACGGCGTCGCTCTCCATGGCGCGCCGCATCGTCTCCTCGCCGATCGGGGTGCCGAGCGTATCGAGCGCCGCGCCGCCGACCACGTCTTCGCTCACCTCGAAACTCGCGATCCGCCGCTTCTCGAAGAAATCGACGACGCGCAACACCTCGCCCATGATCTCGGGACCGATCCCGTCGCCGGGAAGAACGAGCACCTTGCGGTTCGAAGGGCGTCCCTCAGCCATCAGGACGCGCTCCGCGCCGTGATGCCGAAGAGCCAGGGACGGGCGCGCCGCGCATCTTCCTCGAAGGTCTTGATGGCCGCCGCCTTTTGCTCGGTGAGGCCGATATCGTCGAGCCCTTCGAGAAGGCAATGCTTGCGGAAGGGGTCGATTTCGAAACGAATCTTTCCGCCGTCGGGCCGCGTGATCGTCCCCCCTTCGAGATCGATCGTGAGGATGGCGTTGGCCCCCTTCCTCGCGTCATCCATCAAGAGATCGACCTCCGCCTGCGGCAGCGCGATCGGCAACAGGCCGTTCTTGAAGCAGTTGTTGTAGAAGATGTCGGCAAAGGACGGGGCGATGACGGCGCGGATGCCGAAATCGAGAAGCGCCCACGGCGCGTGCTCGCGGCTCGACCCGCAGCCGAAATTGTCGCCGCCGACGAGGATCTTCGCGTTGCGATAGGGCGTCTGGTTCAGAACGAAATCCGGGTTTTCCGAACCGTCGGGCCGGAAGCGGACCTCCTCGAACAGGTGCTTCGAGAGGCCGGTGCGCTTGATCGTCTTCAAGTAAACCGCCGGAAAGATCTTGTCGGTATCGATGTTGATCATCGGCATCGGCGCCGCGACGCCGGTCAGTTGCGTGAATTTTTCCATCGCGATCCCTTTTCGTTGCGCCGCTCTGTCATTTCGCGGCGACAGACCTCTTGGCATCGATCGTGGCCGCGGCCGCTGTTGCGAGCGCATGGCCAATCCATTGCTCCAGACCTCGCTCGAAGGAAGTATCGATGATCGCACGAATAAGCAACCCCGCGTCCGGCGCCGACCAATGCCCGAGCGGATTTGCGCAACTGGTCAGCTGGTGCAGGAACTCATTGATCTTCCACGCCCGGTCGAGATCAGTCTCGGGAACCGGGCGATCCAAGAGCAGCGCCCGGATGGCGACGGTAAGATCGTGGGCGAAGACGCACAAGAACGCGCTCCTTGCTTCCGCGTCCAACCGCTCAAAGGCAGCGAGGATGGATTCGACGTCGAGCGGCCTGCCAGCCGCCACCGTGCCGTCGGCATATTGAACAGTCGGTCCAAAAAGTCGCTTTTCCGCGCGATTTCGCCGAGTGTTCATAGGATCACGTTCCGGGGCAGACCATTGACCGGATAACCCCGTTCCTCCAACACCTTGATCCGGGTGTTGCCTTGCAAAACGCGTCCGCCCGGCTTCACTCTCAACGGCTCCTTGTTGCCCGGATGGGGCCGCAGCGACTCAACGATTTCTTCGGTCGTCCTGGTCCGGTGATAGTCGAGGCTGCGGCGGGCGGCCGAATCCCGTTCGTAGAGCGTATCGCTGTGAATCCGCCGCAGCGGCGGCTGCCCGCCCGACACCGGCGGTGGGTCACCCCAGCTCGCGCACGTCGGTGATGCGGCCGGTGACGGCGGCGGCGGCGGCCATCGCCGGGCCCATCAGGTGGGTCTTGGCGTTCTTGCCCTGGCGCCCTTCGAAATTGCGGTTCGAGGTCGAAGCGACGCGTTCGCCGTGCTCCGCGCGGTCATTGTTCATCGACATGCAATTCGAACAGCCGGGCTCGCGCCATTCGAAGCCGGCTTCAAGGAAGATGCGGTCGAGCCCTTCCTCTTCGGCCTGGCGCTTGACGAGGCCGGAGCCGGGGACGACGAGGGCGCGCACGCCTTCCGCGACGCGCCGGCCTTTGGCGATCGCCGCGGCGGCGCGCAGATCCTCGATGCGGCTATTCGTGCAGGAGCCGATGAAGACGCGCTCGACCGGGATCTCCACGAGCGGCGTTTTCGGCGCGAGCTGCATGTACTGGAGCGAGCGTTCCATCGCCGCGCGCTTCAGCGGATCTTCGACCCCGGCGGGGTCGGGCACCCGGCCCGTCACCGGCAACACATCCTGCGGGCTCGTGCCCCAGGTCACGTGCGGCGCGATCGCGCCCGCGTCGAGGAAGGCCTCTTTGTCGTAATGCGCCCCGGGATCCGAAGGCAGCGTCTTCCAATAGGCAAGCGCCAATTCCCAGGCGCCCCCTTTGGGCGCGTAAGGCCGGCCTTTGACATAGGCGAAGGTCACCTCGTCCGGCGCGACGAGGCCGGCGCGCGCGCCCCCCTCGATCGTCATGTTGCAGACCGTCATGCGGCCTTCCATCGACATCTGGCGGAAGGTGCTGCCGACATATTCGATGACGTGGCCGGTGCCGCCGGCGGTGCCGATCTTGCCGATGATCGCAAGGATCACGTCTTTCGGGCTGACGCCGGCGCCGAGCGTGCCGTTGACCGCGACCTTCATGTTCTTGGCCGGCGCCTGGATGAGGGTCTGCGTCGCCAGCACATGCTCGACCTCCGAGGTGCCGATGCCGAAGGCGAGCGCGCCCATCGCGCCATGGGTCGCGGTGTGGCTGTCGCCGCAGACGATCGTCATCCCCGGCTGCGAGAGCCCTTCTTCCGGGCCGATGATGTGGACGATCCCCTGGCGGGTGTCGTTGATCGCGAAATAGGGAACGCCGAATTCGCGCACGTTCCGCTCCAGCGTCTCGACCTGAAGGCGTGATTCCGGGTCGTCGATGCCGCGGCTGCGGTCGCTCGTCGGCACGTTATGGTCGGCGACCGCGATCGTCGCATCCGGCCGGCGCAGCGCCCGATCGGCAAGGCGCAGCCCTTCGAAGGCCTGCGGGCTCGTCACCTCGTGAACGAGGTGCATGTCGATATAGAGAAGGCAGGTTCCGTCGTCCTGGCGCGAGACGACGTGGCTCCGCCAGATCTTGTCGAAGAGGGTGCGCGGCTCTGCCATCTTTGCTCTCGGGGCTTATGAGGATTGCGTTTTGCTTTCGGAAGGCGCGGGTGCGCTCTCCGCCGGGCGCGGGGCTTCTCTCGGGCGCTCGGTGATGCGCGCCCGCTTTCCGGTCCGGCCGCGCAGGTAATAGAGCTTGGCGCGGCGGACGGTGCCGCGGCGAACCACTTCGAGCGCGGTGATCCGCGGCGAATGAAGCGGAAAGACCCGCTCCACCCCTTCGCCGTAGGAAATCTTGCGCAGCGTGAAGCTCGAATTGATGCCGGCATTCTTGCGGGCGATGCACACGCCCTCGAAGGCCTGGATGCGCTCGCGCTCGCCTTCGACCACCCTGATGCTGACCTTGACGGTGTCGCCCGGCGCGAAATCGGGCACCGGGCGCTGGCCGAGGAGTTTTTCGACCTCCTCGCGCTCGATCTGTTGCAAAAGGTTCATCGCTCTACCTCGCCGATGCCTGTGTCCCCTCGGTCCCGTCCGCCTTCTCGCGCAAGATGGCGCGCCCAGAGGTCGGGCCGCCTTTCCCGCGTCAAGCGCTCCGCCTCGCGCCGCCGCCACTCCCGGATCCGGCCGTGGTCTCCCGAAAGCAGAACGTCCGGCACGGCGCGCCCCTGCCATTCCCGCGGCCTCGTATACTGCGGATATTCGAGCAGGCCCATCGCAAAGCTCTCTTCGGCGAGCGTCTCGGCCGAGCCGACGACACCGGGAAGAAGGCGAACGCAAGCGTCGATGAGCGCAATCGCCGCAGGCTCACCCCCCGAGAGAACGAAATCGCCAAGGGAGAGCTCCTCGATCGCACGCGCCTCGATGACCCGCTCGTCCACCCCCTCGAACCGCCCGCACACCAACCTCACCCCCGGCGAAGCGGCAAGCTCCCTCACCCGCTCCTGTTCGAGACGCCGCCCGCGCGGCGACAAGTGAATGAGCGCGCCGACCCCGCCCGCCCCGGCGATCGCCGCATCGAGCACATCCGGACGCATCACCAGCCCCGGACCGCCGCCAAAGGGGGCGTCATCGACGGTCCGGTGTTTATCGCGCGCGAAGTCGCGGATGTCCACCGTTTCGAGCTCCCAGAGCCCGGCCTTCAACGCCTTCCCTGCGAGCGAATAGGAAAGGGGCCCCGGGAGCATCTCGGGAAAGATGGTAAGAACCGTGGCGCGCCAAGTCATGCGCGCTTCCTCTCCGCCTCGTCGATGAGGCCGGGCGGCGGGTCGAGGACGATCCGCCCCTCTTCGAGATCGACGAGCGGAACGACCTCGCGGGTGAAGGGAACGACGAGAGGCGGCAGCCCTTCGCGGGCAAGTTCCAGCATCTCGCCCGCGCCGAAATCATAAATCGCCGCAATGCGGCCGATCGCCGTCCCGTCGCGAAGCACCGCCGAGAGGCCGATGAGATCGGCATGGTAATATTCTTCGGCTTGCGTTTGCGGCAGCGCCCGGCGCGGCAGGTAGAGCCTTTCTCCACGCAGAGCTTCGGCTGCGCCGCGGTCCTCGACCCCGGAAAAGCGCGCCAGCACGACGCCTCTGCCCTCGCCAACGAGGTCGATTTCGAAGCGCCTTTCGCCGCTCTCGTCTTCGACCGGGCCATAGCGGGCGATGTCTTCGGGTTTCGCGGTAAAGCTTTTGATCCGCATTGCGCCCTTCACCCCATGCGGGGCGACGACGACGCCGACGAGAACGCGCCCCTCTGTCACCAGGGGATCACGGGCCGCCCGCGGCTTTTGCCGCTTTTTCCCGTTCCTGCGCTTTCGCCTTCGGCTGTGATTTCTTGGGCTGGTTCGGCACCGGGCGTTTTTCGATGATCCCGGCATCGCCCAAAAACCGTGCCACGCGGTCGCTCGGCTGCGCGCCGACGCCGAGCCAGTGGCGAACGCGATCCTCTTTGAGCGTCACCCGATCGGCATGCGAGCGTTCGAGCATCGGGTTGTAGGTTCCGACCTTTTCGATAAAGCGCCCGTCGCGCGGGCTTCTCGAATCGGCGATGACGATGCTGTAGAAGGGGCGCTTTTTCGCGCCGCCGCGCGCCAAGCGAATTCTGACAGGCATGCTGTTCCCTCGTTGTCAGTGGCGCGGCGCGCCGCCGGGAAAGAGCCCCGGAAGCCCGTGGCGGGCGAAGCCTTTGGGTCCGAGTTTCTTCATCTGCTTCATCATCTGCGCCATGTCCTGGTATTGCTTCATGAGGCGGTTGACCTCCGGTACCGAGGTCCCCGAGCCGGCCGCGATCCGCCGCCGCCGCGAGCCGTTCAAAAGCTTCGGGTTCTTCCTTTCGGCCCCCGTCATCGACGAGATGATCGCTTCTTGACGTTTCAAGATCTTCTCGTCGATGTTGGCCTCGGAGAGCTGTTTCTTGATCTTACCAACCCCGGGCAGAAGCGAAAGCATGTTCCCCATCCCTCCCATCCGGCGCAGCTGGCGCAGTTGCGATGAGAGGTCGTCGAGGTCGAAGCGGCCGCTTTCGAGCTTTCTGGTGAGCTTTTCCGCGTCCTCGCGTTCGACCGTCTCCGCCGCTTTTTCGACGAGGCTGACGACATCGCCCATGCCGAGGATGCGTCCCGCGATCCGCTCGGCGTGGAAGGGCTCGAGCGCGTCGACCCGCTCGCCCGTCCCCATGAAGACGATCGGCTTCCCGGTGATGGCGCGCAGGGAAAGGGCGGCGCCGCCGCGCGCATCGCCGTCGACGCGCGTGAGGATGATGCCCGAGAGACCCACGCGCTCGCTGAAGGCCTTGGCGAGATTGACCGCATCCTGACCGGTCATGGCGTCGGCGACGAGGAGGCTCTGATGCGGGTTGACGGCGGCGCGCACCGCAGCCGCTTCGAGCATCATCTCTTCGTTGACGTGAAGGCGGCCGGCGGTATCGAGAAGCACCACGTCGCAGCCTTCGCTTTTGCCGCTCGCCAGCGCCCGGCGAGCGATCTCGACCGGCTTCTCCCCCGGCCGCACCGCGAGAAAGGGCACCCCGATCTGGCGCCCGAGCACCGCAAGCTGCTGCTGCGCCGCCGGCCTCTGCACGTCGAGAGAGACGAGCAGAACCTTCTTCCGCTCGCGCTCTTTCAACCGTTTCGCGAGCTTCGCCGCGGTCGTCGTCTTGCCGGAGCCTTGGAGCCCAAGCAGAAGCACCGCAACCGGAGGGACGGCGTTGAGATCGAGTCCCTCGGCGTTCGCTTCGCTTTCCGCGCCTCTCAGAATGGCGGCCAGATGATCGTGTACGATCTTGACGACCATCTGCGCCGGCGTCACCGAACGCAGAACGTTCTCCCCGACCGCCTCCTCGCGCACCGCCGCCATGAAATCGCGCACTACCGGCAGCGCGACATCGGCTTCGAGAAGCGCGACGCGGATCTCGCGCAAGGCCGCCGCGACATCGCCTTCGGAGAGGACGCCGCGCCGGCGCAGCCGATCGAAAACATCGCCGAGACGAGTGGTAAGGGTGTCGAACATCCAAGTTGCCGAAAAGCGCCGCGCTCAAGTGAACGGCCCCCTCACGCGCCGATCGCGCGCTCCAAAGGGGCCGCATCGCCTCGCGAAAGCGCGACGGGAACCTAGCCGCCGCCCGCCTCGCTGTCAAATACACCTCGACCGGCACACCTCGACCGGCAAAATCGCGCTATTCTCGGCGCCTTGCGCCGTCGGCGGCAAAAACCCGGAGGAAAGATGCATTTCGATCTCGAGCGGATCCCGGAGGGGGACGCCTATAAGCTTCTCGTCAGCACGGTCGTTCCGAGGCCCATCGCGCTGGCGACGACAGTCGATGAAAAGGGGCGGGTCAACGCCGCCCCCTTCAGCTTTTTCAATGCCGTCAGCTCCAATCCGCCGGTTGTCGTGCTGGGAATTTCGCCGGGCGGCGGCGCCGGCGACGGCTACAAGGACACCGAGCACAATATCCGGGACAGCGGGGAATTTGTCGTCAACCTCGTCGATGAGGCTCTGGCAGAGAGGATGAACATCTGCGCCGTCGATTTCCCACCCGAGATCGGCGAACTCGACATGGCCGCGCTCGAACCCGTCCCTTCGGTCGCGGTTCGCCCTCCCCGCATCGCGGCCTCTCCGGTGAGCTTCGAATGCCGGCGCATCACCGGGCTTTCGCTCGGGTCCCGCTCCACGCTCGAAATCGGTCGCGTCATCCATATTCACATCCGCGACGATCTCGTCGATCCGCAAAGGCTGTATGTGGCGACCGAAAGGATGCGCCTCATCGGCCGCATGCACGGCCGCGGCTGGTATGCGCGCACGAGCGACCTCTTCGAGATGAAGCGGCTCTCCTTTGCCGAGTGGCGCGAGCGCCAGGGTTAGGGATCGGCATCGCCTCCGACCCGATTGTGATAGTGTGGGCCATGGCCGCGCCACTCCCCACAAACGCGAAACGGCGACGCGCCGTCGCGGCGGAACTCGATCGGGCGGCGGACGCCTGCGCGCGGCAGGGCGCCCTCCTCACCGAGCTGCGGCGCTCGGTTCTCGGCCTCATCCTCGAAGCCGAAGGCCCGCTCACGGCATACCGGCTCCTCGACCGCCTGCGCGAAACGCGAAAACGCGCCGTGCCGCCGACGGTCTATCGGGCTCTCGACTTTCTCCTGGAACACCGCTTGATCCACAAGCTCGAGCGGCTGAACGCGTTCGTTTCCTGCGCCGAGACCGGGCGCGAGCACCCCGTGCAATTCCTGATCTGCCGCCAATGCGGAGGGGTTACCGAAATCGAGGACCGCGCGGCCGCGAATGCGCTCGAACATGCCGCCGAGCGGCAAGGCTTCCATCCGCGCAACGCGGTGGTCGAGATCGAAGGCACGTGCGCCGCCTGCTTTCAGCCGACGGGGACCTGAAGCGCGGCCCGCCTTTCAATAAGCCGGGGAAGGCCGGCCAGAAGGTAGATCGCGACCGAGAGCGCGGTAATCCAGAAGCTGCTCGGCCAGTCGGTGTAAAAGGCAAGGGTGATGCCGAGCCAGGCCTCGACGAGCGCGAAGAGCGCCGAGAGGAGAACGCCGCTTGCGAGGGCGCCCGTCAGGCGCTGGGCCGCCGCCGCCGGACCGACCATCAGGGCGAAGACCAGGAGTACGCCGACGATCTGCGCGCATTCCGCGGTCGCCAACGCCACAATCGCAAGAAAAAGAACCGAATAGAGCCTGAGCCGGACGCCTTTCGCCTCGGCCAGCTCGGGCTGAAGGCTGGCGAAGAGAAGCGGGCGCGAAATGACGGCAAGCGCTCCAAGGGCAAGCGCGCTGAGGCCAGAGAGCGTCCACACCGTGCGCAGATCGACGGCGAGGATGTTGCCGAAGAGGAGGGTCGTCGCCTCGCTCGCGTAGGAGGTATAGAAGTGCAGGAACAAAAGGCCGAGAGCGAGCGAGAACGCCAGCACGAGACCGATCACAACATCCCTCTGCGCCAGCCGCTCGCCCATAAAGCCCATCGCGACCCCGGCGAAGAGCGTCATCAGGACGAGGCCCCAGAGCGGAGCGAGGCTGATGAGCACCGCTCCGGTGGCGCCGGTGAAGCCGACATGCGCGAGCGCGTGGCCGGCAAACACCTGGCTGCGCAGCACCAGAAAATAGCCGACGACGCCGGAAAGAACCGCGACCACGGTTGCCGCGGCAAAAGCGTGGCGCATGAAATCGTATTGAAGCATCGCGTCTTACGACATCCCTTCTCGGCGTTCGCGGGCTCTTTCTCGCCGCAGCATAGCAGAGAAGGGAGAGGAGGCCGCAATTTCCTCTTCGATCGCGGAGCGGCCGCAGCGCGATCCTTGTGCGGCAATCAGTCACGAGCCTGTGCGCGCCGGGATTGATTCAGATCAATCGCGGGCTCGCTTCTTAAGTGTATTTCAACTTTTTGGCGTCGCTGCGACCAACCTTGAAGGCGCTGAGCTCGAGAGGATGGAGATAGCTCCGCACCCAATCCGTCCTGATTTCGTCGAGCGCCTGACCCTAGCGAGCGGAGGGCTGAGGCGGGCACAGGCCCATGCTCATGCTCCGGCATCCCCCGCTTTGCGTCCGAAAAATTTGCCAAACTGTGCGAACGGGCGAGCGGCGGCGCATGGAGCGCGATCTTGCCCTAATGGCGGACACGGAGCGCCGGCGCCTCGGCAACCCTCGCGCGCCGCGCGCGATCTCTTGGCGGGTTGAATGCTTCCGAGCCCGCGCGCCGCCGAAGGCATGCGCTGACGGACACAATGCGGCGCAAGCGCTGCAGCGCTCGCATCGCCAACGATAATTCGTGAACGGGGGTTCGTCGAGCAGTACGGCAAAGACAGGGGAAGACTTATGCGACAACGATGGTTCACGGTCATGAGCCTCTTATGTTTCCTGCCGCTGTTGACGGCGGGAGCCTATGCGGCGGTGTATCAACGACCCATTCCCGCGGAAGGGGAAGCACCCACGACTGCGGACTTGAAGCTGTACGACGGGGCGTCACATTCCGTTACCGTAGAAATCCTGAATTTAACTCCCTGGGAAGTCTATTTCACCCCCCATTCCTGGTCTTCAACTTCCCAAGAACCAAACATGCAAAATACGGATCGCTGGACCCCCAAGTCCTTCATGTTTGCGCCGGTGGGGATTCCGAGCTTCATGTTCGGCGCCCCGGAACAGGACTTCGGCACTGTAGGTATGCCGGGCTACAGCGCGAGTTAC
>JAKAOO010000068.1 GCA_021812165.1 Pseudomonadota bacterium | reverse complement strand
TCGCCCTTTCTCGGGCCACTCTCCACCTTCTGCCATGCCTTTTCCGCAGCCGGCGGAAGACGGTTCATGTGCTTCAAAAAGAGGGCGAGGGTCCAGATCTGCCGATCCGTCAGGGCGGCCTTCCACGACGGCATGGCCGTCCAGCGGATGCCATGCTTGATCTTCCAGAACGTGAAGCCTGGGGGGTCGCTTTCGACGCCGTTCGTCGCCAGTTGCGGCGGCCGAATATAAAGGCCTTTCGCCAACGGCGAGGCCGCGGCCTTTCCTTTTGCCGTGCCATGGCAGATCGCGCAGTGCTCTCCATAAAGCGTGATGCCGGCGATCAGATTGGGGTCAGTCAAGGGGACGGGATCGGGACCTTTGGGCGCCTCACGATGAAGCGTCGCACGGAGCGATGTCTTCGCCGCCCACTTCTCTCCCCAGAAGGGCTTCGTGTCGGCACCGGCCGGCATGAGGCCCATGCGCAGGACGATATAGCCGCACAAGAGAGCCGCGAAGACCGTCGCAACGACGCCGAACATGAATCCTTTGAGCATCCTCATTTCCCTTCTCGATCCCTCTTGCAGTCCGGCCAGGCAGTGCCTCGATCCACCCTCAACCTGCGAAAAAGTTGGGCAGGATCTCTTGCGAGGGGCTTTCCGGATTCGCCGCCCGGCCGCACTTGGTCTTTGACATCCGATGGGACATCCGATGGTCCCCTGCTCGAAGCCGTCCCCACGGCGCCAATCTGAGGGCCGGCAGGGCCTGAGGCAACCTTCTTCCCGTCGGCTGGAACGGCCGGCCCCCCGCTCTGCGCACCCTCAGCCGTGGCCGATGTAGTCCATCCGACCGCCGTCGACGGTCAGAACCTGAGCCGTCAGGAAGCTCGATTGGGGCGCCGCCAGAAACGCGGCCGCATTCGCGATGTCCTGCGGCAATCCGGTGCGCCCGACCATCGTGCGCTCGCTCATTTCCTTGATGCGGGCCGCGAACGCGTCCTCGCTCAATCCGGCGCGCGTCCTCTCGGTGACGATCCAGCCGGGCGCGACCGCGTTGACCGTGATGCCGCTTCGTCCGAGCTCCATCGCAAAGCGCCGCATCAGGATCAGAAGCTCCGCCTTGGTTGCGGCGTAGAAGGTGGTTCCGGGGAGCGCCGTGCCGATCGCGGCGTTCGAGGCAATGATGACGATGCGGCCAAAGCCTCTCTCCCGCATGCCCGGCGCGACCGCTCGGATCGCGTGGATCGCGCCGTCCACATTGACGGCCCGCATGCGCGCCATCGCCTGCGGATCGTAGCTCTCCAAAGTCGCGAGAAGGGCGAAGCCCGCATTGGTGACGAGAATGCCGACCGGCCCCAGCTCCGCCGTCGCCTGCGCCGTCAGGCGCGCCACCGCTTCGGCGTCCGCCACGTCGGCCGCGACCGCGATCGCCCGGCCGCCCGCTTCTCTGATCTCGGCGGCGAGGCGTTCCGCCGCCGCCTTCTGCGTCGCGTAATTGACGCAGACCGCCGCGCCGCGAGCGGCGAGCTCGCGCGCGATCGCCCGCCCGATGCCGCGCGAGGCCCCGGTGACGATCGCCACCTGATCGCTCCAACCCGCCTTCCGCTCGCCCGCCATGCGCGTTCCTCTCATTGGGAAGCCCCTTTTAGCTTCTGCGAAGCCGCTCTTGAAGCGCGAGGGCATTTCTTGTCGCCGCACCGGACCCCCGTGTTGTCGAAAATGCACCAGACGGGCTGACCGCCGCTTGCCGCGGGCGTCAGCCGGCGCTCAAATCGCTCGAGGTCTTCGGCGCCATATTCCGAATAATAGAGGCGCGGGAAACCGTGCAGCCGGAAATGGCGAAGACCCTCCGAGCCGCCCGGCTCCGAGGCGGCAGCGACAACCGGCGGGGCGATGCCGGCGCGGCGCCCTTCCTCGGATTGAGGGCGCGGCCGGCAGCGGTGACGCGCGGCCGCGAGGGCCCTCTCTACGGCACGTATCTGAGGCTCATCGATTCGAGACCGGCCGCGACGTCGAGCCCGCTGAGCCCCTCGATGCTGACGGGCTGCAGCGAGAAGGAGCGGCCGAAACCGCCAACGAGAACATTGGCGCCGGCCCCGACCCCGACCGCGGCGCTGCCGGTGGCGCCGACGTAATTGCCGGTCAGCATGCCGCGAGCGGGTCCGGGAGCGCCATTCGGGGCAAAGACGTCCCAAAGGATCCGGCCGCCGGAGAGCCAGCCGATATCGACGCCGAGCTTCGAGACCGAGCCGAGATAGTGCTCGGGCCCGGCAGGGCCGTCGAAAGTGCAGTTGATCGGGCGCGAGGACCCGATGATGAAGCCCGGGCCGCCGCCCACATTGCAGGCGAGCGTGCCGACATCGATCGCCGCTTGGCCGGGCGTTGCCAGCATCAGGGCGCCGAGCGCCACGCCAGCCGCCACCATGGCCGAACGCGCATGGCTGCGCATGGTAAACCTCCTCAACCGACCTCTGCCGATTGGCGACGCCGTCGCGGCCGCCGCCATCGGCTCCCACGGCGCTAACATCGGAACGCGGAAAAGCAATCCATTTGCGAGAGAAGGGCAGATGGCGGCGCCCTCTGCGATCAGCCGATTGACAGCGCCTTCGAGCGCAACAAAGACTGCGGTTTTTCGTGGTTCGAGAGGCGGGCGTGGCAAGCGGAAACGGTCCTTCGACAGGCCGAGGTGCGGCTCGGCTCGGGGTCGACATCGGCGGCACCTTTACCGATGTCGCGCTCGAAGTCGGCGACAGGCGCTACAGCAGCAAGATCCTGACGACGCCCGAGGCGCCCGCGCGCGCGGTCCTCAAAGCCATCCGGGTGGTGCTCGCCGAGGCGTCGCTCGCGCCCTGCGAGCTTTCCCTGATGATCCACGGCACGACCCTCGCAACGAACGCGATCATCGAGAGGAAGGGCGCGAAAACCGCGCTCCTCACGACCGAAGGTTTCCGCGACACGATCGAAATCCGTCACGAAAACCGTTTCGAGCAATACGACGTCAATATCGACCTGCCGGCGCCTTTGGTGCCGCGCCGCCTGCGCTTTCCGGTCGGGGAGCGGATCGATGCGCGGGGCCGGGTGCTCGTGCCGCTCGATGCGGATTGCGTGCGCGCTCTCGCCGATCGGCTCGCGGGAGAGCGAATCGAAAGCGTCGCCATCGGTTTTCTCCACAGCTTTACAAATCCGGCGCATGAGCGAGCGGCAGGCGAGATCCTTGCCGAGCGTCTCCCCGACCTCCCGGTCACGCTTTCTTCCGACGTCTCGCCCGAGATGCGCGAGTACGAGCGCTTCTCGACCGCCTGCGCCAACGCCTATGTGCAGCCTCTGATCGGGCGCTATCTGCGCGAACTCAAGGAGCTTCTTCAAAAAGAGGGCGTTCTCTGCCCGCTCTTTCTGATGCTTTCGGGGGGAGGACTTGCGACCGTCGAGACGGCGATCCGCTTTCCGGTGCGTCTCGTCGAGTCGGGCCCGGCGGGAGGCGCGATTTTTGCCACGCACATCGCCCGTGAGCGCGGTCTCGACAAGATGCTCTCTTTCGACATGGGCGGAACGACCGCAAAGATCTGCCTCATCGACGGTTATGAGGCGCAGACGAACCGCAGTTTCGAGGTCGCCCGCGTCTACCGGTTCAAGAAAGGGAGCGGCCTGCCGTTGCGCATTCCCGTCATCGAGATGGTCGAGATCGGCGCCGGCGGCGGCTCGATCGCCCGGGTCGACGCGTTGAAGCGGATCACGGTCGGTCCCTTGAGCGCCGGCGCCGATCCGGGTCCCGCCTCCTATGGACGCGGCGGCTCCTTGCCGACCGTCACCGACGCCGATCTCGCCCTCGGCCGCATCGACCCGCAAGGCTTTTCAGGAGGCCGCATGCCTCTCGACCGTTCCGCGGCTGAGCGGGCGCTCGAACGCGAAGTGGCGTCCCCTCTCGGCCTTTCGCTGCCGCTCGCCGCCTTCGGGGTTGGCGAAATCGTCGACGAAAACATGGCGAACGCCGCGCGCGTTCACGCGATCGAAAGCGGCAAGGACGTCCGAGGGCGTGTCCTCGTCGCGTTCGGAGGCGCGGCGCCGCTGCACGCCGCGCGCCTTGCGGAAAAGCTCGGGATCGACCGCATTCTCGTGCCCGCTTACGCCGGGGTCGGCTCGGCGGTCGGGTTTTTGCGCGCGCCCATTTCCTACGAGATCGTGCGCTCGGCATTTCAGCGCCTCGACGCCTTCGACGCCGAGGCCGCCAACGGGCTCCTCTGGGCGATGCGCGAAGAGGCCGAAGAAATCGTCCGCCAGGGCGCGGGCGAGGCGCCGCTCCACGAGACGCGCTCGGCCTTTATGCGCTATCGCGGACAGGGTCACGAGATCGCGGTCAACCTGCCTCTCAAAGCCTATCGCGAGGAGGATGCGGCGCTTTTGCGCGAACGCTTCGAGGACGCCTATCGCCGCCTTTATCATCGCGTCATCCCCGGCGTCGAGGTGGAAGTGGTCTCCTGGGTGCTGCTGCTCTCCGCGCCGGCGCCGGCGCCCGCCGCCGCGCCACCGCCGCCCGCTCCCTCGACCCCGAACCCTTCGGGCGAGCGCCAAGTTCTCGATCCCGAAACCGGCGACTTCATCGCCGTGCCGGTCTATGAGCGAAAGGCGCTTCGGCCCGGTGCGGAGATCAAAGGCCCCGCGATCATCGTCGAGGACGAGACCTCGACCGTCCTCACCGGCGCTTTCGACGCCAAGATCGACGCCTTCGGCACGATCGAGCTCATCCGCCGGCCGATTTAAGCCGGCGGCTCGTATCGGCCGCCGATCGCGGGTTTGCCGTGGCCGAGGCCGGGCAGCTCCCAGACGCCGGCACCCGAGGGGTTGAGATCGGCCCCGGGATCAGCGGGGCGGAGCGCCATCGTGCGCGACCTGCGCGTGCAGCTTCTGCCAGATGACGTCCGTGACCTTTCTCAAATTATCAGCCGTCTCTTGATCGGCCTTCCCCGCCATGAGCAGCGCCTTGACTTTCTCCGCCACCCGCCGCTTATTAAATCCGATCTTATGGCGCTCCCTAAAGGTCTCCTCGTAATATTTCGTACGTTTTCCCGCGACGGCAGCCGGTGTTTCGAGCGTTGCTTTTGCTTCGGGATACGCTTCCTGAACGGCCAGATGATAAAAATCTGCGCTCAACAGATCCTCAAGTTCGAAATCCTGACCCGGCTCCCTTAGGCCCGGCACGGCTTGGTCCAGTGGGACAATTTTTTCGTCCGGGACGCCCCAAGCCTTTAGCGATTCATTGAGCCTCCGACCACTGCTATCAGCATCGAGATAGACAGCGAACGGCAAGTGCGCCCGCTGGTAAAATTTGACGAGGAAACCGTCTCGAGTCTCGGCTATACTGCCGTTTACGAGTATTTTCCCCCTCACTTCGCTGTTCGCGTGCCCAAATGCGCCTTCCAATATCGGTTTGTCCGCGGCGCCTTCAGCGAGAACGTTAAACTCGTTGAAGATAAGGCTCGACGCTAAGCTCGCCCCTATTGCCGATCGCACAGGCTCCAAGAGGTCCAAGTCGGCTCCCTCTTTGAAAGCAAGCCTGCCCACCTTCGTGCCCTGCATGTCGCCCTTCAACTCGACCTGTCGCACCTGCTCAAGGTTAAACGGATCAATCATCGCCGGAGAGTGAGTTACGTAAACGATTTGGGCGTTCGCGGGGAGCTTTTCCTCCAAGAACCGCTTGATATCGCGCTGTCCGTCTGGGTGTAGCTCAAGCCCCGGATTGTCGAGTAAGAAAACGGTCGGCCGAATCTGGCTAACCTCGTTTATAAGGGCGGCGTAGAATGATAGGTACCATTGGAATCCGTCGCTTCGGTCGAGCGGCGGTATCCGACGAGCGTACGCTCCGTCACTAATGGAAACCGACATCTTTTCCCTGTCGAAGCGAAAATGCACCGTATAGGTCTCCTGCGTCCAAAATTCATTGATTCCCCCGGATACTTTCGATCTAAAGTGATCCTCATATCCCTCCCTCATTTGTGTATCTGTGGAAGCGGACAATTCTTGAATCTTTTGCATGGACAAGCCAGCCACCCCGCATAGGTTCGCCATGCCCCTCGAAACGGCGGCAGGATCCTTAATAAAATCCCCGACATTGACCTCATTTGGGATTTTGTCCGACGTGGCGCTGTGAAATACGAATTGGGGCAGGGTCTCTTCGAACGACTTTTTGCGGTCGTCCCGCATTAGCTGCAACGTTTGTGCGCATACGCCTTGGATCTCCTTGATAAACGCTGCCACATCTTCTTGGATTGCCTGATCCTGTCCGGGGACGCTGGTCAGCGCACTAGCGAGAGTGTTAACCAAATTCTCAAGCTGTCCGGCTTCCCGGAAGTTGGCCGTGCTGAATTGGTCAATAGCCATCTGGGCCTGTGGCAGGTGTGGGGCGAAGGCCGGTAGGCGCCCGGCGTGGACCACGAGCTTTTCCTTCAAAGCCGTAGCGTGACGCCTGAACTGACCGGCGTACGGCTCGATATTTGGCGGCGGGATCTCCAGCGACTCCTCTTGCCCCGGCGCCGTGACCTTTTGATAGAGCCGATGCCCGTCGTAAAACTTGGTAATCTTGAAGAACTCGACAGAGCCAAGATCGGGGATGATTTTCGAAAGGGGGGCCTTGTCGGAGGGCTCCAGGGCGAGCCAGAGCGTTAGGATTGGGATCTCTCCGGGGCTCCTGTCTTCAAGCGTCGGTCGGAGATGATTCGGCAAGTCACTAGATGAATAGGTAGGCCTTGGGCCCGCGGAGGCGAGGGCCTTGAGAAACGTCGTCTTTCCCTGTTCATTCTTGCCGATCAGAACCGTCACGCGATCTTCAATTTCGATGACCCCGCTGTCAACGATCGATCTGTAGTTTTGGACGAGGATGCGACGCAATTTCATTGGAACCTCTTGGGCAACGCCCAGCGATTTGCCGGCTCTGACCTCCTTGTAGCGAGGGCATGCATATATAGCTTACGCTGGGGGAGACACGTTATTTCCTCGACCTTTAGAGTGAAAGCTCGCCGGGTGCGGGCCTTCGTAGCCGCGCCGCTTACGGCTCGTATCGGCCGCCGATCGCGGGTTTGCCGTGGCCGAGGCCGGGCAGCTCCCAGACGCCGGCACCCGAGGGGTTCTGGTCGCCGCCGATATTGGCGTCGATCACATAAGGGCGCCGGGCGGCGATGCCGGCCCTCACCGCGTCGGCAAGGTCTCCCGGGCGATCGACGCGCACCCCTTCGATCCCGGCGGCGCGCGCCATCGCCGCGAAGTCGGGGTTGTATGGGGCGCCGGTCTCGGGGTGGCGGAAATCGCTCGCCAGCTCGCGCCCGTCAAGATAGCCGCGCTGCAAGTTGCGGATCGAGACATAGCCGTAATTGTTCCAGATGACCCAGACGGCGGGGATTCCATATTCGAAGGCGGTGCCGAGAACGTTCGCGTGCATGAAAAACCCGCCGTCGCCGCACACGCTAACGCAAGGCCGGTCGGGAGCGGCGAGCTTGGCGCCGAGAACCCCGGCGACCCCGAACCCCATCGCCCCGAAACCCATCGAGCCGATCAGAGAATCCGGCCGGCTCGGCCGGCAATGGAGGATGAGCCAGTTGTGGTGGATGCCGACGTCGCTGACGAGGATCGCGTCCTCGGGAAGCGCCTTGCCGATCTCGTGCGCGGCGCGCTGCGGGTGGATCGGCGTTCCCTCGTCCGTGAAGCCCGGTGCGACGAAGGCGTCCCATTCGCGCCGCCACTCTTCGATCCGGGCGAGCCATTCGCGCCGGGCGGGCGAGCGTTCGGCGCTCGCGCCGGCTTTCGCCGGGGCTCGGGCGTCGATCTCTCCCAGAAGCTGGCGCAGAAAGGTGCGGGCGTCCGCCATCAATCCCAAGGCCACCGGGTAGTTCCTGCCGATCTCCTCGGGGTCGATATCGACGTGGATGAGCTTTGTCGGCGGGATCGTAAAGGAGTAGCCCGGAAGCCACGAGCTTGAGGTGCGGTCGTCGAAACGCACGCCGAGCGCCAACAGGACATCGGCCTCGCGTGCGGCGCGGTTGGCCGGATAGGCGCCGCTGCGCGAAACGAGGCCCAAAGAGAGCGCGTGGGTTGTGGGTACGGCTCCGACGCCGCTCGCCGAGACGGCGACCGGGATGCCGAGGCGCTCGGCGAACTCTAGAAGCGCGGCGCAAGCATCCCCGTATTTGACCCCTTGCCCGACGAGAATCACCGGGCGGCGCGCGGCGAGGAGGAGATCGGCGGCGCGCTTGACCCCTTCGGGGTCGGCGCCGCAGCGGCAGGAGATGTTGGCGCTCCATTCGAGGGGGTCGGGAGTCTCGCCCGCGGCCTCTTTGAAGATGTCGAAGGGAACGTCGAGAACGACCGGCCCCGGCCGCCCCGTCACCATCGTCTTCCAGGCTTGGCGAACGGCGATCGGCACCATGTCGCCGCGCGTCGGCTGGAAGACGCGCTTCGAATAGGCGCGGACGGTCGAAGGATAATCCGCTTGGCCGTGCCGATAGGCCTCCTGGAAGGCGCCGCGATTGAACTGGCTCGTCGGGATGTTGCCGGTGACGGCGAGAAACGGCACCGAATCGAAAAAGGCGTTGGCGAGAGCGATCGGCAGATTGGAGGAGCCCGGGCCGCAGGAGGTGAAGGTCGCGACCGGGCGGTGTGCGACGCGATAATAAACGTCGGCCATAAACCCGGCCACCGACTCGTGGCGGACCGAGATCGTCTTGATCTCCTTCTGGCGCTCGTAGAGGGCGTCGATGAAAGACATATCGCCGTGCCCGCAAAGCCCGAAGGCATAAGGCACCTTCTCGCGGATCAGGTAATCGACGATGACCTGCCCGCCGTCGAGGATGTTCTGGCCGGCCATGATGGTCTCCTCCGATTGACTGCCGTTGAGGATATTCGATGAACCGCGGCGGGGAAAGCCGGGCGGAGCCTCGCCAGGAACGTCGAAAATCGTCGGTCCGGCGCATTCCGCGCGTCCGGTGTACCGACCCGCCGGTCGAACGAGGCGAACTCGAGCCATTGCCTTGCGTCCGCCTCCTCGACCCATCGAAAGAGCCTCTCCTTGCGCCCGCTCATGACCGCCTCCCCGCGATCCGAGTTTGCGAAATAAGCGGATCTCTAACGCCCATTCTTGCGAGCAGATGTGAGCGGCTTCACACCCCCGCAAAATTTCGCCGCAAAATAGGGGGTGATCGCGATTCGAAAATATGATAAGTTATATTTTATCGGGGAGAGCGAGGCGATCCTCTATGGAACGCCCTGATTTGAAGCGTCGGTTGACGGCAATCCTGCTCGCCGACGTGGTCGGCTACAGCCGGCTGATGAGCGCCGACGAAGAGGGGACGCATCTCCGCTTCAGCCGCGCGGTCAAGGAGGTGATCGAGCCCCGGACCGCTCAATATGGCGGGCGGCTCATCCGCAGCATGGGCGACGGGCTTCTCATCGCGTTCGAGAGCGCTTTCGACGCGGTCGGGTGCGGGATCGCGATCCAAAAGGAACTCTCGGCACGGGACCTCGAGATCGCGGCCGATCTTCGGATCCGCCTGCGGATCGGCATCAACACCGGCGACGTCATCCGCGACGAACGCGACATCTACGGCCACAGCGTCAACATCGCGGCGCGGCTCGAACAATTGGCCGAGCCCGGCGCGGTTTACGTCAGCTCCGGCGTTCGCGATCAGCTGCGAGGAGATCCGGGTCTTTCTTTCCTCGACAGAGGCGAGCGCCAGGTCAAGAACATCGACGATCCCATCCATGTTTTTCGGGTCGAAGAGATCCCCGAGGACGGGAGGCGTTACCGATCAGCCTGGAGGCATATTGCGGCTCGTCTGCGTCGAGCGAGCGGGTTTCGGCGCTTGCGTCCCCTTTACCTCGCCGCGATCGGCGTGATCATTGCCGGCACGCTCGGCGTGTCGATGATCCCGGTCTGGCGCGGCCTTTGGAGCCCGTGGCAGCATCCATCGATCCTCGTCCTGCCGTTCAAGAACTTGAGCGGCGATCCCGCACAAAACTACGTTGCCGATGCGGTGACGGTCGATCTGACGACCGATTTGTCGCGCATGCGCGATGTCTTGGTGATGGCGCCGGCGACGGCGTTGACCTTCAAAGGGAAGGATGTCGATCCGCGGCGGATTTCCGAGAAACTCGGCGTTCGTTATGTGCTTGCGGGCGACATCCGGCGCGCCGGAGCGGAGGTCGTAACCGACACGCAGCTCATCAACGCGCCGACGGACGTGCAGATCTGGGCCGTCCGTTTCAAGAACGCGTTCGCCAATCTCACCGCGCTCGAAGACGCCATCACCGGCCGCATCGCCGCTTCGCTCGATGTCGCGCTTGTCAAGGCGGAAAGCCGCCGCGTCGAAAAGGTGGCGCATCCGAACGCGCTCGATTTGCGGCTGCGCGCGGAAGCGATCTTTTTCAGCGGGGTCACTCCAAAGCACACTCTTGCGGCGCGGCGTCTTCTCAGAGAGGCCGTCACTCTCGACCCGAATTCGGCCCAAGCCTGGGCGCGATTGGCCACAATAACAGCGTCCGATTATCTGGACCACTGGAACCACGCCGGGCCGGCGCAGTTGCGCCAGGCCGAAGAGGCCGACCAGAAGGCGCTGGCGCTCGATCCGAACCTCGCATTGGCTCATCTTGCTGCCGGCTTTATCCACAAGGCGCAGGGAGATCAGCGGGCGGCGCTCGCCGCGTTCAGCCGGGCGATTGCGCTCGATCCCAATCTTGCCCTCGCCTACGTTCACGAGGCCGATGAGCTGATTCTTCTGGGAGAGCCGGGCAAGGCGCCGCCACTCGTCGAGCGCGCCATAAAGCTCTCTCCCCGCGATCCTTCCGTCGGGATCTTTTACTGGATCCTCGGCCGCGCCTATTTTTATGCGGGCCGTTATCGCCATGCGAGCGAGTGGCTCGCTAAATCGGTCGAGGTGAGGCCGAATTTGTGGTTCAATCGGCTCTACCTCGTCAGCGCCTATGAGCTTCTTGGAGAGCGGGCGCAAGCCGAGAAGACATTGGCCGAATTCAGCCGGCGCTTCGCGCATCCCGCTTACACGGTTGCGCATGTGGAAGCGCTCGAGCATCCGAGCCCGCATGACAATGCAGTCGTCGCCGCCGCTCACAAGAAATTTTACGATGGACTGCTCAGCGCGGGCATGGCGGCCCGGTAAAGCGGTCAGCCCGAGAAGGCTTGCGCACCGCGCGCCATTTTTTTACGCGATTTTCGAATTTTTTTGATGTTCTGTGACCGGCCTCACAGCCGCGCCCGCGGGCACTCCTTATCCTCTGAGGGTCGGGGAGCTTATGGAACGCTCGCCCGACGGTCGAAAGACACGCGACCACGCGCTTTCCCGCGCCGTTCGCGATCTTCGGGGAGGGCAGAACATGCCCAGAAAACGGAACTCCGGCGATGGCGGTTTCGACGAAACCGGCCCTGCGCCTCTCTTGCGTTTCTTTCCCTTTATGCCCGATCGTTCCTGGTACGAGAAAACCTGGCTCGAAGGGGCCGACGATCGGCATCGCGCACAGCGCGTGATGCGATTGGTTGGGGCTCTCGGCGAGAGGCTGGCCGCGGCCGCCCGGGGCCTCCTCGCCCGCTCGCAAGAAGCGCGGGAAGCGGCCGCCGCGACCGCGCCGGCGGGCAGCCATGGAAGGAGTGAGGAACAGAGCGCCGCTCGGCTCAGAGGAGCCGCTTGATCGCTGCCGCGTCGCGGATTGCGACCCTGCCTCGCTCAAGCTCGATGAGGCCCGCCCTGTGCCAAAGCTGAAGCTGCCGATTGACGCTCTCCCGGCTGCCGCCGACGAGGTTGCCGAGTTCGCGCTGCGAAAGGCGAAGGCCGGACTGTGAGCCCGGGGTTTCCGCTGCCGCATCTTCATTGAGCTGCAGCAAGGCTTTCGCGAGGCGCGATTGGAGCGTGCGGAAGAGCACATCCTCGACCTGTTCGCTCGTTTGCCGCAGGCGCCGGCAGAGGATCCGCAGCAGCATCATCGCGATCTCGGGATGCCTTTCGAAAAGCGGCATCACATCGCGGCGGTCGAGAACGAGAAGCTCGCACTCGCTCATCGCCTCGGCGGTCGCGGTTCGCTCTTCACCGTCGATCACGGCGATTTCGCCGAAGATCTCGCCGGCATGGATGATGTTGAGCGCGACCTCCTTGCCGGCCGGCGAGAGCGTGCTGATCTTGACGCTGCCCCGCAGAACCGCGATCAGGGTGCGGCCGGGCGAGCCCTTGGTAAAGATCTCGCGGCCGGCCGGATAGCGCTCCATGCGCGCCCGTGACGCGAGAGCGTCGATCTCCCCCGGCTCGAGACTGCCGAAAAGAAAATGGCGCTCGAAGAGCTCTCGCTTCTGTGCGTGCGTCGGGCCGGGCACCGCCCTTTTCCGAAGGCCAACCTCCGAGATCCTCGATCATACCCGATCCGCCTGCGCCGCGGTAGGGCGTGGGAATTGGCGTTTGCGGGCGCCACGCTTCTCGCGTATAAGGAGAACCTCGGCCGCTGCGAGGTCGCGGCCATGAGTGCCCGCGCGCGGCGCCCGAGAAAAAGAGACGCGCCAAATCGAAACCTCGAACCGGGGAGAACAACCATGCCTCAACGTGCGAGTGATCTTATCGCCCAGGCAGAGCAGCTTTACAGCGAAACTCTCACGCCGCAGAAGACCGAGGAGATTCGCCGGCTGCTTGAAAAAGGCTTGGCCGAAGCCTTGGGCCTATTGGCCAATATCATTGTCTGCGACTATCTGAACCGGTGGAACAACGCCGGCGCAAAGGCGCTCGACGAAGCGAAGAACGCGGTCGAGAGAGCCTTGCAACTCGATCCCAATGTTGCGATCGCATATCACGCCAAAGGCTTTATTCATCGCGCAAAGAACGAGCTCGACGCCGCGCTCCGCGAGTTCGAGGAGAGCCTCCGGCTCGATCCCAATTTTGCCCGCGCTCGCGCCCAGAAGGCGAATGTGCATTTTTATCTCGGACAATTTCAGGAGGCGCTCGGCGAGATCGACGTAGTGATCGCAAATAGCGCCGGCAGTCCATCATTGGGCATGTTCCAGTGGATCAGAGGGCGCACGCTGTTCATGCTTGAGCGCTACGAGGAGGCAATCGCGGCTCTCAATCAGTCGATCGCCAGCTGGCCGGAGCTCTGGTACAATCGCCTCTATCTCGTCAGCACCTACGCGCAGCTTGGGAAGAACGAGGACGCGCGCAAGGCCCTCGACGAATTCGACAAGCGGTTCCGGGGGTACAGCATCCGGCGCGTCGAGCAGAACGAGAAGGCGAACCCCAGCGATAGTCCCGAAGTCGTAAGGGGCCGCGAGAGATTCCACGAGGGGCTGCGCGACGCAGGCATGGCCCCCTGACGCCCGACGACCGGGCGGGAAGCGACTGGACTGGCGTTCTGGGCCAGAAATTCTCGACATCGGTCAAAGGTTGTCATCGCGAGCGCAGCGCAGCGATCCCGCTCCCGTGGGGCCGGGATTGCCGCGTCGGCCCTTTGGGCCTCCTCGCAATGACACGGCAAAATAGGTTGCGACTTTTTGATCCGGAGCGTTGGAGCGAAGCGCCCCGGCTCTTCCTGCACGCGCGGTTCCACTGCTACAGTGTGGCGCAGAGCAGTGTTGCGATCAGCATTCGGGGGAAACCATGTCTGAGAACGAAAGCGCGCTCGTTTCGACGAACTGGCTCGACGACCATCGTCGCAACCCCGAGATCCGGGTCGTCGACGCGACCTATTTCCTGCCGACGGTGCCGCGCGATGCGGAAAAGGAGTTTTTGGAGCGCCATATCCCGGGGGCGGTGCGGTTCGACATCGACGCCATCAAGGATGATCGGAACCCGCTTCCGCACATGCTTCCCCCGCCTGCCGAGTTCGCAGAGAAGGTCGGCGCGCTGGGGCTCGGCGACGACACCCGCATCATCGCTTACGACGCCCTGGGGCTCGTAAGCGCGGCGCGCGCGTGGTGGATGTTTCGGGTGTTCGGCCATGACCGTGTGGCGATTCTCGACGGCGGCCTGCCGAAATGGCTGCGCGAAGGCCGGCCGCTCGAAAAAGGTCCCGCCAAGCCGAGGCCCGCCCGCTTTACGCCGCGTTTGCGCCCGCAACTCGTGCGCTCGCTCGAAGCGGTGCGCGCGGAGCTGAGAGGCGGCCGCGCGGCCGTCGTCGATGCGCGCTCAAAGGGACGGTTTGTCGGGATCGAGCCCGAATTTCGCGCCGGCCTCAAAAGCGGTCACATGCCGGGGGCGAAAAATCTTCCCTATACGGAGCTGTTCGCCGCCGATGGAACGCTTCTCCCGGCCGCGGAGATCCTCGAGCGGTTCGAGGGCGCCGGGGTCGATCTCGACGGTCCCGTCACGACGACGTGCGGTTCGGGGGTGACGGCCTGCGTGCTTGCTTTCGCCCTTCATCTCGCGGGGAAAGAAGGGGCGGCCGTCTATGACGGGTCGTGGTCGGAGTGGGGCGGGCGCGAGGACACGGAGATCGCGACGGGTTGAGAGGGAGCGCGCTCGGCTCAGCCTTGCTCGACCCGGCGCCGCTCGCGAAAAAACGCCTGCACGACTTTCTTCGCCCGCGCTTCGGCGATGCCGCCATAGATTTCCGGACGGTGATGCGCGCTCCTCTGATCGAAGATGCGGGGCCCGTGCTCGACCCCGCCGCCTTTGGGGTCGTAGGCACCGAAATAGAGGCGCTTCAGGCGCGCAAAGCCGATCGCCGCGGCGCACATCGGGCAGGGTTCGAGGCTCACATAGATCGAAGAGCCTTCGAGGCGTGAGGTTCCGAGGCGGGCGGAAGCGGCGCGCAGCGCGAGAATTTCGGCGTGCGCCGTCGGATCGTTGAGGCTCCGGACGCGATTGTGCGCGGCGGCGAGAAGGCGGCCTTCCGCATCGAAAAGGACGGCGCCGACCGGCACCTCGCCCTCGGCTGCGGCCGCCTCGGCCTCGGCGAGCGCCAAGGCCATCCGTTCGCGCTCGCGCTTCATCGGCCATGCCGCCCGCGGATCCGCTCGGGGATCGGGATCGGGCGCCGGGTTGAAAGACGCATGAAGAGCCCTTCCTGTTCGGCTTCGGCGTGGACCGCTCCGGCGACGCTGAACTCGGCGGCGAGACGCCAGCGCACGCGCCCCAAGGCCTTGACGCGCATGCGCCCCAAGAGAACGTCGTAGATCGTCACCGGCCGGCGGTAGCGGATCGCGGTCGAAAGGAGGATCGGCGCCACGTCTTCGGCAAGCGCCTCGCGCAGCGGATAGGCCCCTTCCATGAGGCCGAGGCGCAGATCCTCGAGCCAGCGGACAAAAGCGATATTGCTGACGATCCCCGCAAAGTCTATGTCGTAGGTGCGGATCGGCAGGATCTGTTCGTAACCGTCGCTCATCTTTTATGCCTCAACCCGGAGCCGCAGCATGGCACAGCCGGTGATCGGCCTCACCCTCGATCACGAGCCGCCCGGGGGCTATTCGGCCTTTCCGTGGTACGCGATCCGCGAGAATTATATTCGCGCCGTCAAGAATGCGGGCGGTCTGCCGATCCTCTTGCCGCACGAGCCCGATCTCGCCGAAGAGTACCTCGCCCGGATCGACGCCCTCATCGTCACCGGCGGCGGCTTCGACATCGACCCCCTCCTCTTCGGCGCGACCTCGCGTCATCCAAGCGTCACGACCAAGGATCGCCGCACGGCGTTCGAACTCAGGGCGACGGAAGGCGCGCTTTCCCGCGACCTGCCCGTTCTCGGCATTTGCGGCGGCGAGCAGCTCCTCAATGTGGCGCTCGGCGGCACCCTCATCCAGGATATCCCGGACGAGGTCGCGAACGCGCTGCCGCATCGCCAGAGAAACCCCAGAGACGAGCCGGCGCACGCGGTCGAAATCCGCGCCGGGAGCCTCCTCGATCGGATCGCCGGGGTGCGCCGCCTCGAGGTCAACAGCGCCCACCATCAGGCAGTGAAGGAGGCGGGACGGGGGCTCCTCATCTCTGCGCTCGCGCCCGACGGCGTCGTCGAGGGGGTCGAGGATCCGCGCCGGCGCTTTTGTCTCGGCGTTCAATGGCACCCGGAATTCGAGATCGCAGAGGCCGACCGGGCGATCTTTCGCGCGCTTGTCGAAGCGGCCCGTCGATGAACTCAGGACTAGAGGGCGCAGCGGCGAACAAAGGCGAGCGGATCGCCAAGGTGCTTGCGCGCGCCGGGCTCTGCTCGCGCCGCGAAGCCGAACGCTGGATCGCCGCCGGGCGGGTTGCGGTCGACGGCAGCGTGCTTCTGAGCGCGGCCACGAATGTCGGCGAGGAAAGCGAGATCCGCGTCGACGGGCGCGCTCTGCCGGCGCGGGAACGCGCGCGGCTTTTCCGCTATCACAAGCCGAAAGGGCTCGTCACCAGCCATCGCGACGAAAAAGGCCGGCCGACCGTCTTCTCCGCCCTCCCCGAAGGCCTGCCGCGTCTCCTCTCCGTCGGCCGGCTCGACATCGCTTCCGAAGGCCTTCTTCTTCTGACGAATGACGGGGAGTTGAAGCGCCGCCTCGAAACCTCGGGCTGGCTCCGGCGCTACCGGGTGCGCGTTCATGGGGCGGTCGATGAAAAGCGCCTTTCCTCGCTCGCCCACGGGATCGCCATCGACGGGATCGCCTATGGCCCGATCGCCGCGCACCTCGAACGCGTCCAAGGCAGCAACGCCTGGCTCGGCGCCTCCTTGCGCGAAGGGAGAAACCGCGAGCTGAAGCGGGTGTTCGAGCATCTGGGGCTCACGGTCACCCGCCTCATCCGGCTTTCCTACGGCCCCTTTCAGCTCGGCAACCTCGGCCGCGGCGAGCTGGTCGAGGTGCCGAAGAAGGTGCTTTTAGAGCAGCTCGGCGGCGCCGCAACGACGCCCGCGGATGCGGATCATCGGCGGTAGGCATCGCGGACGCCGGCTTCTGGCGCCTCCGGGGAAAAGCGTGAGGCCGACGAGCGAGCGCGCGCGCGAAGCGCTCTTCGATATCCTCTCCCATGGGACGATCGCCGCCGCGGGCGCGCCCTTTCGCGGCAGAAGGGTGCTCGACGCCTTTGCCGGCACCGGCGCCTTCGGCCTCGAAGCCTTGTCGCGCGGAGCGGCGGAGGCGGCCT
>JAKAOO010000277.1 GCA_021812165.1 Pseudomonadota bacterium | reverse complement strand
CGCTTACGTCATTTTGAGGATCTGAAGCACCTCTTTCTGCGCCTCCTCGGCCGCCGGACGGGCTTTTCCCCCTTCGATGACGGCGACGATCGCGCGGCCGATGGCGTCGCGCACCTGCGGCACCGGAACCACCAGAGGATTGGCCTGATTGACGGCGGCGCCTGGAAGCTCCCCGACAAAGCTGTCGAGCCAAGCCTTCGGCATCAATTTCTGAAAATCGGCACCGTTCCAAACGGATTGCCGGCCGACGGGAATCTTCTGCTTCGCCATCTCCTCTTCCATGTCCTTGCTGACAAGCCATTGGATCAGGTACCAGGCCGCTTCCTTGTGGTGCGATTTGGCATTGATGCTGAGCGCCCAGGAGATGAGCGTCGAATGGCGGCCGGCCGGCCCTTTCGGCATCATCGCATAGCCGACCCTCCCCGCCAGCTTCGACTTCTTCGGGTTCTCCACGATCGAGACGAAATTGGAGGAATCGGTGAACATCGCGGCATTGGCTTGAGCAAAGACGATCACGCTCTCGTACCAACTCATCCCCGCAATGCCGGGAGGGCCATAGTCATGAAGCGTGCCGCTGTAAACATGCAGCGCCTTCACGAAAGCATCGCTGTCGAGAAGCGGCCGGCGCTTGGCGTCGAGCCAGCTTCCGCCTTCGGCAAAAAGAAAAGGTGCGATCGTATAAACCGCCTGCAGACCCTCGCCGCGGCTCACATACCCGGCGTAACCGGTTTTCTTATCTTCAAGGCTCTTCGCGGCGGCGATGAATTCCGTGATTGTTTGCGGGACCTTGACGCCGTGCTTCGCAAATTTCTCCTTGTCGTAATAAAGGAGCTGCACCTCGGGATAAAGCGGAACCCCGATCAGCGTGCCGTGCATGCTCGCGATCTTCAGCGTGTTCGGAAAAAAATCCTTGATGTCGAATTGCGGATTGGTGAGTTCCGCCGAGCGGACGAATTTCTCGATCGGCTCATACCAGCCGGCCGCCCAAAAGGCCTCCCCGTCCCAGGAGGTCAGGCTCATATAGCCGTCGACGGAGCTCGGGTCCGAGCGCAGATCGAGCGTCAGCTTTTGCCGGAACTGGTCTTCGGGATAAACCTGCCAGTCGACCTTGATGCCGGTCAGCTTCTCGAATTCCGGCAGGCGCGGGGGGACCATGCCCGTGGTCCACGGGTGAGAGTCCAAAAGGAAGCGCAGGCGGGTGCCCGCGAAGCGCTTCCAGTTGAACGAGCCTGCGGCGCGAGCCAAGCCGGGCGCGCAGGCGATTGCGGCGCCGGCGGCAACCGATTGCAGAAACCGGCGGCGGGTGGACTTTGGCCGGGTGCGGTTCGTCATTGGCGGTCTCCTCCGTGCGGATGGTTGGTAACAGCCGTCGGGCGGATCAGGCCGCGGCCCTGCACCCTTTTGTGTTGATGGCAGGCTCGCCGCCGGACCCGGCGCGTACTCTTGCTTCGGATTCCGCACATTTTCCGGTTTGATTGCAAGGGTCGAGGCTTCTAGCCTTCGTCGGCGACGTTGTAGACGGCGACCGGATGGCTCCAGCCTTTGAGGGTGACAACGAATTGAGCGCGCGGCTCTTCAATGGGCGGCGAAAAAATCGCGTAACGCGCGGCCGGTTTCTTCGGGCGCTTCTTCGGGAAGGAAGTGGCCGCTTCTGATCGCCTCTCCGCGCGCATTCTCCGCCCGCTCGCGCCAGACGGAAAGGACGTCGTAGCCGCTTCCCTGCGCGCTTTTGTCGCCCCAGAGGACGAGAAGCGGCGGGGCGATGCGGCGCCCCTTATCGGCGCGGTCGTGTTCGAGGTCGATCCCGGCGGCGGCGCGGTAGTCGTCGCAGGTGGCGCGGATCGTCTCGGGGTTTTTGAAGCAGCGCAGATATTCGGCGAAGGCTTGGGCCTCGATGATGTTGGGGTCGCGGGCCGCCGCGCCCATCATGTGGCGCAGGAAGAATTCGGGTTCGGCGCCGATGAGGCGTTCCGGCAAGCCGCCGCCCTGGATCAGGAAAAACCAGTGAAAGCTTTGCGTCGCCGCCTTCTGGTCGATCGTCTCGAAGCGGTAGAGCGTCGGCACGATATCGAGGAGCGCCACTTTCAAAGCGCGCTGCGGATGATCGAGCGCGAGGCGGTGGGCGACACGGGCGCCGCGGTCGTGACCCGCAACGAAGAACCGCTCGAAGCCCAAACCCGCCATCGTCTCGACCTGGTCCCTTGCCAGCGCGCGCTTCGAATAGTTCTCGAATTTCGCTCCCGCAGCAGGCTTCGAACTCTCGCCATAGCCGCGCAGATCGGGGATGACGAGGGTGAATTCGCGGGCAAGGCGCGGCGCCACCTTGCGCCACATGAGATGCGTTTCGGGATAGCCGTGAAGGAGGAGAAGCGGCGGACCGCTGCCCCCCGTTACGAGATGAATGGCGGCGCCCGAGGTCTCGATACGGCGCCGCGCGAAGCCGGTAAAGAAATCCGTCATTCGATGTTCCTTGTCGGAGTGCGCAGCGCCATTATCCCGATCGCGGGAACTTTAGGAAACAGCCGATGGCATCGCACGAGGAACTCTATCGTCTTACCGCTACCGAGGCGGTCCGGTTGTTGAAAAAGCGCGAGGTGAGCCCCTTGGAGCTCATCGACGCCGCGCTTGACCGCATCGAGCGGGTCGAGCCCGCGGTCAACGCGCTGCCGACGCTCGCGGCGGAGCGCGCCCGCGATCACGCCCGGCGCCTCATGAGCGGGCGCCCGGCGCCCCCTTCGACAGGCTCAGGATTGCGGGGCTGGCTCGCGGGCCTCCCGATCGCGATCAAGGACCTCGTCGATGTCGCGGGTGTGCGCACCACCTACGGCTCGCCGATTTATGCCGACCATGTCCCGGCGGCCTCGGCGCCTCTCGTCGAGCGGCTCGAAAAGAGTGGCGGCATCGTCCTCGCGAAGTCGAACACGCCCGAATTCGGCGCCGGCGGCAGCACCTTCAACGAAGTCTTCGGCAGGACCCGCAATCCCTGGAACACGTCCTTGACTTCCGGCGGCTCCTCGGGCGGCGCGGCCGTCGCGCTTGCGACGGGCGAAGTCTGGCTCGCGCAAGGCTCGGACCAGGGCGGCTCGTTGCGCGGCCCCGCCAGTTATTGCTCGGTCGTCGGGCTGAGGCCCTCTCCAGGCCGGGTGCCGCGGGCCGCCCCGAGCAATCTATGGAGCCCGCTTTCGGTCGAAGGACCGATGGCGCGCAACCTACCCGACCTCGCGCTTTTCTTGGACGCGATGTGCGGGGAAGACCCCGGAGACCCGCTCTCGCTGCCGCCTCCCGAGACCTCCTTTGTCGCGGCGCTTGCGGAGCCGGTGGCGCCGAGGAGGGTCGGCTGGAGCCCCGATCTCGGGGTCGGGCCGGTGGCGCCCGAGACCAAGGAACTCTGCGCGGCCGCGGCGCGGCGCTTCGAGGAATTGGGTGCGAGGGTCGAAGAGGCGTGCCCCGACCTTGCCGACGCGACCCCCATCTTCATGGCGCTTCGCGGCGTCTATTTTGCCGTCGCGCGCGCGCCGCTTCTCGAAAAGGAGCGAGCCCGCATCAAACCCGACATCGTCTGGAACACCGAGGTAGGCCTCAAACTCACGGGTGCCGAGATCGCCGAGGCCGAGAGGAAGCGCGCGGCGCTTTATCGCCGTGTCCTCGATTTCTTCCGGACCTATGACCTCCTCCTGTGCCCCTGCCGC
>JAKAOO010000067.1 GCA_021812165.1 Pseudomonadota bacterium | reverse complement strand
GAAGGCCACCTCGAAGGCCATCTCGAAGGCCACCTCGAAGGCCACCTCGAAGGATTGAACCCGGAACAGCGGCGCGCGGTAGAGCACGGGTTCGTCGAACGCGGTGCGGGGGCGCCCGGCCCGCTTCTCGTCATTGCCGGCGCCGGCTCCGGCAAGACGATGACGCTCGCGCACCGAGTGGCGCACCTGATCGTCAAGGGGGCGGAGCCGCGGCGGATTCTCCTCATGACGT
Organism: Pseudomonadota bacterium; assembly: GCA_021812165.1. GTDB lineage: Bacteria > Pseudomonadota > Alphaproteobacteria > ATCC43930 > CGMCC-115725 > AP-15. Next base: position 17,042 of record JAKAOO010000067.1, on the reverse strand, counting down.
TTTCGCGGCGAGCCGCCGCCGAGATGACGCGGCGTGTCGAGCGCATCCTGTGGACGCTGACCCGGCAACGCATCGGCGGCGCGACCTCGGCGCTCTCCTGGGCCGGCACCTTTCATGCGATGGGCGCGCGGCTGTTGCGCCTCTATGCGAGAGAAATCGGCCTCGATCCGGCGTTCACGATCCATGACCGCGAGGATTCGGCCGATCTCTTGAACCTGTTGCGCCACCAGCTCGGGTTTTCGAAGACAAAGGCCCGGTTTCCGACCAAAGGCACCTGCCTTGCCATCTATTCGCGCTCAACCAACGCCGAGCAGCCGCTCGAAGAGGTGCTTCGGACCTCGTTTCCGTGGTGCGCCGATTGGGCGCAGGCTCTCAAACAGCTCTTTGCCGCTTATGTCGAAGCGAAACAGCGGCAGTCCGTTCTCGATTACGACGACCTCCTCGCCTATTGGGCGCAGATGATGAGCGACCCCGGCCTTGCCGCGGAGATCGGCGGCCGCTTTGATCATGTTCTCGTCGATGAGTATCAGGACACGAACCGCCTCCAGGCCTCCATCCTCTTGGCGCTGAAGCCGGACGGACGCGGCCTCACAGTCGTCGGTGACGACGCGCAGGCGATCTATTCGTTTCGGGCGGCGACCGTGCGCAACATCCTCGACTTTCCGGGATGCTTCCGTCCGCCCGCGGCGGTCGTGACGCTGGAGCGCAACTACCGATCGACCGCGCCCATCCTCGCCGCGGCCAATGCCGTGATCGCACTCGGCGGCGAGCGTTTTACGAAAAACCTCTGGACCGAGAAGTGCGGCGGCGAGCGGCCTCGGCTCGTCACGGTCTGCGATGAAGCGGATGAGGCGCGATACATCGTGGAGCGCGTCCTCGAAAACCGTGAAACGGGCGTGACGCTCAAGAGCCAAGCGATTCTCTTTAGGGCCTCGCATCAGAGCGGACCGCTCGAGGTCGAACTGACGCGGCGGAACATTCCCTTCGTCAAATTCGGCGGGCTCAAGTTTCTCGAGGCGGCCCACGTCAAGGATCTTCTGGCGGTGCTCCGCCTTGTCGAAAACCCGCGCGATCGCATCTCCGCCTTCCGCGTCCTGCAACTGATCCCCGGCGTCGGCCCGGGCTCGGCGGAGCGCGTGCTCGATGCCATAGGGGCCGCGGCCGACCCTCTCGGCGCGCTCTCGCGCGTGCCGCCACCACCGCGCGCCGGCCAGCACTGGACGCACTTCCTCGAAATGGTTGCCGACCTCTGCGCGGGGCGCGCTGGTTGGCCGGCCGAAATGGAGCGGGTCCGCCTCTGGTACGAGCCCCATCTCGAACGCGCCTACGACGACGCCCTGCCGCGGCGGGCGGATCTCTTGGAGCTCGAAGGGATCGCCGCCGGCTACCTTTCGCGCGAGCGCTTTTTGACCGAACTGACCCTCGATCCGCCAGAGGCGACGAGCGGCGAGGCCGGCCGCCCGCTCCTCGACGAGGATACTCTCATCCTTTCGACCATCCATTCCGCCAAAGGCCGGGAATGGCGCGCGGTGTTTGTGCTGAACGCCGTCGACGGATGCATCCCTTCCGATCTCGCCACGGGCACGGCTGCGGAAATCGAGGAGGAGCGGCGTCTTCTTTACGTCGCCATGACGCGCGCCGAGGACGAGCTTCACCTGATCGTGCCGCAGCGGTTCTTCACCCATGGACAGAGCGCGTATGGCGACCGCCATGTCTACGCCGCGCGCACGCGCTTTATTCCGGAAAGGCTCCTCCCTCTTTTCGATCGCGCGACCTGGCCGGCGCCCGCGATGGAACTCGCCGAGGATGGGCCGCCCCGGCAGACCCCACGCCTCGATGTCGGCGCCCGCATGCGCAGCCTCTGGCGCTGAGGGCTCATAGGGAAAGCGCAGGACGGTTGTCGGCCGAGGATTCGGGCATGCGCAAGATCATCCATATCGACATGGATGCGTTTTACGCATCCGTCGAACAGCGCGACAATCCGGAGCTTTGGGAGAAGCCGGTCGCGGTCGGAGGAGCCGGAGAGCGCGGCGTCGTCGCGGCGGCGAGCTACGAAGCGCGCAAGTTCGGCGTGCATTCCGCGATGCCGTCGGTTACGGCAAAGCGCAAATGCCCCGATCTCATCTTCGTGAAGCCGCGGTTCGAGGTCTACAAGAGGATCTCGCTGCAGATCCGGGAAATTTTCGCCCAATACACACCCTTGATCGAGCCTTTGTCGCTCGACGAGGCTTATCTCGACGTCACCCATAACCTGAAGGGCGTCGCCTCGGCGACACGAATTGCAGAAGAAATCCGGGCGCGAATCCGCGCCGAAACGGGCCTCACGGCCTCGGCCGGCGTCTCCTACAACAAGTTCCTGGCGAAACTCGCTTCCGATCAGAATAAGCCGGACGGGATCTTCGTCATTCCTCCCGAAATGGGGCCTCACTTCGTCGAGACCTTGCCGGTGAGGAAATTCCACGGCGTCGGACCTGCGACCGCGCGAAAGATGGAGCGGCTCGGGATCAAGACCGGGCTCGACCTCAAAGCGCAAAGCCTCGCCTTTCTTGAGCGGCATTTCGGGAAGGCGGGCGCCTACTATTATTGGGCTGCGCGCGGCATCGACGAACGGCCCGTCGAGGCGCACCGGATACGGAAGTCGATTGGCGCCGAGAGCACCTTTGCCGCCGATCTCTTCACCCTCGAGGCTGCGCGCGAGGCGCTCTGCGAGAGCGTCGAGAAGGTTTGGCGATATTGCGAGGGTTCCGGCATTCGCGGGCGCACGGTGACGCTCAAGGTCAAGTTCGCGAACTTCCAGCAGATCACCCGAAGCCGCACCGGCCGGGCGCCGATCGCGACGCGAGAGGAGCTCGAAGAGATCGGCAACGCCCTCCTCGAACCGCTCTTCCCTCTTAGGCGAGGGATCCGCCTCCTCGGCATCTCGCTGTCGTCACTCGATGCCGAAAAGGCGGAAGAGGACCGCCAGTTCCGCCTTTCCGTCTAGGGGGTGAGAATCCGACGATTGCCACCGCGGCGGCTCCCGCTGCCGCTCACCGCTGCCTTGCGCGCATGACGGCGAAAGCCGAACAGACGCGATATCGCTCTTGCAATTGCCCTAGTAGCATGATACTATTATCGCAAATACCCGGCGGAGAGCTGTCATGGAGGGTGATGACTGACATCGGCTTGCTGAAAATCCGAGCGGCGGCGCCGGCCCGTCGAAGGCTCGCCACCATCATTACGTGTGTTTTGGTTGCAGATTTCTTGCAGATTCAGCAAAACGCCATCGCGGGACTCAGCCGGTGGTTGCATCGCGCGCGCCGCCCCTCTGCCGCTACTCCTTCATGATCTGTTGCTTCGCCTCTTGGGCGCAGTGGTCGAGCTCGAACCGAACCTGGGATTCGGTGGCGACTTGCCCCTTTTCTTCGAGATCGGCGAGGATCTTACCGATGACGCGGCGATCGCCTCCGGCCTCGAATTCGGTCGCGACGATGGTTTTCGCGTAGGCGTCCGCGGCCGCGGTGTCGAGCCCCATGAGCCGTGCCGCCCACAGGCCGATGAGCCGGTTGCGCCGCGCAGTAACCTTGAAACGCAACTCCTCATCGTGCTTGAACCGGGCTTCGAACTCTTTTTCGCGCTCGTCAAAGGTCGTCATGATCTCCCACCTCGCGCCGCGGCATGATGCCGACCCCGGATCGGGTCCGGGAGAGGGTTGCCGCCCCCGCCAACACCATACCATATGAACGAAGGACCTTGGTGAATGTGCCTCTTCGTTATCCTGCGCCGCCCCGAACATCGTTGGCCCGTTCTCATCGCCGCCAACCGCGACGAGAGGCTTGGGCGGCCGTGGCGGGCTCCAGACCGGCATTGGCCCGACCGGCCCGAGGTGGTGGGCGGGATCGATCTGCTTGCCGGCGGTTCCTGGCTCGCTCTCAACGACTGGGGCGTTGCCGCGGCCGTTCTCAACCGCAGCGGCTCGCTGGGGCCGGAGCCCGGCCGGCGCAGCCGGGGCGAATTGGTGCTCGAAGCGCTCGACCATGCCGATGCGGTCGCCGCCGCCGCCGCTCTCTCCGATCTCGATCCCAAAGCCTACCGCACCTTCAACCTCATCGTCGCCGACAACCGCGACGCCTTCTGGCTCGCGATGAAGGGCGAAGCGATCGAGATGCATCCGCTGAAAGAAGGCCTGTCGCTCATCGGTTCGGGCGATGTCGACGACCGGGCGACCGCGCGCCTCGTCTACGCGATGCCGCGTTTCGCCGCCGCGCCCGCTCCGGACCCGGACCGCGGGGATTGGTCGAGCTGGGAGACGCTCCTCGGCGACCCGGAAGCGCCGCGAGGCGAAAATCCGTTGCGGCCGATTCGCCTCCCCACGGCCGACGGCTACGGCACGACTTCGAGCGCGCTCATCGCGTTGCCCGCGGTCGATGCCGCCCCGCAGCGCCCCCTTTACCGCTTCGCCGGGTGGCATCCAAAGCGGCTGCCGTGGCGCGACGTGCTTCCCGCCCATGCGGGGTGAACACGCTGGCCCCGCCGGGATTGTCGCGAGCCCGGCCGCCGGCTATATGAAAGGGCACAGCCATGAAGGCGCGCGTTCATGTGAGCCTCAAGGCGGGCGTTCTCGACCCGCAGGGGAAAGCGATCGCTCACGCGCTCACCTCGCTCGGCTTTACCGGCATCGGCGACGTCCGCCAAGGCAAGCTGATCGAGATCGCGCTTTCGGGCGAAGATCCCGTGCGCGCCCGCGCCGAGGTCGAGGAGATGTGCAAGAAGCTCCTCGCCAACCCCGTCATCGAGAACTACGCGATCGAACTTCTCCCATGAAGGCCGCCATCATCCTTTTCCCGGGTTCGAACCGCGAGCGCGATCTCGCTGCGGCCTTGAAGCGCGTGACGGGCGAAGAACCCCTCCTCCTCTGGCACCGCGACAGCGAACTCCCCGAGGTCGATCTCATCGCCCTTCCCGGAGGCTTTGCCCATGGCGACTATCTGCGTCCGGGCGCGATCGCGGCGCATTCGCCGATCATGAACGAAGTCAAACGAGAGGCGGCGGCCGGCCGGCCCGTTCTCGGCATCTGCAACGGTTTCCAGATCCTGACGGAAGCCGGGATCCTCCCCGGCGCGCTTCTCGCCAACCGCTCGCTCACTTTCGCCTGCCGCGACGTGCATTTGCGGGTTGAAAACAGCCAGACGATCTTCACCTGCGGCTATGAGGCGGGGGCGATCCTGCGCGTTCCGGTCGCGCACCACGACGGCAACTACACGGCTGGCCCGGAGACGCTCGATCGGCTCGAAGACAAGGGACTCGTCGCCTTTCGCTATTGCGGGCCCTCGGGCGCGCTCGACGACGATGCGAACTTCAACGGCTCGGCGCGCGCCATCGCCGGCGTCCTCAATGAGGGCCGCAACGTCTTGGGCCTGATGCCGCACCCCGAGGACGCGACCGACCCGCTTCTCGGCTCGACCGACGGGCTTCCCTTTTTCGAGGGCCTTCTCGGCGCGCTCACGTGACGGGCGAAACAACCCTCGACTTGGCCCTCGCGCACGGCCTCTCGGCCGAGGAATTCGCGCGGGTCGAGAGGATCCTCGGCCGCCGGCCTAACCTCGTCGAACTCGGCATCTTCGCCGCGATGTGGAGCGAGCACTGCTCCTACAAGTCTTCGAAGGTGTGGCTGAAGACCCTGCCGACGAGCGATCCGCGCGTCATTTGCGGACCCGGAGAGAATGCCGGGGTCGTCGACATCGGCGATGGCGACGCCGTCGTCTTCAAGATGGAGAGCCACAACCACCCCTCCTTTATCGAACCTTTCCAAGGGGCGGCGACCGGGGTCGGCGGCATTTTGCGCGACGTCTTTACGATGGGGGCGCGGCCCGTCGCGCTTCTCGATTCGCTGCGCTTCGGCAGCCCGGAGCATCCGAAGACGCGCTATCTCCTGGGCCAAGTCGTCGCGGGGATCGGCTTTTACGGAAACTGCGTCGGCGTGCCGACGCTCGGCGGCGAATGCGGTTTCGACCCGGCCTACAACGGCAACATCCTCGTCAACGCGATGTGCGTCGGGATCGCGCGCGCCGACCGCATCTTTTATTCGAAGGCGAGCGGCGCCGGAAATCTCGTCGTCTATCTGGGTGCCAAGACCGGGCGCGACGGCATCCACGGCGCGACCATGGCATCGGCCGAATTCGGCGCCGACGCCGGGGAGCAGCGGCCGGCCGTGCAGGTCGGCGACCCCTTTACCGAAAAACTCCTTCTCGAAGCCTGCCTCGAACTGATGGAAAAGGGCGCCGTCATCGCGATCCAGGATATGGGCGCCGCGGGTCTTACGTCCTCCGCGGTCGAGATGGCGGGCAAAGGCGGCCTCGGCATCGAACTCGATCTCGACCGCGTGCCGGTGCGCGAAACCCAGATGAGCGCTTACGAGATCATGCTGAGCGAAAGCCAGGAGCGGATGCTGATGATCCTCTCGCCCGAAAGGGAGGGCGAAGCGCGGCGGATCCTCGAAAAATGGGAGCTCGATTTTGCGGTCATCGGAGAGCTCACTGAGAGCGGGCGTCTCGTTCTCAGGTTTGGCGGCCAAGTGGCGGGCGACATCCCGATCGCCCCCCTTTCGAGCGAAGCGCCCCAATACCGGCGGCCTTTGCGGCGGCGAGAGCGCGAGCCCGAAATCGCGGCGAGCGCGCTTCCCGAACAAGACCCCCTCGCCTCTCTCATAAGCCTTCTCGGCTCTCCCGATCTCGCTGCGAAGCGATGGATCTGGGAGCAGTACGACCATCTCGTCCAAGGTAATACCGTGGGGCGCCCGGGGGGCGACGCCGCCGTCATTCGCGTCTCGCCCTCCGGCAAGTCTCTGGCGCTCGCGACCGACTCGACGCCCCGGTATTGCCGCGCCGATCCGCTCAGAGGCGGCGCCCAGGCCGTCGCCGAAAGCTGGCGCAATCTCTCTTCGGTCGGCGCCCTCCCTCTCGCTCTCACCGACTGCCTCAATTTCGGCAATCCCGAAAAGCCGGAAGTGATGGGCGAATTCGCTGGCGTCGTCGAAGGGATGGCGGAAGCCTGCCGCGCTCTCGACTACCCCGTCGTTTCGGGAAACGTCTCCTTTTACAACGAGACGAAGGGCGAGGCGATCCTGCCCACCCCCGTCATCGGCGGGGTCGGGCTGATCGCCGACGCCCGCACGGCGATCGACCTTGCCTTGAAACGCGACGGCGACGCTCTCCTCCTCATCGGCGAAACGAAGGGCCATCTGGGCGCCTCGCTTTATCGGCGCCTCATCGAGGGGAGCGCAGCCGGCGCGCCGCCGCCCGTCGATCTCGCCGCCGAGCGAGGGAACGGCGAATTCGTGCGCGCAGAGATCGCTTCGGGGCGCGTCCTCGCCTGTCACGATCTCTCCGACGGCGGCTTTCTCGTCGCGCTCGCGGAGATGGCGATGGCGGGCGGTCGCGGCGCAACGCTCGCTCCTTTGCCGAATGATCTGTCGCCGGCCGCCACTCTCTTCGGCGAGGACCAGGCGCGCTATCTCGTCGAGACCGCCGAGCCCGAAGCGCTCATCGAAGCCGCGGCCGCGGCCGGGATCGCGGCGCGGCGGGTGGGAACGGTCGGCGGGGCCGCGTTGACACTAGAGAGCGGCCATGCCATATCGATCTCTGCCCTCCGGGCCGCGAACGAGAGTTGGTTCAGAAACTTCATGGCGCAGGGTTGAGCGGGAGAGCGGTCGATGGCGATGGATAGGGCGCTGATCGAGCGCCTCATCAAGGAAAGCCTCCCGGATGCCGAGGTGTCGATCGAGGATTTGCGCGGCGACGGCGATCATTACGCCGCGCGCGTCGCCTCCCGCGCTTTCCGCGGCAAGAGCCGGATCGAGCAGCACCAGATGGTGTATCGGGCGCTCAAGGGGCGCATGGGAAGCGAGCTTCACGCTCTCTCGCTCGTGACGAGCGTGCCGCAGGACTAACTCCCGCGGATCTGCAATTCGAGAAACGAGGACTCGGAGATGGACATCACGCTTGAGGAACGCATCCGGCAGGATCTCGCCGCCAACCCGGTCGTGCTTTACATGAAGGGGTCGCCTGTCTTTCCGCAATGCGGCTTTTCCGCGGCGGTCGTCCAGATCCTCTCCCAGATCGGGGTCAAGTTCAAAGGCATCGACGTCCTCTCGGACCCGGCGGTCCGCCAGGGGATCAAGGAGTTTTCGAGCTGGCCGACGATCCCGCAGCTTTATGTCAAAGGCGAATTCGTCGGCGGCTGCGACATCGTCCGCGAGATGTATGAGACGGGCGAATTGCAGCAGATGTTCGAGGAAAAGGGCATCGCCACTCGAGCGTGAGGTAAAAACCCTCTCCTCGGCCGGCGGCGGCCCGCAAGAATTGTCTGCGGGCAAAAGCCGGGCGTGCTATTACAGTCGCATTATACATAAGGATGACCGGGGCCGGGGCCTCGGCAAAGGATGTCGGAACCGCCACCACCGCGACCGGCGCGCCGCGCCTTGCCGGCGAAGCTGCAACTTCTCATCGTTGCGGCGGCGGGGCTTGCGGTGCTTCTGGCTGTTGTCGCAGGCCATTTTGCCGGTGGCGGCGTCGGCTCCGAAAAGGCGGCAACAGGAAAACCTCCTCCCGGCACCTTCCGAGCGACAAAGGAAGAATGGGCGGGGTTCAAGTTCCGGCACGTCCGAAGGGTGAGCTTCACCCCCGTCGTCTCGGCGGAGGGCCGGATTGCGATCGATGAGGACCTGACGACGCCGGTCTTTTCGCCGTATTCGGGGCGCGTTCTCACGGTGGCGGCGCATCTCGGCGATCTTGTCAAAAAGGGTGCGCCGCTTTTGGAGATCGACGGCTCGGAGCTGGTAAAGGGGGAGGACCGGCTCGTCGCGGCGGCTTCGAAGCGGAACACAGCGCAAGCCGAGATGCAACTCGCCCGGCTTGCCGAAAAGCGCGAGCATGCCCTTTATCTCGCGAAAGGAGCCGCGCTCAAGGATTGGCAGCAAAGCCGAGCGGAGCTTGTCGCGGCGCGGGACAAATTGCGCAGCGCCGAGATCGCTCTTGCGGCGGCGCGCCAGAGCCTGGGCATTCTCGGCAATACTCCGCAGGAGATCGCGCGGATGGAGCATGCGTCACCCCGGAATGCCGACCCGATCGCCTGGGTTCGTTCCCCGATCAGCGGCAGAGTGATCGCGCGCAAGGTCGGCCTCGGAGAAAATATCCGCGCGGGCGGATCGCATCCTCTTCTGACCATCGGCAACCTGTCGAAAGTCTGGCTTCTTGCCGAGGTTCGCGAAAGCGATGCCCCCCGAATCCGCCTCGGAGAGCTCGTCGAGATTCGCGTTCTCGCCTATCCGCGGCGCGTTTTCAAGGCCAGGATTTCCTGGGTTTCTCCGGAGATCGATGCGGATACCCATCGCCTTCCGGTGCGCGCCGAGGTCGACAATGCCGAGGGCGCGCTCAAACCCGGAATGTTTGCGGATTTCAGGATCGTCATCGGAAACCCGGTGAGCATGCCGGCGGTGCCCGCAGAGGCGGTGGTGTATCACGGCCGAAAGGCGCAAGTGTGGGTCGCCGGAAAAAAGAAGACGCTCGGCTTGCGCGAGATAAAGGTCGGGCGCACCGAGAAGGGCATGGTCGAGGTTCGCTCCGGCCTGTCGCCCGGAGAGGTGGTCGTGACCAGAGGCTCGCTCTTTATCGATCGCGCCGCCCACGGCAGTTGAGAGAGGGCCAAAGGCGCAGCCGATGAACCAGATCGTCGCCTTTGCGCTGAGGCGCCGGGCTCTGATGGTCCTGGTGTTGCTGTTCTTGTGCGCCGCCGGCCTCATCGCCTTTGAGAAACTCGACATCGAGGCTTATCCCGACCCGGTCCCGCCGGTGGTCGAAGTCACCACCCAGAGCAACGGCCAATCGGCCGCCGAGATCGAGCGCTACGTCACGATCCCGATCGAGATGCAGCTGGCCGGCATGCCCTACGTCACCAGGATGGATTCGACCTCGCTGTTCGGCCTTTCCGACATCGAGGTGCATTTCACCTATCATTACACCTATCACCAAGCGCTGCAGAGGGTGATCGACCGTCTCTCTCAGCTCGGAGCCTTGCCCAACGGGGCGGTGCCGCAGATCTCGCCGGAAAGCGCGGTCGGCGAGATCTACCGCTATCGCGTCGTCGGCCCGCCCGGCTACAGCGTCACCTCCCTCAAGACGATCCAGGATTGGATCGTCAAGCACCGCTTGAACGCGATACCGGGGATCATCGGGGTCGGTGGCTGGGGCGGCAAGACCAAGACCTACGAGGTCACGGTCGACAAGAACAAGCTTTTCGCGTACGGGATCACCATTCCCGAGATCATCAAGGCCCTCAACGACGCCAACCTCAATGTCGGCGGCCAGACGGTCGATTTCGGACCGCAGCAGGCGGTCGTGCGCGGCGTCGGGCTGATCCGATCGATGCGCGAGATCCGCGACACGATGGTCAGCGCCAATAACGGATCGCCCATTCGCATCAAGAACGTCGCCACCGTTACGGTGGGACACGAGCCGCGCCTCGGCATGGTCGGCTATGGCAACCACAACGACGTCGTCCAGGGCATCGTGTTGATGCGCCACGGCGCCAAGACGCTGCCGACGCTGCGCCTCGTCAAGGCCGAAGTGAACAAGATCAACACCGACGGGATCCTGCCGCCCGGCGTCAAGCTGGTGCCGTTTTATGACCGCAGTCAGTTGATCGCAGTCACCACCGCGACCGTGCTGCGCAATTTGATCATGGGCATCCTGTTGATCTTCTTCATCCAGTGGATTTTCCTCGGCGACCTGCGCAGCGCGCTCGTCGTCGGTGCGACGGTGCCGTTCGCCTTGTTTTTCGCGATCATCATCATGACTCTGCGGGGCGAATCGGCGAACCTCTTGTCGGTCGGGGCGGTCGATTTCGGCCTCATCGTCGACGCGACGGTGATCATGGTCGAAAACATCTGCCGCCATCTGCGCGAAGGCACCCCCGCAGGGGCTTTCGCCAAGCCCGCAGAGAGGGGCTTGTCCCGCAAGTCGCGGACGATCCTGCGGGCGGCGGCCGAGGTCAATCGGCCGATCTTTTTTTCGGCCGCGATCATCGTTGCCGGGCTGGTGCCTCTGTTCACCCTGTCCGGGGTCGAAGGGCACATCTTTGGCCCGATGAGCCGGACCTACGCCTATGCGATCGCAGGCGGGCTGCTCGCCAGCTTCACCGTCTCGCCGGCTCTGAGCGCGTTCTTGTTGCCGCAGCGCATCAGCGAGGTCGAGACCTTTGTCGTTCGCGCTCTCAGACGGCTCTACCGCCCGATCCTTCAATTTGCGCTCGCCAATCAGTTGGTGACCCTGGGCAGTTTGGGCATCGTGCTCCTCTTGGCGATCGCCGGGGCGCGCGCTCTCGGCCTCGAATACCTGCCCACGCTCGAAGAGGGCAATTTGTGGATCCGCGCCTCCCTGCCGCCGACGGTCTCGCTCAAGGAAGGCGAGGGCTACATCAACCGCATGCGGCATCTGATCGGCAGCTTTCCCGAGGTCGGAACCGTCCTTTCGCAACTCGGCCGTCCCGATGACGGAACCGGGACAAACCCAACCTCGGACGCCGAATTCCTGGCGCCTTTCAAGCCCTCCTCCGAGTGGCCCGAAGGCGTCGACAGGGAGAAATTGATCCACCAGATGGACAGCGCGCTCAAAGCACGGTTTCCCGGCGTGAAGTTCAATTTCTCCCAATACATCGAGGACAATGTCGCCCAGGCCTACACCGGGATCAACGGCGAGAACGCGGTGAAATTGTTCGGCCATGATCTCCGACGGCTGCAGAAAACCGCCCACCAGATTGCGGCGGTGTTGGGGACAGTCAAAGGCATGACCGACATCGGCGTCTTTGACGCATGGGGTCAGCCGACCGTCAACATCGCCATCGACCGCCGGCGTGCGGCGCGCTACGGCCTCAGCCCGGACGACATCAACAAGACTGTCCAGGCGGCGATCGGAGGGCAGGCGGCAGGCAATCTCTACCAGTACGGAAGCGATCGCAACTTTCCGATCGTCGTGCGTCTGGCGCGGCGCTACCGCTACAGCCTGGCGGCGATGCGGAGGATCCCGATCGGCGCCCACAATCCGAACGGCCACGGGATCGTCCCGATCCCCCTGAGCGCGGTCGCCAAGGTGAGCCTGGTCTCAGGCTATTCCTTCATCTACCGCGAGAACGAAGAACGCTACATCCCGATCAAATTCAATGTGCGGGGACGACCCCTCGGCAACGCCGTGCTCGACGCACAACGGAAAATCGCTCGCGAAATCCGTCTTCCGGCCGGCGCCCGTCTCAAATGGGTCGGCGAGTTCAGCGAACTGCAAAAAGCGATCCAGCGCCTCGAGCTGATCGTGCCGCTGAGTCTGGCACTGATCGGCCTTCTCCTCTTCCTCCATTTCGAATCGGCGAGGGACACGCTGATCGCGGCGTGCGTGATGCCGATGGCGCTTGTCGGAGGGGTGTTCGCGCTCACTTTGACCGGGACCGCGTTCAGCGTCTCGGCGGCGATCGGTTTCATCGCCCTGTTCGGGATTTCGGTCATGGAGGGGATCATCATCCTCACCTATTTCAATGCGCTGATCGATGACGGCCGCGAGCGTGCGGAAGCCATTGCCCGCGCCTGCGAGATCCGGCTGCGTCCGGTTCTGATGACCTCCATGGCCGGCCTTGTCGGCCTTTTGCCGGCGGCCGTTTCGACCGCCATCGGCAGTCAGGTGCAGAAACCGCTCGCCATCGTCGTGGTCGGCGGCATGGCGTTGGCGCCGCTGTTGATCCTCGTCGTGCTGCCGGTCCTGATCGATCTTTTCTCTCGCCACAGGAAGCCGGCCGAAGCCGGCGAAGCAGAGCCGGCGCCGGCGGAATAGGCGGCGATGAAACCCGCCGAAGGATGGCGCAGAGGCTTTTTCCCCCTTTTTGTCATCGCGCTTTCCGGCTGCACCGTCGGCCCCCGTTTCAAGCCGCCGCCCGCGCCTTCCGTCAAAGCCTATACGGCAAAGCCTTTACCCAAAGAAACCGCCTCGGCCAAGATCGCGGGCGGCGGAGCGCAGCGCTTTGTCGCGGGACTGAAGATTCCCGGCGAGTGGTGGCGCCTCTTTCACTCGAAAGCGCTCGACGCGATCGTCAAAGAGGCGCTCCAAAACAATCCCGATCTCGCGGCGGCGCGGGCCGCATTGCGCCGGGCCTTCGAGCAGGTCGAAGCCGCGCGAGGGGCGCTCTATCCCTTGGCGGCAGCCGATGTTTCGGCGAGCCGCAACAAGACCGCGGCGAGCCTCGGGGCGGTGCCTGCCAATGGCGAACTCTATTACAGCCTCTTTACCCCGCAGCTGACCGTCGCCTACAACCCCGATGTGTTCGGCGGCGTCCGGAGCCGGATCGAGTCGCGCGCCGCCACGGCCGAAGCGAGGCGCTTCGAACTCGAAGCCGCCTATCTTTCCCTCACCTCCAATGTCGTCGCCGACGCCATCGCCGAGGCCCTGCTTCGCGCCCGCATCGAAGCGACGCGCGATGTCATCCGCATTGCCGGGGAAGAGCTCAAAATTCTGCGGCGGCAGGAGGCGCTCGGCGAGGTTGCGGGAGCCGATGTCGCCGCGCAGGAAGCCGCGCTCGCGGCGGCGCGGGCCGATTTGCCGCCTCTGCAAAAGGCGCTCTCTCAAGAGCGCGACCGCATGGCGGCGCTTGCCGGGCGCTATCCGAGCGAACAGCTCACGGCGAGCTTCACCCTTTCTTCGCTCACCTTGCCGCGGGACTTGCCGTTGAGCCTTCCGGCAAGGCTTGTCGCGCAACGCCCCGACGTGCGCGCGGCCGAGGCGCAACTCCATGAGGCGAGCGCCGAGATCGGCGTCGCCGTCGCGGCTCGCCTGCCGCAATTGACCCTCGACGGCGCTATCGGCAGCTCGGCTCTGACGCTTGGCGGTCTCGGCGCAGCCGGCAACCTCTTCTGGGGCGTCGCCGGCGACGTCTCGCAGACGGTTTTCGACGCCGGCACGCTTCTTCACCGCCAGCGCGCCGCCGAGGCCGCTTACGAGGAGGCCGCCGCGCAATATCGGAGAACCGTCCTCGGGGCCTTTCGCGACGTCGCCGATGCGCTCCATGCGCTTCTCTCCGACGCCGAGGCCCTCAAAAGCGCGGTCACTGCCGAACGCGCCGCCAAAAAAAGCCTCGACATCGCACGCCGGCAATTGGCTCTGGGCGCGATCAATTACCTCGGCCTTCTCAATGCCCAGAAAACCTATGCGAGGGCGCGGCTCCGGCTGGCCCGAGCGCGCGCCAACCGCTTTACCGACACTGCGGCACTCTTTGAGGCCTTGGGCGGCGGCTGGTGGCATCGCCGCGACCTCGGCTTTGGCGGGAGGGACGCGAAAGAGGATGCCGAGAGGGCGCCGGCCCGGAAGCGGTGACGCGCTCTCGGCTTTATTCGGCTGGCTGCGCCTCGACACTCGGGGGATACGTGCCGCAGCTCGCGATCCGCATCAAGAGGAGGATCGTCCCGAGGGTGCCGAGATAGAACAATGCTTCGATGCCGTTCGGGCGGTCGATATAGCCGACGAGAATATGCAGCACGGTGCCGAGCCAGCTTCGTTGCGCGAGGATCCAGGACGTGTTCCAGAGCTGCGGCACAAGCGAGGGAACAAGGCCGGCCTCGTTCAAAAACGAGGCCGCGTTGGCGGAAAGGCCGGCCGCCAGGAGAAGCACGAGCCAATTCGTCACGCCGAAGAACCGGCCAATCGGGATGAGGAGAAGACCGCGATAAAGGAGAACGCCGATTGCTGCTCCGGCGGCAAGCCCGAGCGCCCCGCCGAGAAGGAGGCTCTTCTCGCCCGCCCCGCTCATCGAAAGACCGTAGAGGAAGAGGACCGTTTCCGATCCCTCGCGCATGACGGCGAAAAAGGAAATGAGCGCGAGGGCGGAGAGCGGTTTCGCACCGGCGCTGACGTCGCGCCCGAGGCGTCCCACGCGCGCGGCGAGTTCGCGGCCATGCGCGCTCATCCAGGTGACGTGCCAGGCGAGCATGCAAACGGCCGCGATCAGGATGCCGGCGTCGAGGAGCGCCTGCCCTCGCCCTCCGACCGATTCCGAGATGGCACCGGCGAAGAGTGCGACCAGCATGGCGCCCGCCAAGCCGCCGAGAATCCCCATGCCGACCCAACGGCCGCGACCATAGACCCCTCGCGTCGCCCCCATCACGATGGCGATGACGAGAGCGGCCTCCAACACCTCGCGACAAACGATGATTGCTGCGCCGATCATCAGAACCTTTTCCTCAATCCGCTCTTCGCAGTCGCCGTCTCGGTCTTCTTCGCGGGAGCCGATCGCTGCGCCATCACGAACGTGCGCCGCCGCCAAAACCGCTGCGATCGAACCTCAAAGAACGCCGATTGGACGCTCCGAACGGGTTCTTACCGCAACTAGTTCTGAATTGCAATCACAAAAATGCGGCAACCGGCGAGCCTCTTTCCATCCTTGTTGCGACGGCGGCGAACGCTGTTGAAACTGCGGCGCTAACTGAGGCGCGTTCTCGCCTTGACCGGCGACACGAGCACGCGGTCGACGCGCCGCCCGTCCATCTCGACGACCTCGAAGCGCCAGCCGGCGATGCTCACGCGGTCGGCCACCATCGGCACGCGGTTGAGCCGAGCCATCAGGTAGCCTCCGAGGGTATGGAACTCCGGGTCCTCACCGGGAAGCCGCGAGAGCTTCAAAAGCTCTTTGAGTTCGTCGAGACCGAGCATGCCGTCGATCAGCCAGGTCCCGTCCTCGCGCCGCACCACCCTTTGGCCGGCCCCGGCCGAATCGGGAATGTCGCCGACGAGGGCTTCGAGGATGTCCGTCAAGGTGACGAGCCCTTCGAGATCGCCATATTCGTCGACGATGAGACCCATGGGCTCGCGTGCGGTCTTGAACACTTCGAGCGCGCGCAGCACCGTGACGGTGTTGGGGAGATAAAGCGGCGGACGCGTCAAACGTTTGAGGTCGAAAGGCTGCTCGGTAAGCGAGGCGGCGAAGAGATCCTTGACCGCCGCGATGCCGACGACCTGCTCCAGCCCGCCTTCGACAACGGGAAAGCGCGAATAGGCGCTGTCGCGGATCTTGCGCCGGTTCTCCTCTTGCGGATCCTTGAGGTCGAGCCACTCGATCTGCATGCGCGGCGTCATCACGGCGCTGACCCGACGCTCGCCGAGCTTTAGCGCCATCGCGACGATCGCCGTTTCCGCCTCTTCGATGTGACCGCCGGCGACGCCTTCGCGCAGCATAAAGGCGATCTCCTCATCGGTCACGGGAGCGGGGCCCTCGCTTTTGAGAGGCAAGAAGCGAAGCACGAGCCGCGTCGAGGCGGAGAGCAGCCTTTCGACCGGCGCGGCCGCCCAGGAAAGCGCCCGCATGGTTCGGCTGAGACGCGCCGCGATGGGTTCGGCATGAGCGAGCGCGATGCGCTTCGGAACGAGTTCGCCCAGGATCAAGGAGAAATAAGAGATGCCGATGACGACGGCGGCCATGCTGAACGCATGCGCGTATCTTGCGATAAACCCGTGATAGCCGAGGAGCGCGCTCTCCAGGTCGTCGCCAAGGGTGGCCTGGCCAAAGGTGCCCGAAAGCACGGCGATCAGCGTGATCCCGATCTGCACGGTCGAAAGCATTCGTCCCGGGTCCCGTTTGAGTTCGATCGCCGTTTGCGCACCGTGGCTGCCGCTTTCGGCAAAGGGTTTGAGCCTCGCCTCGCGCGCCGCGACGAGTGCGAATTCCGCCATCGCAAAAAACCCGTTGAGCACGATCAGCAGGAAGATGATCGATAGTTGCAGCGCCAGCATGAGAGATGCCTGTTGAGGAGACGGCGGCTGCGCCGGCGTCGCCGCTACGGTTCCTCCCTCGAATCTGGGAGCCCGAAATCAGCGTGAGTAATATTCGATGACGAGGTTTGGTTCCATCGTCACGGGGTAAGGCACGTCGGCCGGCTTCGGTGCCCGCACAAAGCGACCCTTCATGCGGTCGTGATCGACCTCGAGATAGTCGGGTACGTCGCGTTCGCCCGAGCGCGCGGCTTCGAGCACCAGCACAGA
>JAKAOO010000276.1 GCA_021812165.1 Pseudomonadota bacterium | reverse complement strand
CGCAATCGGCCTTTATCGCCGCCCTCAAGATGGGCGAGGAGTGAACGCTCGCGGGGGCGGTGCCGTCTCGGCGATCCGGCGCAACAAGACCTGACGCCGTTCGTGGAGCGAGGGATGCGAGCGGCGATGTCGCGCGAACCACAGCCGCAACTCGATATAAACTCGATCGATTGAATTCGAGACCTGCTCGGGGTCGACTTCCAGCTCATAGTCGCTGCCGTACACGCCGTCCAGATCATGATGGTCGAGCGCGTAGTGCGTTAGAATGTCGAGGCACCTGAGGCACTCTTTGCGATCGAAGCCGGCCTGCTGGCACAAATCGAGAGCGTAGGCGTCAGCCGCCAATTCAAGTTCTCGGGAATACAGCCGCCGCGACAGGACGTCGAGCGCCAGGAGGGCCAACTTTTCTGGTGTGTGTGTGAGTATCCCCGGGGCCAGCCAGCGATCCGCCCGCTCGAGGTGACCAAGGTCATGGTGGCCGATCTCATGAGCGAGCGCGAATGCCACTGGAGCGTCCGAGCGGCAAAATTCTATGAGGCTGCGGGAGATGTAGACGTAGCGTCCGGGCAGAGTGAAGGCGATCGGGGCAGACATCCAGAGGACCTCGCCAATCATCGCCGGCAAAGGCAGGCGCACCTCGTTTAGCGCCGCCATTGCACGCTCGACGCGTTCGTGCGAGAAATCCCGAGTCCCGAGCCCGAAGCCTCGCAGGAGGATCGAGCGGATGCGCATGTCGAATGGCGGCTTCGGCGTTCTCATGCCCGCAAGGTAGATCGGTATAAGTTAGCGTAGCTACTCACGTATATGGTGAGTGCGCCGTTTCACGCGAGCTTCCGACTGGCCCCCGCTCCTCGGACGCGTCGCGCTTGACGCCGCGGGGCTGCTCTGCGGATAATGAGATCGTCCAAGGGGTGCCCCGGTGAGGGGGCTGAGAGTTCGCCCACCCGAGGAGGCTCGGGGCGCGAAAACCCTTCGAACCTGATCCGGGTCGTGCCGGCGTAGGGAAAGGAACATCGCGGCGCTGCCGCTCTCCTCTCGAAAGCGCTCCCGGATCTTCGTTCGACACACGTCATGGAGATCTGAAGGATGCCCGATACCGCTCCACTCCCCCCAAAGAACGAGAAGCCCACGGTCGAGGAGTTCCGGGTGACGACCGGGCCGCTCCCCGCGTCGCGAAAGGTCTCGGCGACCGGCCGGCTCTACCCCGAGCTTCGGGTCGCGATGCGCGAGATCGAGCTTTCAGCATCCTCGGGCGAGCCGCCGCTCAGGGTTTACGACACTTCGGGTCCGTACACCGACCCGGAGGCGAAGATTGACATTGCGCGCGGGCTTCCCGAATTGCGCCAGCCGTGGATCCTCGCCCGCGGCGATGTCGAATTCCATGAAGGCCGGCGGGTCACACCCGAAGACAACGGCTTGAAGCGCGGCGAGACGAGCGGGCTTTCGGTGTTTGATCGCGGCCGCCGGCCGGTCTTGCGCGGCAAAGCCGGCGCCGCCGTCACCCAACTCGCTTATGCGCGGCGCGGCATCGTCACGCCGGAGATGGAATATGTCGCGATCCGGGAAAATCTCGGTCGGGAGAGGCTGAGGGAAGCCGCGGCCGACGGTCAATCGTTCGGGGCGGCGATCCCCGATCACGTCACTCCGGAATTCGTGCGTGACGAGGTCGCGCGCGGCCGCGCCATCATCCCCGCCAACATCAATCATCCGGAAACCGAGCCGATGGTCATCGGCCGCAATTTCCTCGTCAAGATCAACGCCAATATCGGCAATTCGATCGTCGCCTCGGGCGTCGCCGAAGAAGTCGAGAAGATGGTTTGGGCGACGCGCTGGGGCGCCGATACGGTGATGGATCTTTCGACCGGGCGCGACATCCATACGATCCGCGAGTGGATCATCCGCAACGCGCCGGTGCCGATCGGCACGGTGCCGATCTACCAGGCGCTCGAAAAAGTGGGCGGCAAAGCCGAGGATTTGAGCTGGGAGATCTTCCGCGACACGCTCGTCGAGCAGGCCGAGCAGGGGGTCGACTATTTCACCATCCATGCCGGGGTGCGGCTCGCGTACATTCCTTTGACGGCCTCGCGAGTGACCGGCATCGTCTCGCGCGGCGGCTCGATCCTCGCCAAATGGTGCCTCGCGCATCATGAGGAGAACTTCCTCTACACGCACTTCCCCGAAATCTGCGAGATCATGCGCGCCTATGACGTCTCCTTCTCACTGGGCGACGGGCTGCGGCCGGGTTCGACCGCCGACGCCAACGACCGCGCGCAATTCGCCGAGCTCGAAACTCTGGGAGAGCTGACGAAGATCGCCTGGGATCATGGGGTTCAGGTGATGATCGAAGGCCCCGGCCACGTGCCGATGCACAAGATCAAGGTCAATATGGATAAGCAGCTCGAACTCTGCGGCGAGGCGCCGTTTTATACGCTCGGCCCGCTCACGACCGACATCGCGCCCGGCTACGATCACATTACGAGCGCCATCGGCGCGGCGATGATCGGCTGGTACGGCACGGCGCTCCTCTGCTATGTGACGCCAAAGGAGCATCTGGGGCTTCCCGATCGCGACGACGTCAAAGCCGGCGTCATCGCCTACAAGATCGCCGCTCATGCCGCCGATCTCGCCAAAGGCCATCCGGCGGCGCGGGAGTGGGACGACGCGCTTTCCAAGGCGCGCTTCGAATTCCGCTGGCGCGACCAGTTCAATCTTTCTCTCGATCCGGAGACGGCGGAGAAGTTCCACGATGAAACGCTGCCCGCCGAAGGCGCCAAGCTCGCCCATTTCTGTTCGATGTGCGGGCCGAAATTCTGCTCGATGCAATTGACCCGGGAGGTGCGCGACTACGCGCGGGCGGGAATGGAGGAGAAGTCGAAGGAGTTCGTGGAGCAGGGCGCCGAAATCTACACTGCGACCCCGGCCGAGTGAGCACCGAGCGGGCGCCTGCGGCGGCAAACCCCCGCCGCTACCCCGAGCGGCCTTTGATTGGGGTGATGGCGGTGGTATTGCGCGGCTCGCGCGTGCTCGTCGTGCGGCGCGGAAGGGCGCCCATGGCGGGACGCTGGGGCTTTCCGGGCGGTTTGCTCGAACTTGGCGAGAGCGTCGCCGAAGGGGCGATGCGCGAACTCAAGGAAGAGACCGGCGTCGTGGCCGAGCCCGCCGGAACGCTCGACGTCGTCGACTCGATCGATCGCGACGAAGCAGGCCGCGTGCGCTACCACTATGCGCTGGTGGCCGTGCGCGGCTTATGGAAGGAAGGCGAAGGAACACCCGGCGACGACGCCGAGGAGGTCGCTTGGCTTTCCCGCGCCGAGATTGCCGGGCGCGCCCTGCCGGTCGCTCCCGCTCTGCTCGCGCTTTTCGATCTCGCACTCGCGAGGCAAGAAGACGAAAAGGAAGGCCGCAACCGCTTTTGAGGGACCCGGTCATCGCCTCTTGAGCGTCCGGCCTAAGCGCACCCGGTCAAAACCGTGAACGCCGCCTCAGGCTTGGCTTCAGGCGCCCGCTCTTTCAAGGAACGGGCCGGCTGCGGTGGAAGGACGCTTTCAGGGTCAGGCGGACGCCAAACCCTCGGGCGCGTACCAGAGCGTATCGCGCTGTTCGAGACGGCCCGCGCGGCGATGGCGTTGCAACGCAATGCCGAGATGGTTCGGCCGGACGGTGAGCCCGAATTCGCGTTTCATATAATCGAGCACGGGG
>JAKAOO010000066.1 GCA_021812165.1 Pseudomonadota bacterium | reverse complement strand
CGTTGGGCATTCCGCATCCTCTTAGGGCTCGGGCGTGAGGGTACGAGACGGTAGGCCAATGCATCTCCGCGCGCTCTTAACGCTTCTTCAACCCTGAGGAGCCAAGCTCGCCGGCGCATTGCGGCGAACGCCGCAGAGAGTCCTCTACCGTTCGAGGTTCCGCACGCTTTTCAAAAATGGTTGGGCGCGAAACGACGCGAAATGCCGACCTGTGGTCGCCGCGATGGCAATTGTCGGCGACGCCCGAGCCCATTGCCCGCCCGTCCTCACAATATCTTCAAGGGGCGGCGCTTTGCGCGCTTTTGCTGGCGGCCCTGCTGCTGCGTCTCATTCCGGTCCTCTTCGTGCCGAGCCTCAATTGGCCGGATGAAGTGTTCCAGGCGACCGAGCAGGCGCATCGACTCGTTTACGGTACGGGGCTCGTTCCTTGGGAATTCGAGTTCGGCGCGCGCTCCTGGCTGTTGCCGGGAGCGATTGCGGGGTTGATGGAATTCGCCCGTCTCTTCGGCGAGGGCCCGCGCACTTACCTGCCGGTGATTGCGACGGCGTTTGCCGCCCTCGGAACGGCGCCCGTTCTTTGCACATTCCTCTGGGTGCGGCGACTTTATGGCCTCTCGGGCGCCTTTGTCGCCGGCGCCGTCGTCGCCTTCGCGCCCGAACTCGTCTATTTCGGGGCGCGCACGCTTTCGGAGGTGGTCTCCGGCAATCTTCTCGTCGTCGCCTTCACCCTGTTGGAAAGAGGCTGTCGGCAGACGTCGCGCCGGCGCCTGTTTGCGGCCGGCGCGCTCTTCGCGCTCGTCTTTGCCCTGCGCATCCAGCTTACGCCGGTCTTCCCCGTCGCCGGCCTCTGGATCCTGCTGCAAAAGAAGCGGGAAAGCCTGCCGCCGCTCTTCGCCGGCGCCGCTCTTGTCCTCGCCCTCATCGGCGTTCTCGATACCCTGACGCTCGGTTATCCCTTTGCTTCTCTCTGGCGCTACACGCTCTACAACGCCTACGACGCGGTGAGCTCGACATTCAGCGTCGAGCCGTGGGACTTCTACCTTCTGGGTGAGATTGGCGTTTGGGGCGCCGCGATCGTCGTCCCGCTTTTGCTTGCCGCCGTGGGCGCGCGGCGGACGCCGTTTTTTCTCTGGTTGAGCGCGCTCGCCATCCTCCTCGCCCACAGCGCCATCCCTCATAAGGAATATCGTTTCATCTATCCGGCGATCCTTCTCGTCATGGTCGTCGCCGGGTTTGGCCTTGCGGAGTGCGCCCGGCTCGGCTCTGCGGCCTTGAAGGAGCATGGTTTGCGCGCGGCCCTGGCGCCGCCTCTCTCCGCCATCGTGGCGATCCTCTGCTGGCTGCCGATCGCGGGCAAGGTCTGGTTTGGAGGGACGCTGACGGCGCTGCGTTTGCGCAATCACGATCGCCTCGAGACCGCCCTCTTCGTCGCTTCCGGCCCCCTGCCCTGCGGCATCGGCGTTTATGGGCCGGGGAAACACGAATGGGTCTCTTCCGGCGGCTACACCTATCTGCAACAACCGGCGCCGCTCTATTGGCCCAAAGACCGTGCCGCCCTCGTCGCCGACGCGCCCGCATTCGATACGCTCATATACCGGCAGCGGCCGCCACCTTCGCTCGATTTCAAGCCTGCGGCATGCTTTCGCACCGTTTGCGTCGCCCGCCGCCCCGGCGGTTGCCGCAGGATGGCGATGCGGACCCTGCCGATCCCCCGGCCGTTGCGGAGTTTGGCGGAAGAGAAGGAGGCAAGAGCGGCGCTTTCGAAAAGAGCCGAAAATCTCCGCTCTCGCGTCGAAAAACCGATGGCTTCGCAGACCGGATCGGAGTGAGGCGCCGTGAAAACGATGGATTTCCGCCCCCTCCTCTACCGCTTCGCCGCGCCGGCCGCGGCGCTTTCCATCTTCTTCGCCATGTCGTGGCTCTATGGCCACGCAGAGCGCGCGCTTTATCTTGAGATCCTGCGGTGGTGGGGGATCGTCCCGTTCCGCTTTCCTTTCGTCGATGCAAGCGGATCGCTCGCTGCCTGGGAGTGCGCGCGTCACGGCATCAATGTGATCCGCGCGGACCCCTGCGACGTCCTCCAGCGGAGTTACAGCTACTCTCCGCTATGGATGGCGTTTTCGGCGATCCCGCTCGGGATTAAGGACGCGCCGATCGTTGGCTGGATTACCGATCTTCTCTTCCTCTCTTCCCTCGCGGCGCTGCCGCGGCCACGGCGTCCTCTCGAGCTCGTCCTCGTGCTCGCCGCAACGCTTTCGACGATGGTGGTTTTCGCGGCCGAGCGGGCCAACCCCGACATACTTCTCTTCATGATGGCGCTCGCCACCGCGCTTCTCGCGGAGGGCAGCTTCGCGGCGAGGGCTTGCGGTTATGCGATCGGGCTCTTCGCTGCGCTCCTCAAATATTACCCGATCATGATCCTGGTCATCATCTTCCGCGAACGCCCGCTTCGATTTTTCGCCGTAGGCATTGCCATCTTTTTAGCTCTCGCAACCTTCGGCATCCTTTATCAGAAAGAACTCGCCGAGGGCCTGCCGCTGATACCGACCGGGCCTTATTTCACCGATCTCTTTGGAGCCAAAAACCTGCCCTCGCTCCTCGGGCAGCTCGTCGCCAGCGCTTTGTCGCCAGCGCCTCCGGCGGCGCTTCTCGGCCGGATAAGCCGGGATGCCACCTACCTCTTTCTCGTCGTCGCGGTCGTGCAGTTTTGCCGGCGGCTTTTGGGATGGGCTGAATTTCGGGCAGATCTCAGCCGGCTTGCCGAGCGCGAGCACATCCTTCTCGTGATCGGCTCGGCGGTCATCGCCGGGTGCTTTTTCGCCGGACAAAGCATCGGCTATCGCGGCGTGTATTTTCTCTTGGTCCTGCCAGGGCTCCTGGCCGCGGCGCGCGGCGCGCAGCGTCGCGGCGTGAGGCGCCTCCTCGTTTACACGGGCGTCGTCATCGTCATCTTGATGTGGGAGGAATGCGTTCGCCGCGCCTTCGATCATTTTCTCGCGCAGGCGGCATTTCCAGCGATCGCCGCCTGGTGGCTCAAATTCGCCTTCTTCTTTGTGCGAGAGCTCGCATGGTGGTCGATCGTCAGCATCCTGGCGTCGGTGCTAATCGATTTTCTCATGCGCTCGGAGATCTGGGCGACGAAGGGATCGCTGTTCCGCCGCATTGCCCCGAGTTCAGAAGGTGAGGCCGAATGCACGAATACGACAGCAAATTCTATCGCTACAATGCCTCCTTTGCCCTACGCTCAGCGCGCGCAGTCGTAGCAAGGCTCACCAACCTCCTTTCGATCAAGAGCGTCGCCGATTTCGGCTGCGGCGAGGGGGCGTGGCTCAGGGCGTGGAGAGATGAAGGGGCCAAAGTGCTGGGGATTGACGGGCCGTATGTCGATCGGCGCCGGCTCTCGGTCGCTCCGAGCGAATTCGTTGCCGCCGATCTTTCACAGCCCATCGACCTCGGCCGTCACTTTGACCTCGTGCAGAGCCTCGAAGTGGCCGAGCACCTCCGGCCGGACAGTACTGAGACATTCATTGACACCCTCGTTGCCCATGGCTCCTTGGTGTTGTTTTCTGCCGCGGTTCCCGGCCAGGGCGGCGAGCATCACGTCAATGAGCGGCCGCTCGACTATTGGCGCGCCATATTTCGGGAAAAAGGATACGTTGCAGTCGATTATCTCCGCCCGGCCATCTGCAGCGACGCCGCTATAGCCTGGTGGTACCGATTCAATGCACTTCTCTACATCGAGGCTGGCCGCTCCGCTGAGCTGCCCGAGGCTCTCCACGCCTGTTTGGTAACAGACGACGAGGCGCTGCGAAATTACTATCCGCCGCGGTATCGTCTGCGCTGTGCGCTAATCCGGCGGCTTCCTGCCGGGGTAGTGGACCGGATTGCTCGAATAAAGGCCGGCCTTGCCGCTCGGCGCGAAGGTCCCCGCTATCCCGTATAAGTCGTCAATCCGGCGAGCGAGACGCCGAGACAGATGAACGCGATGCCGAGCCACCGTAGCCGAGAGATCGGCTCCCCGAGAACAAAGCTCGCCGCAAGCGCGACGCCGACGAATTGCGTGATGACGAACGCCTGGGCGAGGTTGAGCGGGACCTGTTGCAGCAAAAGCACGTCGATGATCCCGCTGCAGCCGAAGAGCGCCAACCCCGCGGCCGACCTCCAGGCAAACAGCCCGTGAAACATCCGTTCCGAGGCCGGCGCCGCGGCGCCGAGTCTCAGCATCATGCTGGCGGTTACGGTCAGCGAGATGACCAGGATGAACCCCGCCAATGTCTTCAGTTCCAGCATTTTTCAGCTCCTTCAGCTGGGAACGGGCCGGGTGCCGATCGCCGACCACGAGATGCCATTGACGAGGGCGACCCGGACGTCCTCGAGGCCTGCCTTTCGCATCAGCTCTTCGACCGTCTCCCGCGGCCAGTAATGCGCGATCCGCGGCAGCATCTGATCGAAGACGATGCTGCGGAGGTGCGCGAACCGGAAACGCGAAATGAGGTCCCAATAGGGGTTCGGACGGAAGCCGAAGCGCAAGAGAAGAAAGAGCGCCGTCGCAGGGTAAAGCGACAAATGATGGACGACGGAGATGGGCAGGCGCTGCAACAGCACGCGGCGCAGCGGATCGAGAAGCGCGAGGAGGGCGCCGTTGCCCTCGCGCCCGTAAACCCAGATGAGGACGCGCCCGCCCGGCTTCACGGCGCGAACCATTTCTTTGAGTGCCGCGAGCGGATCTTCGAGATGATGGATAACCCCGATTGCAAAGGCGATATCGAAGCGATTGGTCCAGGGAATTTCGTACGCGCTTGCTCGTGTCACTGCGAGGCTTGGAAAGCGCGCAAGATTACGGCGAGCGGCGGCGAGCGAGCGCTCGTCGAGATCGACGGCGGCGCCCTCTCGCGCGCCGTAAATCATGGGCCAGTAGCTGTTGCGCCCGGTGCCGCAGCCGACATCGAGAAAGCTCTTGCCGCGCCAGTCCTCCGGCGCGAGGTGCACGGTCCAGCGCCGGAATTGTTCCTCGCACTCCGGAAGAATGGCGCTGTAGGCATGCCACTCGTAGCCGAAGCGATCGGGAGATCCCCGCCGATCACGCTGCGTGGCGGCGATCGAAGAGAGACTCGCGTCGATGCTCATGGACCCGTTCCTGCTGGCGTCCGGCGACGAGGAAAAGAATAGTAAGCGCCCAAAGTTTCTTGCCGTGGTCGCAGCGGCCGGCCTTGTGCTCTTCGAGAAGCTTTTCGAGAGCGCGGTGATCGAACCACCCCGCGACGGGGTTGTCTTGTGAGAGCAGCGTGTCGCGGCACCGCTCCCAAAAGAGGGTGCGGATCAAGGACCCGATCGGCACCGCAAAGCCGTGTTTTTTCCGCGTAACGATCTCGCGCGGCAGATGACGGCGGCCGAGGCGCTTCAAGAGATATTTGCCGCCGCTGCCGTTGAGCTTGAGGCGAGTGGGCAACGCGCAGGCGAACTCGGCAACCTCGCGGTCGAGAAACGGGGCGCGCACTTCGAGACTGTTGAACATCGAGGCGCGATCGACCTTCAAAAGGATGTCTTCGGGAAGGTAGGTCACGAGAAAAAGGTGAAGAAGCCGCTCTACGGAAGGGAGATGCCCCGTCCCGGCCGCGTGGCGGTCGATCATTTCAAAAGCCTCGAAAGCAGCGTTTCGCGGCAAGGCCTCCGGGCGCCACAAGCGGGCCATTTCTTCACGGCCGAACGGCGCCATCCATAAGAAGGATTGATGCTCCGGCGCCGCGCCGAGGCCTTGAGCGAGCTGGCGCAACAGAAAACGCCGGTTCATGTACCCCTCGCCCGCTCCGAGCGCCGAGACGGCGCGGCCCGCGAGCCTGCCGATCACGGGCGGAATAAGCCGCATCAACCGCGCATAACGCTGCACAACGAAATTGGGGTAGCCCGCAAAGAGCTCATCGGCGCCGTCGCCGCCGAGAGCCACGGTCATCAAACGGCGCGCCGCGCGGCAGACAAGATAGGTCGCAAGCAGAGAGGAGTCGCCGAGCGGCTCGGACAATTTCGCCGCGATCGCGTCGAAGGCTTCGAGGAGGTCGCCCTTCCCGAGCTCGACGATCTGGTGGCTGAGGCCGAGATGGCGGGCGACGGCGGCGGCGTGGGGGGTCTCGTCGAACCCTTCGTCGGCCACCCTGACGCTGAAGGCGACAAGACCTGGCGAGGCTTGCGCGGCAAGAGCGGCGACAAGGCTCGAATCAAGGCCTCCGGAAAGAAGGATGCCGACCGGCACATCGGCGACGACCCGATTCTTGACGGCCGCAAAGAGCAGCGCACCGAGCCTTTCGACCGCGGCATCCTCGTCGACCGCGCCCTGCGTGTGCGGCGTGAGGCGCGGGTGGAAATAGCGCTCTCGGCGGATACGCCCCTTTTCAAAGGAAAGGATGGTGCCCGGATCGAGCTTTTCAATGCCGGCCCAACCGGACCCGTTTCCCGGCAGGTACTCGAAAAGAAGAAAGCGGTACGCGGTAAGCGGATCGGGCAGGCAATCGCGAAATGCCGGATGCGCCAATACCGCGCTGGCCTCGGAGCCGAAGACGAGTTCCTCGCCGCGAACGCCAAAATAGAGCGGCTTTTCGCCGAAACGATCGCGAACCAGATGGAGGGCGTGAGTTCTCCCGTCGCGGTAGGCGAAGGCGAACATGCCGTCGATCCGCGCGAGGGCGCCGGCGAGACCTTTCTTGCGGATGAGCTGGAAAAGGACCTCGGTATCGGAGCGGTCGGCGAGCGGGACGCCTTCGCGCCGCAGCTCCTCGGCCAGTTCCCGATAGCCGTAGATTTCGCCGTTGAAGACGAGGGCGTCGCCGGTTTCGGGATCGACCCGCGGCTGTGCACCGCCTTTGGGGTCGATAATTGCGAGCCTTCGATGGCCGAACGCGATGTCGCCGTCGATAAAGCGGCCGCCCCCATCGGGGCCGCGATGGGTGAGCGCGCGGCTCATCGCCGCCAGCACCTCACGTGCGTCGCGATCCGGCGATGTGAACCCGGCGATCCCGCACATCCTACCAGCGGCGGCTTGCGAGTTTGAGACGCGGCACCGCGGCGTGCTGGACCACCCGCCTCACTTTGTAAGGCGGCCGCCCGCGCGCTTCGAAATAGATCCGCGCCTGAACCTCGGCGATGAGACCGAGAAGCAGAAAGAGAACGCCGGAGAGACCCACGACCGCAGAGAGAAGCGGCAGAGGCGTTTGGATCAAGGATACCGCGGAGACGTATTTGAGGGCGAGCGCCCAGGCGAAAATGGCGCTCGCGATCCCGAGAAAGCCGAGACCGAACTTGCCGAAGAACTGCATCGGGCGATCGAAGGCCCGGTCGATGAAATAGAGGATGAAAAGATCAAGAAGGACGCGGGCGATGCGGCCCAGTCCGTATTTCGACTGGCCGCTTTGGCGCGGATGATGCGCCACCGGCAATTCGGCGACCCGCGCCCCTTCCCAGGCCGCAAAGACCGGGATGAAGCGGTGCATCTCGCCGTAAAGGCGCACGTCCTCGACGACGTCGCGGCGGTAGGCCTTAAGCGTGCAGCCGTAATCGTGAAGCGGCAGGTGGAGAAGGCCGGAGATCAGACGGTTGGCGAGCGCCGAGGGAACCCTCCGGGTCAACGCCGCGTCTTGCCGCTCTTTTCGCCAGCCGGAGACGACATCATAGCCTTCGGCGAGCTTTTCGAGGAGCCGCGGAATGTCTGCCGGGTCGTTCTGGCCGTCGGCGTCCATGGCGATGATGACCTCGCCCTCACTCGCCTCGATTGCCGCCATCAGCGCCGCTGTCTGGCCGTAATTGCGCGACAGATGGAGCACCCTCACCCGCGGATCCTTTTCCGCAAAAGCGTCGAGCACGGCGCCCGAGCCGTCGCGCGAACCGTCATCGGCAAAAACGATCTCAGAAGTGCCGCCGAGCGCATCGAGTGCCTGGCCGAGCGTGCCGTAAAGCGCCGGCAACGCTTCCGCTTCGTTGTAGACCGGGATGACGACGGAAAGATCCATTGGCGCCCCAGCGCGGCACTGCCGCGAGACAGGCCCCTATACAATCGAAGGGGTTAGGAAATCGTTAGCGCAGAGCGGCGCCGGACGAGCGCGGCTGCCGCACTTGGTATAGCGCGGCGGCGTCCGTGAACCGTATGAGCCTCAGATGCTCGCGATCGAGCCGGGCGGGGTCGGGGAGGCCACCGGCATCGAGGACCAGCACGTAGCCGAATTTCGACCACCAATGATCGAGGAAAGGATAGGTGCGCTTCTCCATGCGGCTCAACCGCGAGCCGCCGAGCAGCCGATAACTCGGCGGATCAAAGGAGTTCTTAATCATGGCGTCTCCCCGGTAGGGAAAACGGACGGCGATCGGCACCGCCGCCGGATCGGCGAAGAGGAACGGGGAGAAGGCGCGATGGCGCGCGAGGAGAAACGTCGCGAGATGAATGTTGGTCATCTGCAACGTCTCGATGCGCCGCACACGAGGCGCCTGGCGCCAGTATTGGGGTGCGTCGGAGGGCGTCACCAGCGCGACGAGCACGCGCGCGCCGGCGGGGACCGGCTTGACCGCGGCTCGCATCTCGCCGAGCTGGATGTCTTGCTCATCCCAGACTCGCGAAAGAACGCCCATACGGGCGAGAAACAGCGCAAGCAGGCATAGGGCGCCCAAAGTCACGGCGCCTCGACCACGCTCGGGCGTCTCCGCGACACCAGCAAACAGGAGATAGGCCGCCATCAAGGCGAAGCGAACGTCGAAAAAGGCGTCGCCTTTCGCTTGGAACGGCGAAACCAGAAAGGCCAGCAGAAGCAGCGCAAGCGCGATCCCGCCGCTGCGCGGGACTGCGAGCCGGCCCTTTATGATCGCGATCACGACGAAGGCGAGGAGCGCATATCCGGTCGCGAGATCAAGCCGGAGACTATAGTTCATCAGGGGCGCGAGGGCCAAAAGCGGCTTCGAAAGGAAGGCCCAGCGCGTCGGGCCCGCCATTTCGGCCGTCGGCGAAAACGCGAAAAGCACGACCGTCGGAATGAAGGCGGTGAGGACCGCGGCCGCGCGAATGGCAAGCCACCGGGCGGACAGCCCTTCCTTTGCGTGCGTCCGCTCGAGGAGCCGATCGAGCTCGTAGGCGCCGACGAGGAGGCCCAAGAGCGCCACGCCCATGATGTGGCAAAAGAAGATGACGATGGCTCCGCAGGTGGTGGCGACGACCGCCGTCCATGGGCGCGTCTCGCGCATCGCGATCCAGATCGACGCCACGAGGAGCGCGGCGCCGACGCTGAGGAGAAAGTTCTCGAAGCCCAGGAGAAAGCCGGCGTTGTAGGCGACGAGAGCGGAGCCCAAGGACCACAAGGTCGGCCGGCCGAAGAGGGCGCGGCTATAGGCGAGAACTCCGGCGAGCGGCAGGAAGAGCGAGGCTGCGAGAACGAGGCGGCCGGCGACGTGGATCGGCAGAATGTGGAGAAGTGGCGGCAGGACGAGATCGACGGCGAGGTTTGGGATGATCCGCCAATGCGGCTCGTACATTCGCGAGAGCCAGGGATCGTGGGCGCCGAAGGCGAGGATGAAGGCGCGCGCGAGATGGTTCGGGTAATCGAGAACGGGCGGGATCTGGGCGAGGAAAAAGGGAACGGCGAGCACCGCCGCAAGCGTCAAGCACGCGGCCCACCATATGAGCCGCGTTGGCGCGACCGGCGTCATGGACTGAAGAGGCTCCGGGAAAGCTCCCTGGTCGTTCCGGGATGGCCATTCGGGGCCGCGCCCGGAACCCATGAACCCAGGCCAACCCATTGATCTCACGAGCCGGTGTTCATGGATTCCGGGCTCGCAGGCAACGCCCGCGCGCCGCAATGACGGGGAGCGCCTTTTCAGCATTGCGATGACGGCTTTCTCACCCGCGCCTCAGCGCTTCAGCGCGTCTTCGCGCACATCGACGACCGCGGTCTTGTCGGCGTAAAGCTGCCGCCAGCCCGGCAGATGTTTCAAGAAAACGACGGCGGGAGCGTTCGGCGGCAAGAGGGTCCAGGTGATGCCGTACTCAGCGAGAATTCGCGGCAGGCTGTCCTTGCGCAGATCGACGGCGTCAATGTACCGCTTCAAGAATCGGTCGCCGTAGAAATCGGCGCGCCCGTCGATAAAGGTCTTGATGCCGCGGAAGATGAGGTAGCCGCCAAAGCCGTAGCCGTTGAAGACCGGGCCTGTGACGCCGTGCGCTTCGACCGCGGCGAGGGCGGCGGCGGGCGTCACCTTGTCCTTGTCGCGGTCGATCGGATGCGGCAGCAGAAGCGCGACCGAGATCACCAGAACGAGACATGCGGCGAGCGCTCTTCCCGCCGCGCTCGCGGGTTCGGCGAGAGCCGTGAGCGCGCGGTCGAAGCGGGGAAACGACAGGAGGCGGCTTCCTGCACCCGCGAGTTGGGCGCCAAGCGCGGGGGCGGCCAGAAGCGGCGCCAGGAGCCCCAAGAGTTCGACGTTGCGCGCATGCGAGAGCGCCATGTGCAGGAGAAAGAGCACCATCAGAAGCCGCGTCACGGGAAGCCGCCAGCCGCGGGCCAAGGCGGTGCCGAAAACGAGGAGGATCCACAGTTCGAGCGGCTGATACTGTTCGAAATTGGGGCTCTGCCATTCCGATATCACGGAGAGCGCGTAATGCATGTGGAGAAGCTTCAAAGGCTGCAAAACGCCGGAGATGCCGTAGGGCGTTGCCAACGCCGCAGCAAAGGCGAGCGCGCAGAAGAGACCCCAGCGGCGGACCTCGCGAAGCCGCGCCTTCTTGTCCGGCGCCGCGATCACGGCCTCGCCGGCGAAGAGGCCGGCAAAGCCGAGCCCCAGAAGGTAGCTGGCGTGGAGATTGGCCCAAAGCACCATCAGTGGCAGAAGATAAAAGGAGGGGGCGCGGTCTTCGCTTCGCGCCGCCAGCAAGCCCCCCATCCACAGGACGAGAATGGGCTCCGCATAGATAAAAGGCCGCGCCAGAAGGTGCGCGAGGAAGAGGTTCCAGGCGAGCGCCGCCGCGATGAGCGCATGCGCCGGCGCCAGGTTTTTGAGAAGCACCCGGAGCTGCAACGCGATGGCCGCGGCGACCGCGAGCGCCGCAGAGGCGGCAAGCCCCGCCCAGCCGAGCTTGTCGTAGAGCCCGGCAATGATGACCTCGCCCAGCCATTCGAGAGGAACGAAAGGCGCGCCCCTTTTTGTATACGACCAGAGATCCTGATGCGGGACCGCATGATGGACGAGGATCCAGTTGCCGATAACGACGTGCCAATAGGTGTCGGGGTCGCCGAGGAGCGGGCTCGGCCGAACGAGGGTCACGGCGTATACGAAAAGGCCGAAGAGAAGCGGCAACGACAGCTTCAAACGCGTGCGCGCCGGATGGGAGATGGCGAGATCGGTCATGATTCATCAAGAAGGGCTGCGAGAGCCGCCATCTGCACCCGAAAATGGTTAGCAATGTCTGAAGAGGTGTGCGGGCTCTAAGCAAGCTTGCAGTGGTTGGTACACATCCGTTCGCCGCGCCCGATGAACCCTCTCCGCCCCCGGGGGCGGAGAGGGCCGGGTGAGGTGGGGTTCCGAGCGCGCCGGCAAAGCCCACCTCACCCTCCCATCGCTGCGCGATGGGCCCCTCCCTCTCCGCCCTTCAGGGCGGAGAGGGCTGTGTACCGATCAACAAGATGTTGCTTAGTTCGCCACCGGCTTTGCCGACCCGCAGGGGATGAAACGAGTTGTTTCTTTCTAGAAATTCGGCTCTGCCTGAGGCTGTCGTTCCGAGGCGGATCGATCCGCGGCTCCAGGGCCAAAACGCGCCTCGGGACGCCCCCAATCTCTCCCGGCAATCTGAGTTTTTCGCCTTACGCCTTTGTTAACCATTGCCGCCGAGTATGGGGCCATTCGATCCCCTGAAAGCGACAGCGATGCCCTCGTCGCCGGAACCCTCGCAGCTCTCGTGATGCTTCCCGCCCTCCGTCTCGCCCCTATTGCCGGTTTTGCGGGCCTCATGGTGACGGCCGCTTTCGAGGATTGCCGGCGTCTCGTCATCCCCAATACGCTTGTTGTCGCGCTCTTTCTTCTCTGGCCCTTCTCTCTATTGGCGAGCCCCGACAGCGGCGGCGCGCTGTGGGCGCTGGGCGGCGCCGTCCTCACTTTTCTCGTTGGAGCGGTTCTCTTTGCGCGCGGCTATTGCGGCGGCGGCGACGTCAAGCTGTTCGCCGTCGCCTCGCTCTGGGCCGGCGCGAGCGGTCTGCCGCCGCTTCTCATCCTGACCGCGCTTTTCGGCGGCGCAATCGCGCTCTTTCTCTTGACGCCGCTCGGGATGCAGCTTTCGGCGCTGCGCCGGCCCGCGCCATCCTCGGGCGAAGTCTCGGCGCTCAAGATGCAGTCGATCCCGTACGGTCTCGCGATCGCCGCCGCCTCTCTCATCGTCACCCTCCCTCTCCACTTTGATTGAGTCACGACCATGCGCGCCCGCAGCTTTCTTCTCCTCGTCGTCGCCCTCGCCCTCGCCGGTGGTTCCGCTTTGGTCGCGCGCTCCTGGCTCGCGCAGCAGGCGGCAAAGACAGCCGCAAGGCTCGAGCAACCGAAGACGCCAGCGAAAGCCGTTCTCGTCGCCCGCGGCGCGATCACCCGCGGGCAGATCTTAAAGCCCAGCCAACTCACTTGGCAGAACTGGCCGAGCGGCGCTCTCGACCCCTCTTATATCCTCCGAGACACGCGTCCCGCCTCGTCCTTTGCCGGCTGGGTCGCCCGCCAGCCGATCGCGCCCGGCCAGCCGGTTACCCTGACGCAAATCGTCGCCCCAGGCAGCCGCGGCTTTCTCGCGGCGGCGCTGCACCCCGGAATGCGCGCCGTTTCCGTGCGCGTCACCGCGACCTCGGGAATATCGGGTTTCGTTTTTCCGGGCGACCGGGTCGACATTCTCATCACCTATCCCGTGCCCGCCGGCAAGAACGGCGGCTACCAGCACAAAGCGTCGGAGACCGTGCTGAGCGACGTGCGCGTGATCGCTATTGACCAACAGCTCACGGGCAAGGCAGGCCATGCGTATCTCGCCCACACCGCGACTCTCGAAGTGACCCCGAAGCAGTGCCAAATCATTGCCCTCGCGAGCCAGATGGGAAAATTGTCTTTGAGCCTCAGAAGCCTTGCGCGAGCGAACAAGAAGCCCAAGGAGCTCACCGATTCTCAGTCCGACCCGCTCCGGGTCACCTATACGCTCGATAGTCAAATCAGCCCGTTGCTGCCTAAACCTTTGAGCGAAGACGGCGAATCCGACAACGGCCAGATTACGATCTTGCGCGGCACCCAGATCTCAACCGAATCTGTGGCAGTGAAACACAAATCTTGAGGTCTCTCATGCGTTTCCTGCCAACCTTCGCGGCCTCGCTCCTGTTACTCGCGAGTGCCGCGACCGGAGAGGCCGCCAAGGTGCGGCTTCAACGGGGGGTGATCGAAGTGCCGGCAACCGGCCCGCCGATCGTCCTCGAAGTCTCCCAGGGCACCCTCCTCCATCTGCCGCGCCCGGCGAGCACCGTCTTTATCGCCAATCCTGCGATCGCCGACGTCGCCGTCAAAACGCCTCAGCTCATTTATGTGACGGCAAAGACTCCCGGCAAGACCGTGGTCTACGCGGTCGACGCGAAAAACAAGGTGATGCTCAATTCGGCGGTCGACGTGCTTCCTGACATCTCGCGCGTGCGCTCCTCCATCAGTCGGCTTCTGCCGGGCCAGGCGATCAACGTGCGCGCGGTGGGCGGCAACATCGTCTTGAGCGGCATGGTGTCGGACCCCATGGCCGCGCAAAGGGCGGAAGCGCTCGCGACCTCGATCGGCGGCGAAACGAAGAGTTCGAAGATCGTCGACGAGATGAAGATCGCGATGCCAAACCAGGTCAATCTGCGGGTCCGCATCGACGAGATCGACCGCAACGTTTTGAAAAGCCTCGGCATCAACTGGGAAAAGTTCGGAAGGACCCTGCAAGTTCTCACCCAGAACCCGACCACGGTGAACGGCACCCTCCCCAATCAAATGATCTTTGGGGCGGCGAATACGGACGCCCTCTCCGCCGAGCTCGCCGCGCTCACGGCGGAAGGATTTATCACCGACTTGGCGGAGCCCAACCTGACGGCGATGAATGGGCAGACGGCGAACTTTCTTGTCGGCGGCGAATTTCCCGTGCCGATCGCCGGAACCTCCGGCACTTCCGGGTTCCCGACGATCACCGTGGAGTTCAAGAAATTCGGCGTGAGCCTCGCCTTCACGCCGACGATCATCGACGCCAAGCACCTCAATCTCAAAATCGAACCTTCAGTCAGCGAGCTTAGCAGCGTCGGCGCGGTCTCTTTGCCGATCTCCTCGGGCTTTACGATTACCATCCCCGCTTTGACCGAGCGCAGCGCCGAAACCACCGTCGAGCTTGCGAGCGGCGAAAGCTTTGCCCTTGCCGGATTGCTCCAGCACAACACCACGGAAAACGTCTCGAAGGTTCCGGCTTTGGGCGATATTCCGATTCTGGGAGCGCTCTTTCGCTCGGAGCAGTACCAGGAGAACGAGACCGAACTCGTCATCATCGTCACCCCCTATCTCGTCAATCCGGTCCAGACCGCTCTCGCCGCGCCGACCCAGGGCTTTGTCGCTCCGCATGACATGCAGCGGCTGATGACCGGCGCCAACTACCGGCAAACGCTGGCGGCGCCGAGAAAAGGTCCGCTCAACGCCAACGGCGAAGGGCTCGTCGGTCCCGGCGGGTTCCAACTTCACTAGAGGGAGGGTGAAATGATGAAGCTTCGCTTTTACCACGCCGCTCTCCCCGCGATGCTGGCGCTTGCCGCCTGCCAACCCGCGGTCGCCACCTACACCAGGGCCGAGGCGCCCAGTCGCTTGACGCTCTCGCCCGCGGACCGGAGGATTGCGGTGCGCTTCGTGCCCGGATCGGCCCGTCTTGCCGCAGGCCAACCGCAAAGGCTGCAACGGCTCGTTTTCCTCGGCGCCATTCTGCCGCAGGACCGGGTCTTGGTTGCGGCCGGAGGTCCGCCATGGCTGGCGGCGGCGCGGGAAGCCGCCATTTCGCGTGCGCTTCTGCCCGATCGCATCGTCGTGCACCCGGCGAGATTTCCCTGGGTCGCCCGCAATCAAGCGGTCATCAGCGTTGTCCGCACTCTCGTGACGCTGCCGCCTTGCCCGAATTGGAGCAGTGGAACGCCCGAGCGCTTCAACAACCAGCT
The DNA here is from genome assembly GCA_021812165.1 of Pseudomonadota bacterium. GTDB lineage: Bacteria > Pseudomonadota > Alphaproteobacteria > ATCC43930 > CGMCC-115725 > AP-15. Next base: position 2,165 of record JAKAOO010000066.1, on the reverse strand, counting down.
GCCGAGCAATTTCGGCTGCGCGACGACGAGCGATCTCGGGTTGATGGTGGCAAGCCCCACCGATCTCGTCAGCGGCGAGCCGCTCGGGCCCGCCGACGCAGGTCCCGCAGCTCTCTCCACGAACCTTTACCTTGCCAACAAGGTGGCGGCGCCGGGTGGAGCGGCGGCAGGCGGAGGGGCGGTCACCCCAGCGCCCAGCGCAGGAATTTCAGCCGGAGGCCCATAGATGAGCTTGGTTCAGAACGGTGCAGTAGAGACGCGGCGAGAGCCGGAAGGAGTTCTCGCGGTTTTGCAGGATGAGACGATGCTCGATCGTCTCAACGGCGTCATCCATGAGCAGAGGCTCGGCGACGACGTCGTGGTCGAAGCGACCCTCGACGCGGCGCTGCGCCGCATTCGCGAGGGGCTGGCGCCGCGCCTCCTGTTTCTCGATCTTTCCGGCGCCGCCGCGCCGATCGCGGAAGTCAGCGCCGCCCGCACGGTCGGCGGCCGCGACATGAAGCTCGTCGCGCTCGGCAACGTCAACGACGTGACGCATTTCCGCGACCTCCTATCGGCCGGGGCCAACGACTATCTCTTGAAGCCCCCGAGCCGCGAGGCGCTCGCCGTCGTTCTCGAAAAGCCGGCGCAGACGGCAAACGAGAACGGCGACGGCGGGCTCGGGCACGTCGTCGTTTTCATCGGCAGCCGAGGCGGGATCGGCGCCACCACCACCGCGGTCTCCTGCGCGTGGCTTCTCGCCGAGGAACAGCACCTGCCGACGGCGCTCGTCGATCTTGACCTGCATTTTGGCACGGTGGCCTTGACGCTCGATACCGATCCGGGCGGCGGGTTGTGCGAAGCGCTCGAACAGCCCTCCCGGATCGACGGCATTTTTATCGACGCCGCCATGGTCAAAATGACCGAACATCTGCGCGTTCTCGCGGCCGAAGCCTCGCCGGCGGAGCCGGTCGCCGTCGATCCCGGCGCGATCGACATGCTGCTTTACGAGCTGCGGCGCAAGTTCCGCTGGATCGTGGTCGACCTGCCGCGCGGCGCCGTGCCCGCGCAGCGCGCCGTTCTCGCGGCGGCGACCCATGCGGTGCTGGTGTGCGAGCGCAGCCTTGCCGGGTTGCGCGACACGATCCGTCTGCAAACCCTGCTGCGCGAGCAGGCGCCGCAGTCGAGCCTCTTCCTGGTCGAAGCGGGAACCGCGAGCGAACGCGCGCTCGTCAGCCGCTCCGAGTTCGAAAAAGGCACCGGCAAAGCGTTCCAAGCAAGCCTTTCCTACGATCCCAAATCGGCGGGAGCGGCGGCCAATGCCGGCCAGCCGCTGCCGCAGGTGGCGTCGCGAAGCCCGGTTCTGCGCGAATTGCGTCAGCTCGTATCGGCTCTCGCCGGCCCCGCCGAGGCAAAACCGAAAAGCCGTCTCTTCGCCCTGCGCTCGTTATGGTAGGCCTCTTCAACCGTCCGGCTGCGGAACGCGGGATCGAGGCACGCATCGCGCATCTTTCCGCGCGGCGGGCGTCCGCGGGAAGCGCACACTCCGGCCCGCGCCGGTCGAACGGGCGCGCAATGCCTGCGACCGCACCCTCGGCCGATGCCTCTGCCGCCTCCGAGGCGCAGGACCCCCTTGCGGTGGCGCGAGAGCGGCTGACTGCCGAACTGCGCGCGACATCGGCCTCCGGTCATCAGATCCCGCCCGGTGGTGACGAACTCTTAAAGCTCGTCGAGGCTGCGGTCCAAGCCTATTGCGAAAAGGAAGCGCTCGCGGTGGGGCCGCTCGAACGGCGCGACCTTATCGGCTCGATCGTCCAGGACCTGAGGCTCCTCGACCTTCTGCAGCCGCAGGGGACGGAAGGGACCGTCGAAGGAGCGAACGGGCGGCGCGCCTCCAACAGCGCCGCAGTCGAAAGCGCCAAGGCGCAGATCCTGCCGCTCGTCCTCGAACACATGGATGTGGCGGCGGCGGCGGAGATGCCGCGCGCGCAATTCGAAGCGCAGCTCGCGCATTGGGTCAAGGAGCTTCTGGCGGAGACCAAGACCCAGCTCAACTTCATCGAGCAGCGCGCGCTCGTCGAGTCGCTGATCGCCGACATGTTGGGGTTGGGGCCGCTGGAGCCGCTGCTCGAAGACGAGAGCGTGACCGACATCATGGTCAACGGCCCCAAACAGGTTTATGTGGA
>JAKAOO010000275.1 GCA_021812165.1 Pseudomonadota bacterium | reverse complement strand
CCCAGCACCTCGGAAATATCGCCGGAGCGATGGGGTTGAGGCCCGAGTTCCGCCATTGCCCGCATATACCGCTTCTCCGCTGGCGTTAAACGGTCGAACCGGACGCGGAAGAAGCTGGCGTCGAGTTCGGCCAGTGCCTCGATGGTCGCGCGCCGCGCGTCCTCGGCCTCGATGGGCGAGGCGTCGGCGAGATTCCAGCTCTGCTTGCCCCATTCCTGCAGGAAATATGGATATCCCCGGGTTTGCTCCAGGATCTCTGCTATAGCTTCGCTTTCATAGTCAACGCCTTCGCGCTGCACCGGGACGGTGAGGGCGGCCTCAGCCGCGTGGTCGTCTAACCGATCAATGGGCGTGAACTCGAACAGGGGCTCCGCGTAGGACTTGGCTCGCCCGGTCCGGCCGACCAGCTGCGGCAAGCCGGCAGCAACCATCGTGATCGGCAACACTTCTTGACTGGCGTTATGGAGCGCCACAATCAGCGCAGCGAGCTGATCTTCCGGGACGTATTGGATCTCGTCGAGGTAGAGGACCACCGCCGTTTGACGCTCGGCGGCGGCCGATCCGATGCTCGCCAGGAGCTCGGTCAAGTCGTTGTCGAGATCGCCGCTATCCGCCAATCCCCGCTCGGCATCGATATCAACGCCGAACTCGATATCCCGATACTTGAGCTTCAGCCCCGTGGCGAAGCTGGCGAGAGCGCGCATCGCCTTCACGACGGCGGCCTTAGCCGCCTCGCCGCGACCGAGCCGGATCAACGTTGCCCGCAGCGCGGGCGCAAGGAGCGCCGGCAGCGAGCGTTCCTCCGGCGCTTCGACCCTAACGCTCACGATCCCGCGGGCCTCGGCATCGAGGCGAATTCGGTTCAAAAGGACCGTCTTCCCAACGCCGCGCAGGCCGTACAGGATCAAGCTGCGCGCGGGCCTGCGGGCGCGAATCCGGTCGAGAGCGATCGCCGCCCGCTCGATCAGCTCATCACGTCCGGCAAGTTCGGGCGGTGGAGCGCCGGCGCCGGGGGCGTAAGGGTTACGGCGAGGATCCATGGTTATAGGAAGTTTATGAACCTTATGTATTCGTCATAAACTATGATAATTTTCCACTAAGTCAAGCTTGCGACCCCTCTATCGCGCCCGGCCCGGTGGCCCTGGTCCGGAACCGGAGCCAAGGCAGGGATCGTCGGCCTCGCCGCGGCAGGCGGCTCAGAAATCGAGGTCGGCGTAATGCCTGGGCGGAGAAAGGCCCGGCACGGCGTCGGCAAGGAGCGGGCGAAAGCTCGGGCGGCACTTGATGCGGGCATACCATTCCTTTGCCGGCTCGTGTTCGTTCCACGGCACATCGCCCAGATAATCGAGACTCGAAAGTTGCGCCGCGGCGGTGATGTCGGCGAGCGTGAAATGGTCGCCCGCAAGCCAGCGCCGGCGTTCGACAAGGTAGCCGATATAATCGAGATGATGCGGCAGATTGGCATGCCCGGCGCGGATCAGGAGGGAATTCGGCTGCCCGCTTTTTTCGAGGCGGCGCATGATCTTTTCGCCGAGCAGGTTTTGCGTCACCTCCTGGTTCATCTTGTTGTTGAACCAGGCTGAGAGGCGCCGCACCTCCGCGCGGTCGACCGGGTTGAGGCCGATCAAGATGCGCTCGCGATAGACCTCGTCCAGGTATTCGACGATCGCCTCGCCGCCCGCGAGAACGGTTCCGTCCGGCTCGATCAAAACCGGCACCTCGCCGGCCGGGTTCAACGCGAGAAATTCTGGTCGCCGCTCCCACACCCGTTCGATCATCGCCGTAAAATCGAGGTTCTTTTCGTGCAGCACGACGCGCACCGTGCGCGAGAACGGAGAAAGCGGGAGGTGATAGAGGATGCGCATGGCCTTCGAAATATAACGCGGGCGAGCGCGACCAAAAAAGCTCCTCTTGCCCTTCTTTTCGCCAAGAGTGGCCGCGCCCTCCGGCGCTCCCACTCGCGCGGCGAGCGGCACGGGTTCCTTGCGCTCCGGCGAATCGCTGTGATGCGAGGCATCGACGCGCGGCTCGCAACGCGCTAGTTTTTAGGAAAGAAATGCCAACACGGAGGATTTCACGCCATGTCTCTCGATGCTCTCCACCATGTGACGGTTCAGACCGAGGATCTCGAAGCGACGCGGGATTTCTACCGGAACATCCTCGGCCTCGAGGTCGGGCCCCGCCCAAATCTCTCTTTCCCGGGATACTGGATGTATCTCGGCGCCCAACCGGTCGTCCACATCGTGCCTCGCGGCAATGCGATCGGCGGCGGCGCGGGCAACGACACCGGCTCCTTCGACCATTTCGCATTCCTTGCGAGAGACTTCGCGCGGGTGAAGGCGGGTCTCGACGCGAAGGGGATCCGGTATCGCGAAAACCACATCGAAACGCCGCCGATCGACCAGCTGTTTTTCCCCGACAACAACAACGTGATGATCGAACTCAACTTTCCGCGCAGCTCGTGATGGCGAACGCCAACGACTGGACGCCTTCGCCCAACCTGCCGAAAGAGCGCGTCTCCTTCGCCGGCATCTCCTCGGAGGAGATGGTCGCTCGGGCGCGGGGCCTTGTCCCCGCGTTCGCCGCGCGCGTCAGAGAGACGGAGGCGCTGCGGCGCCTGCCCGAGGAGAGCGAGCGCGATCTCCATCGTCTCGGGCTCTTTCGCGTCGCGCAGCCCTCCCGCGTCGGCGGGGCGGAGCTCGATCTCGGCATTTTCATCGACATCTGCGCCGAGATCGCCCGGGTGTGTCCTTCGACCGCGTGGAACCTCGGCAATCTCGCCGCCCATCACTGGATGCTCGGCTATTTTCCGCCGGCGGCGCAGGACGAAATCTGGGACGCCTCGCCCGACACTCTCATCGCCACCTCGCTCGCCTTTCCGTGCGGCGCCGGGCGCCCGGTCGAGGGCGGCTTGATCGTCAGCGGGCGCTGGCCCTTCTCCTCGGGCGTCGACAATTGCGGCTGGAACATGCTGGCCGTCACCATCCGCCGGGGCGAGGAGGCGATCGGTCACCGCTTCGCGCTTCTCCATCGCTCCGAGTACGAGATCATCGACAACTGGCATGCCTTGGGGCTCTGCGGGACCGGCTCGAAAGACGTGGCGGCAAAGGAATTGTTTGTTCCGGAATACCGCACGGCGCCGGTCGAAGCCTTTGCCGGCGGCGAGCATGCGGGGCTCGCGGTCAATCCGGGCCCGCTTTTCCGCCTGCCGATGCTCGCGATCGGCGCTCATGTCCTCTGCGGGGTCGCGCTCGGCTGCGCCGAAGGCGCCTTTTTGAGCTATGTCGGCGCCGCGCGCCGGCGCAACACCACCTATGGCGGGACCCCGATCGGCGGCCATCAGGCGGTGCAGATCAAAGTCGCCGAAGCGGCCGCCTTGATCGACGGCGCGGCACTGATGATGCGCGCGGATTGCCGGCATGCGATGGAAGTCGCCACAGCCGGCACAGCGCCCTCTCTCGACGACAAGCTGCGCTACCGCCGCAACGCCGCCTGGTGCGTCAAAGAGTGCCGGAGCGCGGTCGATATCCTGATGGGGCTATCGGGCGCCGGCGGGCTTTATCTCTCGGGCGATATGCCGCGCTACTTCCGCGACGCGCACGCGATCGGCGCCCACATCCTCTATTCCTTTGATGTGCAAGGAACGATGTTCGGCCAACACGCGCTCGGCATTCCGCTCTCGGCGCCCTTGCTCTAAGAGGCTGCGGAAAAATACTGGAATGTCGTCATTCCGGGGCGCGGTCGTAGACCGTGATCCCGGAAACCATCAACACAGGCCTGTGAAATCGATGGCTTGGCTG
>JAKAOO010000065.1 GCA_021812165.1 Pseudomonadota bacterium | reverse complement strand
ACAAGGAGGGCTATGAGCCGCCGGGCGTCGTCAACTGGAACGACGCCGACGACAACAACGCCTTCCACGCCAAGCAATGCATCATAGATTTCGACGGCACGCTGTCGACCGAGGTCGCGCTCTATAACAACAAGAAGGAATACGACGACATCCTGACGCACGGCTTGACCCTCAACGACGAAGGCAAGCCCTATCCCGCACAGATCTTCATGGTCGGCTGCATGGTCCCGAAGGGCGCCAAGAACGTTGCGGTGTCGAAGGAGTTCATGAAGTACATGATCCAGCCGAAAGTCCTCAACGAGTTCAACAAAGGCGGTCTCGGACGCTGGTTCAACCCGCTCAAAGACATCACCATGGGCGATCCGTGGTGGAACGCCGACCCGCACCGCAAGGCGTACCTCGAAGAGGCCACCGGTCTGACGATCCCCTACTGGTTCGTCTACAATCCCGCTTATGCCGAGGTGATGGCCGAGCACAACTTGAACGTGGCGTTGTCCAAGGTCTTGACCGGAGCCATGAAGCCGGAAGCGGCAGCCGAGTACGGTCTGAAGCAGGTCGAGGCGATCTTCGCCAGATACCCGATCAAAGCGGCCTGAGAGGCGATAACGGGGCGGAGGCGCGGCGATGGCAAGTGTGTCGGTCCTCGAAGCGGGTCGTGGGGCGCAGGCGCGGCGATCGTTCCTGCGCGCCTTGCGCGGAGGGCTTCGGGGCAGCGAATACACTTGGGCGCTCGCCTTTCTCGTTCCCTATGTCGGAGTTTTCTTCGCGTTCGTCGTCTATCCGGTCGTTTATGGCTTTTGGATGGGCAGCAAAGCCAGTCTTTATCCGGAACTTTTTAGCGATCCCATCTACAAGAAAACGGTGATCAACACCCTCCTTTATCTTGCGATCGACGTGAACCTCGAAATCTTTCTCGCGTTTATCCTTTCCGGCTTTTTCATCAGGCGCGGCTGGTGGTCGAAGTTTGTTTTGTTGATCTGGGTTCTGCCTTGGGCGATCCCCGAGATGCCCGCCTACATCTCGATTCACTGGATGTTCAACGGCGACTACGGCCTCATCAACAACGTGTTGTGGAAACTTTTCCACATCAACGGGCCGGAGTGGCTCGACACCCGCTGGATGGCCTTTTTCTCGATCGTCATCTCCCATCTCTGGCATTGGGTCCCGTTCTGGACCGTGATCTTTCTCGCCGGCCGCATGGCGATACCGACCGAGATTTACGAGGCCGCGGCAGTGGATGGCGCGACCGGGATGCGCCGCTTCGCGCTTATAACCGTTCCGATGCTGGCGAACCTCTACCTCGTCGCCACGCTTCTCTTGACGATCTTTCTCCTCGGAGACTTCAACACGCCCTATTTCATCACCGGCGGTGGACCGGCGATGTCGACTTACGTTCTGGCGACTCTCGGCATCCGCGACGCCTTCAGTCTCGCCGAGCCGCGATTGGGCGTGGCGGCGGTTCTAACGGCTTTGCCGCTCGTCATCCCTCTCGTCGTCATATTGATGCGCAAACTCAAGACCGCACAGGTGCAGCTATGACCGCGATTACCGCAGGCACGGCTCCGTCGCACATCCGTTCCGACCAGCTGCGCCGAGCGGCACAACGCCGCCGCATTCTTGAGAGCGTCGGGGCGACGGGGCTTGGCCTGTTCCTGATCGCGTGGACGCTTTTCCCCTTTTACAACATCTTCATGGTTTCGATCGAAGGCCACAACGACGTGTTTTCGAGCCACGTGTGGCCGGCGCATCCGACGCTCCACGAATACTGGGTCGTAGTTACGCAAAGCTATTGGTATCTCAACTATTTCTGGCGCCAGTATGGGCGCAGCGTTCTTCTCGCAGGGTCGGTGACCGGTCTGACGCTTCTCATTGGTTCTCTGACGAGCTACGTCATCGGCCGCATGCGCATCCGCCACGGCTGGGTCATCAGCAACGCGGCGCTTCTGACTTATGTCATCCCTGCCTCGTTCCTCGCGATCCCTTTTTATCGGCTCGCCCAGGATTACGGGATGATGAACCATCTCGTGGCGCCGGTTGCGGCTCTCGTGACGTTCGCCACCCCTTACGCGATCTTCATCTTCCAGAATTACGGCGCCAGCATCCCGATCGAGCTCGACGAAGCGGCACGGATCGACGGCGCCTCGCCACTGCAGATCTATCTGCGCATCTACATGCCTCTGATGGCGCCGGCTCTGGTTGCCGTCGGCACATACGCAATGCTGCTCGCCTGGAACGATTACCTCTATCAGTTCCTGCTGCTTTCGAGCAAGGCGAGCATGACCGTCCCGGTCGCGCTCGCGCAATTCCTCAACAGCGACGAAGCGCCGTGGAACCTGATGATGGCAACCGCGATCGTCTACGCGGCGCCGCCGATCGCCACCTATTACATGTTCCGGAAACGGATGACGGCCGGCCTCACTTTGGGTGGCGTCAAGGGTTGATCTCCGGGGCGCTCTGGCCGGCACCGCGCCTGCGGGAGCGGGTGGCGCAGACGCCAAATCTGCCAAGAAAACCAAATCTGCCAAAAAAGATTGGCCGGAACCCGAAAGTTCCGGCCAAGTTTGAACAGGGAGGCTTCACGTCTGGGAGACGTAAGGGTCCGTAGACCCTCTTCCCGGGTACAAGACCCGGGAACCCTCTCCGGCAACTTTCGCCGCCGAAAACTTGGTGCGATCAACGATCGCCTGGGACGCGAATGTAACGATTTATGTCAGAAGCACCACCGGGAATTTTTGCTGGCTCATCTGCAAAAACCGCAAGGCTCGTAGGGGTTTTTACGTATCGCCGGAGGAGCGCAAAGAGATTGTCCCTGAATACTACTGCGGCCGCAAGGTCAGCCAAGCCTGCTTTCGGCGACCTTGCGTAAGAGAAAGTCCCGGAACACGGCGATGCGCTTCGAGTTGCGCAGCTCTTCCGGATAGACGAAATACGCTTCGACAGGCGGCCCCGACAGCTCCGGCAGGACCCGCACAAGATCGCTCTCTTCCACCGCCACGAAATCGGAAAAAGCGGCGATCCCGAGGCCGCTTCTGACCGCACGCAGGATCGCATAGATATTGTTGACCGTCAGGATCGGCTTGCGCTCTTGGCCGGGCTTGGCGCCCGCTTCCAGGAGCCAATTCGTCTCCTGTCTCGGCGGCCGCGCATCTACGCCGTAAACGATGATCCGGTGCTTGTCGAGGTCCTCCGGCTTTTGCGGCATGCCGTACTTCTTGATGTATTCGGGCGCGGCGTAGACGTGAACCTTGATGCTGACGAGATGGCGCTGAATGAGATCGGGCTGGCGCGGCGGCGACATGCGGATCGCCACATCCGCCTCGCGCATCGAGAGGTCGAGTTCGGTGTCGTCGACGACGACGCTCACCTCGATCTCCGGATAAAGGTCGAGGAATTCGCGAATCCGAGGGGTGAGCCAAGTCGAGCCGAACGCTACCGTGGTCGTGATCTTGAGCGGCCCTTTCGGGCGGTCCTTCGACTCGGTGATCATCCCTTCGACCATCGACAGCTTGGCGAAGACCTCGCGGGCCGTGCGGAAGAGGAGCTCGCCCTGCTCGGTCAGGATGAGACCGCGCGCATGGCGGTGAAAGAGCGGGACCGCGAGGCTCTCTTCGAGCGCGCTGATCTGGCGGCTGACGGCGGATTGGCTGAGATTGAGCGCTTCCCCGGCATGCGTGAAGCTGCCGGCCTCCGCGACGGCGTGAAAGACCCGCAATTTGTCCCAGTCCATCCCGTTGTCCCCCAGCAACCGCTTCTGCGGGCGCGCCCTTTGGGCTTGGATTCCCTCGAAAGCGCTCATTCGGCGGCCCGCCTCGTCGCCGCATCCTCCGCTTCGGCGAGGTACTTTTCGGCTTCGATCGCCGCCATGCAGCCCATCCCGGCCGCGGTCACCGCCTGCCGGTAGATCTTGTCCTTGACGTCGCCGGCGGCGAAGACGCCGGGAACCGCCGTCGCGGTCGAATCGGGCCGGGTCTTGATGTAGCCCTCTTCATCGAGAGAAAGCTGCCCGGCGAGGAACCCCGTCACCGGCGTGTGGCCGATGGCGATAAAGACGCCGTCGCATGGAAACTCGCCCTTCTCGCCGGTGATGACGTTCCGCAAGCGCACAGCCGTGACCCGCGGCGGCTCCGGCACGCCCACAATCTCCTCGACGACGCTGTTCCAGAGAACCTCGATCTTGGGGTTGCGGGAGAGCCGGTCCTGGAGGATTTTTTCGGCGCGCAGAGAGTCGCGGCGATGGACGAGAGTGACGCGCGTCGCGAAATTCGTGAGGAACATTGCCTCTTCGACCGCGGTATTGCCGCCGCCGACGACGACCACTTCCTTGCCGCGGAAAAAGAAACCGTCGCAGGTTGCGCAGGCCGAGACGCCGAAACCACGAAAGGCCGCTTCGCTTTCGAGCCCGAGCCAACGCGCCTGGGCGCCGGTTGCGATGATCACCGCCTCGCCCGCGTAAACATCGCCCGAATCACCGGTCGCGAGAAAAGGCCGCCCGGAGAGGTCGATCGCAGTCACGAGGTCGGAGACGATCCTCGTGCCGACCGACTCCGCCTGACGGCGCATCTCTTCCATCAGCCACGGCCCCTGGATCACCTGCGAGAAACCCGGGTAGTTTTCGACATCGGTCGTAATCGTCATCTGCCCGCCGGGCTGCAGCCCGGTGAGGAGAAGTGGCGCGAGGTTGGCGCGCGCCGCATAAATCGCCGCCGTCAGTCCGGCGGGTCCGGCGCCGAGGATCAAGACCTTGCTCTCGTGGCGCATTCCGCAACTCGGTTCCTAGAAGCCCAGCACTATATCAGTTCTCGGGAAAGCGGCGGGAAGGGGTGTCGGCGCCTCAAAAGCCGAACATATGATCGAGGCTGAAAGCACCGTCGCCTCCGAGGAGCCCGTGGTAACCGAAAAGCCGGCAGGTGGGATCGCGCACGAGGATATAGGCACCTTCCCCGGCCTCACGCCGAATCGCCGGTTCGAATTCTCCGTGATAGGACCAGAGCCGTGATCCCGAACAGGGAATTCTCAGCCTCCTTTTCGCGACCTCGCGCCCTTCGCCGTCGAAAAGGATGAGATCGGTCGTGCTCGTCCGAAGCCAGGGTTGCGAAGCAGGATAGATCAAATGGCACAAGGTGTCGAAGCCCTCCTCGCCAAGACGCAGGAAAAGGCGCGTCGAAAGGCCCGGAGGGCGCCCCGCATAGGACTGCGGCTCGTTCCGATAGGTGAGGATGGTATTGAAGACGTGCGCGCCAAAACTCGTCTCGGCGGCGTGTCCGCTTTCGCGGTGGCGATAGCGGAAAATCGCATGAAGCCAGCCGTCGGCCTCGCCCCCTTCGGCGAAATCGTAGACGAGTTCGAGGTGTCCATAGCCCTCGCCGAGAGAGGCGGCGCCGCTCACGGCGTCGAGGTCGAGCGCCGTGCCGTGCGCGCGCGGCAGACGGCCAAAGGCATGGCGCGCCGCCTCCCGCCCCTCGGCATCGTAAAGGATGGCGGCGATCGGCATCTCCTTTTGCGCCGTCGCCATCGGCGTCGGCAGAATGGTCGTTTGCCACTTCCCGCGCGGCAGAATCGGCGCCGGCAGCAGATACCCCTTGCCGAGGGTCGCGGCGAGAGAGGGGATCCTCGGGTCGGGCGAGAGGTCGCTGCGCTCGACGTTGACGTGGGCGATCCGTCGCCGGCCCGCACTCACCACCTCATAACGCGGACGCACCACATGCCTTCCGGCATAAAATTCGACCTGGCGAGGCCATAAAAGGCCGGACAGAAGCGCGCCGACATCAAGAGGAAGCGTCGCAAAGGGAGGGATCTCCGGAAGGATCGCCGCGGCCCTCTCTTCGCCCATGGGAGCAAGCGCGAGCGCGCCCGAAGGGATCGGGCTCGGGTGGCTGTTTTGCACCCATAAGACCACCTCTTCGCCGGGCTCAGGCGCCGGCAGGCCGGCATAGCGTTCGGCCGGCCAAGCATTGGCGTCATGGGTGGACGAAAGCGTGCGCTCGCTTTCGCCTTCGCCGTAGAAATCGAGCGCGTATTTGACGATGTCGTGTCCCGCCGCGCCGACGACGTGAAGAAAGAGCTGCCCCCCGAATTCGGGGAGCCGGAAACGCGCGCGGATCTCGCAGCTGTCGAAGAGGATCGCGGCGGCGGCGGGCGGCAGGGTTTCGCACCATTCGGCGAGGATCTCGCCGCTCTCGGCGAAGAGCGTCAGCCACAGCCTGACGGTGCGGGCGCCGTAACCCGCCCAGTAATTGGCGGTGACGAGACGCGTATGGAGACCCTGGCGGTCTCGAAAGAAGGCAAAATTGGTGACGAAGTTGAGAGGATCGAGATAGCGGCCCGGGTTGGTGAGGCGCTTCTCGCAGAGGCGCATGGCGTCGAGGGTGAAGAGGCTCGCATCCTGCGGCAGATAGGGGCGCAACTGCTCGACGAACCGTTCGGCGTCGAAGGCGGCGACAAAGACGGCTCGCGCGTGCGAGCGGGAAAGAGCGGTCACAGGCTCCGCCTCGCATCCCAAAACCTTTTCGCCGAGCCTCGTCACGTCTTGCACATAAACCCCGGCGACCCTGAGATCGCCCGTTCCGTAAAAGGAGAGAAAGGCTTCGGCCGCGCGCTCGCAGTCGACGATCGCCACCGGCGAATGGCGCGCGAGCGCCGCGCCAAGCGCCCGCGCCGGGGGCGCCGCGGCGGGATGGACAAGGGCCTTGTAGAGCGTATTGCCGCCCACCCTGTTGTCGAAGGTCTCGATCCCGAGGGCCATCATGCTTCGGCCGCCCTGTTCTCCCTCAATCTTGCCGATACAACCGGGTGTGCGCCGTGGCAAGGCGCGTTCGTCAATGATCCGGCCGAAACTGCCGCTCGCGCCGCAGCGGCAGGAGCCGGCAGGGCGGCGGCGGTTCTCGAGCGATGCCTTTCTTGGCCGCGTCGAGGTCGATGCCGCCGCGGGCCAAAACGACAGCGACCGCGCGCACCGAGACGACGCCGATAAAGGCGCCCGCGACGACGTCGGAGAGATAATGCGCGCCGACGACAAGCCGGCTTACGGCGATGATCGCGGCAAAGAGGATGTAGGATAGGAGGTGGCGCGGCCAAAGGCGCCACAGAGCGGCCGCAAGCGCCACGACGATGACGGTGTGGCCCGACGGGAAAGACCAGTGATCGGGCCGCGCGGAAAACCACGTAAACGCGTAAAGATGCGAAGAGAAGAGGAGCTTCGGCCGCGCGCGCCCGAAAATCAGCTTCATAATATCGACAAGGATCCCCGCGGCGGCGAGCGCGGCAAAGAGAAAGGCGGGAACGGCCGAGGCGGCGCGCATCCGGGCCGCAAAAGGAGAAAGCCGCGGCAACGCCCCTCCCCAATGAAGCGCGGCAAAGCCGAGCCCGAACGCGAGAAAATAGGGGAGGCCGAGACCGAGTTGCCCGATGAGGTCGAAGAGGTGGTGAACATCGGGCCCTTCTTCATGAAAGAAGAAGGCGATCGGGCGGTCGAATTCGGCGATCGAGACGACGGTGAAGAGCGCCGTCGCCGACGTAAAAAAGAAAAGGCGCGGCCCCTCCTCGTCGCGAACGGATCGAAAGCCGGCGGCGAAAGAGCGGCCGAGGCCGCGGTAAAGCCGCAAAAGGGGCGGCGCGGCAAGAGCGTCCCTCTCGACGATCACGCGGTAGAGCGCCCAGGTCGAACCGTAAACGAGGAGACCCGCATCGACGACGTCCGAGAGAAAATGGGCGCCCTCGGCAATGCGCGCCAATCCGACGAGCCCGCCGAAGGCGAGCGCGGCCGCCTGTGCGCGCCGGCGCCGCCGCCCCGCGGGGACCAGAAAGGCAAAGCCGACAAAGCCGAAGGCGAGCGCCGCGTCACCCGAGACGAAGGAGCAGTTTGTGGGGCACTGCCCCGAGGGCAAAGGCGCCGCGGTGAACGCCCGCGTCCCGCCGAACGCTTGGGTCTGGAACGGGCGGGCGCGGCCCCAGTGATCTTTGAAGAGAGTGTTGGCGAGAAGACCGGGTCCCAAAGCGAAGGCGGCGACGATGAAGAGAAGCGCCTTCAAATCGAGCCGCCATAAAGGCCGCTTCAAGAGAAAGAGCCACGCCACGGCAAAAGCGGCGAATAGAACAAGACCGCGCGTCAGCCAAGGGATCGCTCGGTGGAGCATGAGAAAAGGCAGAAAGTGCGCGAGAAGAAAGCCGGCGGAGGGCGCGTAAAAGAGCCGGCTCGTCTCGAGGTCGAGGCTCGGAGCGAAATAGAAGAGCGCGAGGCTCGCGCCCAAAAGTCCGAAATAGAGGAGGAGCCCTTTCATGCCCGCTCGCGCGCCGCCATGCGTTCCAAGACGAGGGCGCGCAGACGGGCGCCCGCGCGGATGGTGTCGCCGGGGGGAGGGTAGGTCCAGCTTTCGACCCTTCCGGCAAAGGGACGGGTAACGCCCGCCGCCCGCAAGCCCGCGTGAAACCGCGCGAATTTGGCGTTGCCTCCGGGCAGGTCGATGATGTGAACGGGTTTCCCGGTAGCCGCCGCCTCGCTCACCATCGAAACCGAATCGGCGGTGACGAGAAAGGCGTCGGCGAAGGCGAGGTAGGCGATATAAGGGTTTTCGCCCGTTCCATCCCAGATCTCCGCCGGCAGTCCTTGAAGGCGCGCGCGCAAAAGCCGAAGCCCCGCTTCCCCGGTGCGGCGCGAGCCGGTGAGGAGAAGCGAGCCGCCCGTTTGGCGCAAGAGGGCGGCGAGCGAATCGGCGATCTCGCCGAGCCTCTTCTCGCTCAAGCGATAGGTCCGGTTCGAGCCGCCGATGAGTGCGGTCACAACCGGACGCGGCATGCTGACGAGCGCGGGAAAGTGCGCGCGCGCCTCTCTCAGCTTCTCTTCCGTGATGCGATGGGTGGCGCCGCGGGTGACGAGGACGCGCGGCCCGCGAAGGCGGTCGTGCTCCGGCACCACCATCAGGTCGAACTCCTCGCGCCCGACCCTCGGGTCCTGGACCTGCGCCGCCACGGTTCGGCCCCCGCTCGCGCGGCGGATCAGGAGGCAAGGGAGGGCGGTGTTGCGCCCGCAGCCGATGACCAGATCGGGCCACGGCGGAGCGAGCGTCTCCCTCGCCGCAAACTGCGGCAGCAGCCACAGCTGCGGCGGCAACAGGCTCCAGGGAAAGCGGATCGAAAGCGGCTTTTCGGCGATGCGGAAACCGGTCGCTTCGGCAAGCCCGAGCGCTTGGCTTCTCATCCCGGCCTTGCCGTCGTGCAAAACCCAGGCAACGAGTTCCGAGGCCCCCAGCGGTGAGGATCCGACGATGGGTACCGCGGCGGCTCCCGCCGAGATTGCTTCCCCCCGGAACGCCCGCGGGGCGGTCGTCCGGGGGTCGCAATGACATCGCAAGTCCCTGTTATCGCCGGAAGCGGAGCGACGAAGCAATCCCGACGCGGCAGGCGACAACGGCTCCGTCCGTTTGATTTTGACCACAAGGGCCTCGCTCTCCGGGGCCGATCCCGCTGGAGACTGGTCAACCCCTTCCCCGTGATGGGACCGCATCGCGGGGAGAGGAAGCCGGCGCGGGGATGGCGCGCTGGTTGTAGAGGATCTTGCGGATCCGCGCCCGATCTTCCGCCGAAAGCGTCGATGGATCGACCCGGAGATCGTTTCCGACCTCCATCCCGCGCTTCACCGCCGGGCGGTTTCCGACCTCTTCGAACCAGCGTTTGAAGTGCTCGAATTCGTTGATGTCCTGACCCTGGGCTTGCCAGTTGACCGCCCAGGGATACGAGATCATGTCGGCGATCGTGTACTCCTCGCCGGCGAGATAGCGGCGGTCGTAAAGGCGGGTGTTCATGACGCCGTAAAGGCGGTTCGCCTCGTCGGTATAGCGGCGGATTGCATAGGACTGGTCGCCTTCCTCGGGCCCCAGCCGGCGGAAATGGCCGCATTCGCCGAGCTTCGGGCCTTGGTTGGCCATCTGCCATAGGACCCACTCCGTGACTTCGTATTTGCCGCGGAGGTCCTGGGGCCAGAAACGGCCGGCCTTTTCCGCCAGGTACATCATGATCGCGCCGGATTCGAAAACGGAGATGGGCGCCCCGCCGCCTTTCGGCTCATGATCGAGAAGAACCGGCATGCGGTGGTTCGGGTTCATCTTCAAGAATTCCGGCTTGAACTGGTCTCCGCGGTGAATATTGACCGGGACAATCTTGTAGGGGATGCCGAGTTCTTCGAGAAGAATCGTCACCTTTTTGCCGTTGGGGGTCGGCCAGAAATATAAGTCCAACATCTTCAGAGCCTCTCCTTATCTTCGTGGGAGTGAGGCGGCGATCGTCG
Organism: Pseudomonadota bacterium; assembly: GCA_021812165.1. Taxonomy (GTDB): domain Bacteria; phylum Pseudomonadota; class Alphaproteobacteria; order ATCC43930; family CGMCC-115725; genus AP-15. The sequence continues at coordinate 7,588 of JAKAOO010000065.1, read as the reverse complement.
GCCGCCGCCCCTCGTGTACCGTCAAAGCACTTCTTCGGCGAGAGTGCGCAAGGCCGGCCGGTCGGCGCCGGAGATGACGAGGGTCCCGAGTGCGCCGTCGCGCGCCAGCTCTTTCCAGGCCTCGAGGCGCTCTTTTACCCGCTCTCTCGGTCCGACGAGCGAAATCGCGTCGATGAGCGCGGCCGGCACCGCCGCCGCGGCCTCGCCGTATCTTCGCGAAAGATAGAGATCCTGGATCCTCCCGGCCGCCTCTTCATAGCCGAGGCGGCACGCGAAGTCGTTGTAGAAATTCTTCCCCCGTGCCCCCATGCCGCCGATGTAAAGCGCAAGCTCGGGCCGCAAGGCATCGCGGCATTTTTCGAGATCTTCGCCGATCCGCACCCGCACGTAAGGGGCGAGATCGAAATCGCCGAGGCTTTTTCCCGCTCCGGCGCGAGCGAGGCCCTCCTTCAGCGGGTCCGTAACGATCGCCGCCTTTTCCGGCGCCATCAAAAACGGGAGCGTCCCGTCCGCCACCTCACCCGCGAGAGCGAAGCCTTTGGGCGTCATCGCGGCGGTGTAGATCTTCAAGGAAGGGTCGCCGTGAAGAATGCTCTTGAGAGGCTTGCCGAGCCCGCTCGCGCCCGGTCCGTCGTAAGGGATGCGGTAATGCTCGCCTTTCCATTCGAGAGGCGCTTTCCGCTCGACAATCCGGCGGATGATGGCGATGTATTCGCGCGTGCGCAAAAGCGGCTTGCCGAAAGGAGCGCCGTGCCAGCCCTCGACGACCTGAGGGCCCGACGGGCCGACCCCGCAGAGAAAGCGGTTGCCCGACAGCGCCTGCAACGTCATCGCGGTCATCGCCGCGGTGGCGGGGGTGCGCGCCGCCATCTGCATGATGCTGGTTCCGGCCTTGATGCGGCTCGTTTGTGAGAGCACCCAGGCGGCCGGGGTGACGGCGTCGCTGCCCCAGGCTTCGCCGAACCACACCGCCTCGTACCCGAGCCTTTCCGCCTCGTGAACGAGGCCCAAATCGATCCCCGAGGGGGAGACCTTGCCGGCGATCGCGAGCCTCATGAGGTAGCCTCCCCGGCGCGGGCGACGCGCTCGACGGCGCGAAACCAGGAATCGAGGCCTCTTTGCGTCGGCTGGATGAGCAGATGGTCGATCCCCGCCGCTCGATAGCCGAGAAGGCGGGATTTGAGTTCGTCTTCGTTCTCGCCGTCCCAGTTCGCGCGCAGAGAGACGACGAAGTCGGGCCGCGGCGCTTCTCGCCTCAGCCGCTCGACGAACGGCCTCGCCGCTTGCGGGGAAAGGCGCGAACCGTGCCAGCCGTCGCCCAAGGCGAGCGCCCGCTTGAGCGCCGGCTCGGAACTGCCGCCGATCCAGATCGGGATCCGTGTAGAGGGGTGAGGCAGCATCCGCATCTCGCGGATCTCGGCCGCGATATTGCGGGCGGGAAAGCTGACGGGATCCTCGCTCCAGAGCGCGCGCATCATGGCGATTCCTTCGTCCATCCGTCGCCCGCGCTCGCGGAAGGGGACGCCGAGCGCCGCGAACTCCGCCTCCATCCAGCCGACCCCGGCGCCCAAAATAAGCCGGCCCTCGGAGAGGCATTGGAGGGTCGCAAGCTCTTTCGCAAGAGGCACGGGGTGGCGCATCGGCAGGACGAGAACGCTGGTGCCGAGGCCGATCCGGCGGGTGAAAGCGGCGGCCCAGGCGAGGGTCAGGACCGGCTCCAAAAAATAGGGCGAAGGCGGATAGGAGGCGCCGTTCGGCACGATGATGTGCTCGCTCGCCCAGACATCGGAAAAGCCCAGCTCCTCGGCCTGGACCGCCGCGCGCCGGATCGCTTCCGGCCCGGCCTTCTTGCCGATGTGCGGCAGGTGAATACCAAGACGCATCAGCTCCTCCGACAGATCGCGCGTAGGCCAGCATGCCGCTTGAGGAGAGGATCGCGCAAGAACGCAGGCGCGGGTTTTGATCTCGACGACGCGGGCGGCGAGATGGTTTTTCGACGCCTTGATGTGGTTTCGGCCGCGGCCTTCGCCGGGGGAGGCTCCGGCCGCGGGCGCGGGAGAGCCTCTCGTAAAGCGGCTTGGCGCGGCCGAGTTGAGCGGCCTCGCGGCACCGTCGCAGGCCGAGGCTCAGCAGATACGGGCGATCGCCAAGGAGCGCGTGCGCGGTCCCGCGCTCGGGCGGCTCAACTCGCAACGACTGCGGAAGAGGGAAGACGCCATGCGTCTCCACCTCGAGCTCTAGACCATCTCCGGCGTGATGACGTTCTGCGGGCGATTGGTGAGAAGGGCCGCGCGCATCGTCTCGGCGGCCTTGGTTCGCGTGTCGCGCTCGGATTGGGCGCTGAGCCAGGCGGCGTGAGGGGTCATGACGAGGCGCCCTGCGAGCCCCTTCTCGCGCGCCCGATAGGCCCGCAGAAGCTCAGGGATCGGTTCGACCGGAGGCTCGACCGGAAGAACGTCGATGCCGGCGCCCGCGATGTGACCCTCGCGCAAGGCGGCGAGAAGGGCGTCGAGATCGACGATCGGACCGCGCGCCGTGTTGACGACAACCGCTCCCTTCGGCATGAGCGCGAGTTCGCTCGACCCGAGCATTCCTCGCGTCTCCGGCGTCAACGGGGCGTGGATCGAGAGCACATCGCTCTCTTTGAGCAACGCGTCGAGAGTTCGCGCGCGGCCGACGCCGAGAGCGAGTTCCGCACCGTTCGGCAGATAAGGATCGTAAAAGAGGACGCGGAAGCCAAACGCGCGGGCGCGCAGCGCCACTGCGGTGCCGATTCGTCCGAGGCCGATGATCCCGAACGTCTCAATCCCGAGACGCCGAATCGGTTCCTCCGTCGAGAGTTCCCAGAACGGCGGCTTCTCGCGCATGCGGTCGTGATAGAGGAGGATGCCGCGGCGCAGCGAAAGGACGAGTGCCATCGCGTGGTCGGCCACTTCCGTCGTGCCGTAGTCGGGGACGTTGCAAATGAGAACGCCCCGCGCGGCGGCGGCGGCGCGGTCGAGCCGGTCGACGCCGACCCCCATGCGGACGATGACCTTGAGGCGCGGGAAGCGTTCGAGATCTTGGGCGGTGACCGCATAACGCTGGATCGCCAGCCCGTTTACCTCGCGGCAATCCTCATCGCTGAGTTCGCCGAGCACGCCCACCTTCCGCCGCACCATGAGGATGTCGCGGCCATAGATCTCGCGCTCGATGCTTTCGTCGGGAATTTGCTCCGTCTCCGGATAGAGCACGGTCGGGGTCATCGCTTCTCTCTACTCCTTGAAAAAGAACCGCTTCTAACAGGATGCGGAAAAACCCCCTGTCATTCCGGGACGGCCCTTGAGGGCCGGGCCCGGAACCCATGAACACAGGCCAAGCCATCGATTTCTCGGGCCTGTGTTTATGGATTCCGGGCTCGCGTCCGCGGGCGACGTGCCGGGCACGGCCGTCGGAGGTTCGCCGCGAAGGCCGCGCAAGGCTGACAGCCCGCGGATCGACCGCGCCCCGGAATGACGGCGTTCCAGCATTTTTCCGCAGCCTGCTCTAAGTCTTGGGATGGGGGGGAGTTCAGCCGAGAAGGGCCGCCAATCGGACCCCAAGAGCGGATGTCGAAGCTGGCCGGCACCTGTCATGGGCGCGGTACGGAATTTGCGCGCACAACGCGGACGAGGCCGGATCTCGTCCCTGCTCTCGTGGTCGAGCGCGGACGACGCGGATGACTGAGGGAGGCTCCTCCATGGCAATCGGCCGAGATGCGCCTATATTTCATGAATGCCTCCGCTCACACGCGATGGGGCGACGCGGGCGCGGTCGTCCGTGCCGGTCAGGCCGCAATTCCCGTACCGAATGTAGCGGCAGCGGCGCCGCGGCACAACAGCCGGCGACCGGCGCCTATCATAACGGCAGGGTGACGCGGGGATTTATCGCTTGCGGCGACGGCGGCTTTCGCTATTTTTTCACGAAGGCGGGGGATCTTAAGCGCAGGCGCGATGTTTGCGTTGTCGCGCTTGGCGCAGCAGTTCAGGGGGTACAAACAGGTCTCTGAGCGATGCCCAACGACCATGGGGGAGGAAATTTCGCCTCGGCGGTTTTGCTGCCTAGAGAACCGCTTTCCGGCGAAGATGAGAGCGCGGCGCTGAAGGCTGCGATCCTTGCCAGATTGGCGCTCGCCGCCGGCAAGGACCCAGACGCCGCGTCGGCGCGCGACTGGTTTATCGCGACCTCGCTCGTGTTGCGCGACCGCGTCATCCGGCGTGCGCTGGCGGCGACGGCGCCGCCGCAAAAGCGCGTCTGCTATTTCTCGCTCGAATTCCTGACCGGGCGATTCCTGGCGGACGTCGCCGGGAATCTGAGGCTCGACGAGGCCCTCAAAAGGGCACTTCGCGATCTCGGAGTCGACTTTGAACGGTTGCGGGACGCCGAACCCGAGCCGGCGCTCGGAAACGGCGGTCTCGGACGGCTTGCCGCCTGCTTTTTGGAAAGCATGGCGAGCGTTGGGATCCCCGCCTGCGGTTACGGCATCCGCTACGACTTCGGGCTTTTCCACCAGACCATCTCGGATGGTTGGCAGCAAGAGGACCCCGAGGACTGGCTCGCCTTTGGCAACCCCTGGGAGTTTCCTCGCCCCGAATTCGCGGTGCCCGTTCATTTCGGCGGCCATGTCGAAAGGGAAACCTCGCCCGAAGGCCGCGTCGAGTGGCGCTGGCACCCGCAGGAGACGGTCGAAGCGCTCCCCTACGACATTCCGATCGTCGGTTGGCGGGGCCGCCACGTCAATTGGCTGCGGCTGTGGTCGGCGCGAGCGGAAAAGCCCTTGCGGCTCGACATCTTCAACAATGGCGATCACACGGGAGCGCTCGCCCCGAAAGCGCGCGCCGAGGCGCTTTCCAAGGTCCTCTATCCGAGCGACTACACGCCGGCGGGACGCGAACTACGCCTGCGGCAGGAGTATTTTTTCGCCGCCGCCTCGCTTCAGGACAGCCTTCGGCATCATATCGAGACATTCGGCGACCTCCATTCCCTGCCGCAGCACGTGGCGATCCAGCTCAACGACACGCATCCCGCGATCGCCGTCGCCGAACTCATGCGTCTTTTCGTCGATGTCCACACCCTTCCTTGGGAAGACGCCTGGGGGATCACGACAAGAATCTTCTCTTATACGAACCACACGCTTTTGCCCGAGGCGCTCGAAAGCTGGCCCGTTTCGCTCTTCGGATCGCTTCTGCCGCGCCATCTCGAAATCATCTATCGGATCAACGACGAGCACCTCGAGGGCCTCCGCGACCGCGGCGACGGCGATCCCGCTTTCCTCGCGTCGGTCTCGCTCATCGGCGAAAACGGGGAACGCCACGTTCGCATGGCGAATCTCGCCTTTCTCGGCTCGCACCGGGTGAACGGCGTCTCCGCGCTCCACACCGGGCTGATGCGGCGAAGCGTCTTCGGCGACTTCCATCGCCTCTACCCCGAACGCATCGTCGCCGAGACCAACGGGATCAGCTTTCGCCGCTGGCTTTCCGAGACCAACCCGGCTCTCGCCCGGCTCCTCACCGAAGCGTGCGGAAGCGAAGTCGTCGAGGAGCCCGAGGCCCTCGCCGCGCTCGCCAAAAAGGCCGAAGACCGGGCCCTGCAAGAGCGGTTCGCCGCCATCAAAACCGAGCGCAAACGGGGGCTCGCCCGCTATGTCCGGGAAGAGTTGGGGCTTGCCCTCGATCCCGAAGCGCTCTTTGACGTTCACGTGAAGCGCATTCACGAATATAAGCGCCAGCTTCTCAACCTGCTGGAGACGATCGCGCGCTACCAGGCGATCCGAGCCGATCCGACCGGTTCCTTTATCCCTCGGGTCAAGATCTTCTCCGGAAAGGCGGCGCCGAGCTACCACGAGGCCAAGCTCATCATCAAGCTCATCAACGATGCGGCGCGCGTCATCAATGCCGATCCCGTCGTCGGCGATCGCCTGAAGATCGTCTTCCTTCCGAATTACAATGTGAGCCTCGCCGAGCGCATCATCCCGGCTGCGGATCTTTCCGAGCAGATCTCGACCGCCGGCATGGAAGCGTCCGGAACCGGCAACATGAAGCTCGCCTTGAACGGCGCTTTGACGATCGGCACCCTCGACGGCGCCAATATCGAGATCCGCGAACGGGTCGGCGAAGAGAACCTGTTCATCTTCGGCCTCAACGCCGAGGAAGTCGCCTTGCGGCGGCGCCTCCGCTTCGACCCCGCTCTCGAAATCGCCGCCTCTGCCGCTTTCTCCCAGGTTCTCGAGGCGCTCGCGAAGGGGGAATTTTCGCCCGACGACCCGCGCCGCTTTCTGGGGATCGTCGAGACGCTCTTCCGCGAAGACCCGTTTATGGTGGCGGCGGATTTCGCCTCCTACAGCGAGGCGCAAATGCGGGTCGAGGCGCTCTATCGGGATCCTTCGGCCTGGCGCCGGGCAAGCCTTCTCAACATTGCCGGCATGGGCTGGTTTTCCGCCGACCGCGCCGTGCGAGGCTACGCTCGCGACATCTGGAACATCCCGCTCTGAAAGGGCTGCTCCGAAAAGTCCGCCGGCAGGCGGCAGAAGGAGCTTGCCGCGCAGGAAGAGAGGCGCCACCTTCGATCCATGTGCGGACGCGCCCGTCTTTCTTCCGATGTCAGCGAGATCCGGCGAACATTGGAAATTCCTCCAGAGCGCCCGACACCGAATTTCGCGGCCAATTGGAACGCCGCGCCGACGCAGGACCTTCCGGTCGCGCGTTATTTCGCCGAAGAGCATGGCCGCGGTCTCGAACTGCGGCGTTGGGGCCTCATCCCGTTCTGGGCGAAGGATCTCAAAATCGGCTATTCGACCATCAACGCCAAAGCCGAAAGCCTCGCCCTGAAGCCGGTCTTTCGCGAAGCCTTCCGCCGGCGCCGCTGCCTCGTCCCCTTCGACAGCTTTTACGAGTGGAAAAAGGTGGGCCGCGGCAAAGAACCTTATGCGATCGCGCACGCCGACGGCTCGCTCCTCGCGATGGCCGGGCTCTTCGAGAACTGGCGCTCGCCCGCGGGAGAGACCGTCAAAAGTTTCACCATCGTGACGACGCCGGCAAACACGCTCGTCTGCGAACTCCATGACCGCATGCCGGCGATCCTCGACAAGGAGGCATGGAAAGCCTGGCTCGGCGAAGAGCCGGCACAGCCCGAGGAACTCCGATCGCTTCTCGTTCCTTATCCGGCGGAGAGGCTCAAGATGTGGCCGGTCTCGAAACGGGTCGGAGACGTGAGCAACAACGACCCTTCGCTCGTTGCAGAGGTCGCTCTTGCCGTTTAGAAAGGCGGCCTCGTCCGAGAAGAGGTTGGAAGCAGAGGAAAGATGGTAGAAAAAGCGGTTCTCGAAGCCTATCTCGACGACCTTTTGTGGGAAACCTCGATCCCCGAACTCGGGCGCTGCCATCGCGGCAAGGTGCGCGACAATTACGACCTTGCGGGCGGGCGGCGCCTGATGATCGCCACCGACCGGCTTTCCGCGTTCGACCGCGTCCTGACGGCGCTGCCTTTGAAAGGCCAGGCGCTGACCGAGCTCTCCTCGTTCTGGTTCGAAGCAACGGCCGACCTCGCGCCAAACCACGTGATTGCTCGCCCC
>JAKAOO010000274.1 GCA_021812165.1 Pseudomonadota bacterium | reverse complement strand
TACACGACGCTCTTCCGATCTTCTTTGCGCTCGGCCGCGCAACGCCATCATACCACGCCCGCCGGCCGCCCCGAACGGGGCTCAGAGCGCAAGCTCGCGCGAGCGCCGCGCCGCCGCCGCGACGGCGCGCTCCAGCAAATCCGAAAGGCCGCCCTCGCCCATGAGAACGGCGAGCGCCGCCTCGGTCGTGCCGCCGCGGCTCGTCACGCTTTGCCGCAGCTCCGCAGGAGGCTCTTGCGCGAGGCGGGCAAGCTCTCCCGCTCCCGCCACCGTCACTTTGGCAAGACGCAAGGCGAGATCGGGCGAGAGCCCTTCCTTTTCACCCGCCCGTGCCAAAGCCTCGATCAGCAAAAAGACGTAAGCGGGGCCGCTCCCCGAAAGCGCGGTCACCGCATCGAGAAGGGCTTCCTCTTCGACCCACGCGCTTTCGCCGATCCCTGCGAGAAGGCGATCGCAAAGCCGCCTTTGCGCCTCGCTCACCCGCGAGTTGGCGCAGGCGACGGTCATCGCGCGGCCGATCGCCGCCGCCATGTTCGGCATCGATCGGACGATCGCCGCCGCTCCGAGATGGCGCTCGAAGCCGGCGATGGTCTTGCCGGCGACGATCGACAGAAAGAGCGTCTCCCCTTGCGCCCAGCGCCGGTAGTGGGGGAGAACCTCGTCGATGATCTGCGGCTTCACCGCAAAGACGACCGCATCGGGTCCGAGATCGGCGGCGAGGGTCGCGGCGGAAGGGTGCCATGAGATCTCGGCGCAAGCGGCGAGGCGGGCGGGCAAGCCTGCGGGCTCGACGACATGGAAACGCCGCGCGACGCCACCCTCCAGCCAGCCCGAAAGAAGGGCCATCCCCATCTTCCCGCAGCCGACGAGAAAGAGCGTCGGCGCCATCGGCGTTCAGGCCTCGGCGACGGGGTCGATGACGGCTGCGGCAAGCGCCTCGCCTGCGGTCCTGCCGTCGCAAAGGACAAGGTGAAACGCCGGATAAAACCGCTCGCATTCCGCGACGGCGATATCGACAAGATCCTCGATCTGCTCGCTGCTCAGAAGCGCCGCACCGCCCAAAAGCAGGGTTTGCCGGAACACCGGAGAGCCTTCCTCGCGGGAGAGATCGAAATGACCGAGCCACAGTTTCTCGTTGACTGAGGCGAGGAGTTCGTAGACCGCGGGGAGCCGGCTTTCCGCGACGTCCATTTCGAAGCCGCAGGAGAAGTGCATCGCGTTCATCTCCTCCTGCCAGACGAAATCGAGCCGGTACCCGCCCCAGCGGCCGGCAATCTCGACGGTCAACGCCTCGTCGCCCGTCCGTTCGTGCGGCCAGTCGTTCGCCTCCGCGGTCTCCTCGACGAGATCGATCGGAGTGCCGGCATGGGGTGTCGGTTCGACGAAGGAGAGAGAGTTCATGTCGCCTTCCTCCTTCCGTTCGGCGGAAAGAAGGGGATCCGCAAAAGCCAAAGTTTCATTTCTGCCTGAAGGATTCGAAGTCGCCCGGCGCGGTCGCGCAGAAAAAGGCGCTCCAAGGTCAGGCCTCGCCGCTCTCGTCCGCGCGCGCCGGTTTCGGCGTTCTCGCCTTCCCTGCCGCGCCTTCGGCGGGCGCGTGCCCGGCCAGCCGCGCTTCGAGCGCGCTCAGCCGCCGTTCGAGGTCTTCCTGCTCGGAACGCGCCTTCGCCGCCATCGCTTTGACCGCTTCGAACTCCTCCCGGCGCACGAGGTTCATGCCCTCGAGAATGCGCTCGAGCTGGTCCCTGAAGCGCGCTTCCATCTCGCTTCTCACCCCCGAGACGGCGCCGAACGCGCCGGAAGCGAGGCGCGAAAGATCGTCGAAAAACCGATTTTGGGTCTGCATGGGCCGTTCCTTCGCCGGGCGGTTCCAGGCAAGAGATTAGAGAAGATATGGGATGGCGCCACCCCAAACGATAGCGGGAGAGCGAATTCCCTCCGGCGGCTACTCGGCGGCGCTGCGTTTCTCTTCGTCGCGGTGCCCGCTATGACGTTCGATTTCGGCTTTGACCGCCGCCTCCGCCTGGCCGATGAACTCCTGGTGATGGGCGCTCGCATAGTCGTAGCTGTACCGCAGAAGTTCCCGGCTCTTCTGGAAATGCGGATGGACGAAGCGGGCCATCAGCTCGTAGTGGCGCCGGGTTGCGGGCCAATCGGCCCAATTGTGCGCGAGCTCGGCCAAGACGCCGAAGCCTCCCGTCCCCAGGGTCAGCCTTTCGATGTAGCGGATGGCGTCGTCCGGCGTGCCGATGCAGGCCGTGCCCGTCTCGACCATGAAATTGTAGGCGTCGGTGACGTCGGGCGGAAGGAGCGGGAAGGTCGCGACATCGCGGTAATAGTCGCAGTAGGCCTGGAGTCCGAATTCGACATTCTTTTTCGCCTGCTCGCGGGTTTCGGCGATGTGGTACATACCGACGAGACGCCAGTTGCGGCGGTCCGGCGTGTGCCCATGCCGCCGCGCCTCCTCCTCGTAAAGGCCCCAGTTCGCTCTGTGGCGTTCGAGCGCGGCCTCAGTCGTGCCGCCGATCGAAAGCATGCCGATCCCCCATTTCCCGGCGGCGAGAGCGCCCGCCGGAGAGCGCGCCGCGGCGACCGCGAGTTCCATCCTCGGCCGCGTATAGGGGCGCAGCTGGAGGCGCGCCGCGGCGAGGTCGAACCAGTCGGTCTTTTTCGTCACTTCCTCGCCCAAAAGAAGCGGCACGATGACCTCGAGCGCCTCGTTCATCATCCGCCTTTGATTGGCGGGGTCGACGCCGATCTTGAGCGCGTCGTGAACGAGCGCTCCCGGCCCCACCCCAAACATCGCCCGCCCGCGCGTCATGTGGTCGAGCTGGACCATGCGGTCGGCGAGGAGGAACGGGTTGTGATAAGGGAGCGAGACGACGCCGGTGCCGAGCCGGATGTGACGGGTGCGCTCGGCCGCCGCGGCGATAAACATTTCGGGCGAGGCGATCACCTCGAAACCGCCCGAATGGTGCTCGCCGATCCACGCCTCGTGATAGCCGAGCCGATCGAGAAGCTCCAAAAGCTCCATGTCGCGCGCGAGCGAAAGCGTCGGGTTCTCGTCATGGTAATGAAAGGGCGCCAGGAAGATGCCCGTGCGCTGAGGGAAATCGTCCATGAAAGCCCTCCGATCGTGAGCGACATTCGCTTCAGGAGGCGGATTTAGGCGCTCTCTACCCCCATGGTCAACCGCGCGCCCGCGATCTATGGTTCGGGGACAAGAATAACGGCCCGCTTTCGAGGAACAGGATGAGGAGCGATGTCCGACCCCGGCGCGCTGAGGAGAGAGGGGATCCGCTGGCCTTCCAACGCGCTGAGCGAAGTGCCCTTCGCTCTCTATACCGATCCCGAACAATACCGGCTCGAAGGGGAGCGGATCTTCAAAGGACCGGTGTGGAATTTCCTTTGCCTCGAATGCGAGGTCAAGGACCCGGGCGACTATGCGGCGACGACGGTCGGCGAGGTTGCGGTCATCGTCGCCCGCAATCTCAAGGGCGAGATCAACGCTTTTGTCAATCGCTGCGCGCATCGCGGCAATCTTCTCTGCCTTTCGCGCTCGGGCCACGCCGAAGAACTCGGCTTCATCTATCACGGCTGGACTTATGATCTCGAAGGTCGCCTCACCGGGGTGGCGTTCGGTCAGCGAATACGAGCTTCTCGACCGCTCGGTCATCGACGCCGTCGACGAGTTCGGCGACGGGATCGGGCTGCAAATCCTCACCGTCTTTCCGAGCATGGTCCTGCAGCAGATCCGCAATACCCTTGCCGTCCGCGTCATCCGGCCGAGGGGTCTTTTGGAGACCGAGCTTGAATGGTTCCACTTGGGTTTCGAGGATGACGGCGAGGCGATGCTTGAGCGG
>JAKAOO010000064.1 GCA_021812165.1 Pseudomonadota bacterium | reverse complement strand
GTTGCGACCGATCCGCCTCCAAGACACGCGCGCCACCCAACATCATCCCGCCCCCATGCTCGCGGGAAGCATCATATACCCCGCCCAACCGCGATTCCTTCACACGCTCCTTCGCGGGGGCGAGAAACTTGACCGCGACCACCGAGACATTGTCGGGCGCTCCACCCGCAAGCGTCGCGTCAATCAGAACACGCACGGCCTCTTCTGCAGAATGGCGCAAAAGCGCCCTTTCGATCTCAGGGTCCGTGAGGACCCGGTTGAGGCCGTCGCTGCACAAGAGAAAGGCGTCGCCCGTCTCGATCCTCCCTTCGATCGCATCGAGCTCGAGCGTCGGGTCGGCTCCGACCGCGCGCGTGATGAGATTCGAAAGCGGATGGTGGCGCGCCTCCTCGGGCGTGATGAAGCCGCGCTCCAAGAGGAGTTCGACCTCGGAATGATCGCGCGTCACTTGTTCGAGGCGCTCCGCTTTGAGGCGGTAGATGCGGCTGTCGCCCGCCCAAAGGCAGCAGAAGGAGCGATCGAAAACGAGGAGAGCGACGACCGTGCTCGCGATCGAACGCCCGCTTCCCAAAGCCGCGGCCTCACGCCGCAGGCGCCGGTTTACCTCCGCGAGCGCCGCCCGCACTTCGGCAACAAAGCTTTCGTAGCTCCAAGGCTCTTTGATGCGGCCAAGGCTCTCGACGATGAGGCGGCTCGCGCGGTCTCCCGCATCGCCTCCTCCGACGCCGTCCGCGACGGCCCAGAGCCCGATCCCGCTCTGTTCGAGGATGGCGTCTTCGTTGATCCGGCGCACCAGACCCACATCGGTTGCAGCCGCGGCTTCGATCGAAAAGACCTTGCCCTTCATCCGATTCGGCCGCACGTTTCGCCCGCGCATCGCGTCTTCCTCGCGAATACCCGACAGGAAGAGAATGCCGCGACCATACCATGAGGGTTTCCCCGGAATGAGTGCCCCGAACCGGAAATGTTCGTGTTTTGAAGGGACGGGGATGCCGCGACGCGATGCCGCGCTTATCCTGCCAAGATTGGCGGTAAGCCGTAAGTGTCAGGTTTCCACCAGGTGATTCGGCTCGGATGCCGCTCTATCTGATCCCCTACCCCGCTTTCAACCCGGTTGCGATCCAGCTCGGTCCATTTGCGATCCGCTGGTACGCGCTCGCTTACATCGCCGGGCTTCTGATCGGCTGGCGCTACTGTCTCGCGATTGCCGAGCGACCGCCGCGCCTCGTCGAACGGCAGGCCGTGGACGACTTCCTCGTCTGGGCGACGCTCGGTGTCGTGCTCGGCGGGCGGATCGGCTACATTCTCTTCTACAATCTGCGATATTATTCCGAGTACCCACTCCAGATGCTCTATCTGTGGCGCGGCGGAATGTCGTTTCACGGCGGATTGCTTGGAGTGATCCTCGCGATCTTTTTCTGCGCGCGCTCGCGCAAGGCGCCGTTTTTCGGTTTTTCCGACATCATTGCCCCGGCAGTCCCGATCGGGCTCTTTTTCGGTCGCATCGCCAACTTTATCAACGGCGAGCTTTACGGGCGGCCAAGCAACGTGCCGTGGGCGATGATTTTCCCGAAGGGCGGTCCCGTGCCGCGCCACCCGAGCCAGCTTTACGAAGCTTTTCTCGAAGGGATCGTGCTCTTTCTCGTGCTCCTCTTCGCCGAGCGGCGGGGCGTGCGCGGGCGTCCCGGTCTGATGACCGGCTATTTTCTCTCCGGTTATGCGATTGCGCGAATCACCTGCGAGTTTTTTCGTCAGCCCGACCCGCAGATCGGCTATCTCTGGTTCGGTTCGACGGAGGGGCAGCTCCTGTCGATACCGGTTCTGATCGCCGGCGTCGTGATCATTCTGTGGGCGCGTCGTGCGCCGCGCCTTCAGTCGCAGCCGTGAATGCGCTCGCGAGGAGGATCGCGCAGCGCATCCGCACCGAAGGCCCCCTTTCGCTTGCCGCTTACATGGCGATGGCGCTCTACGATCCGCGTTGCGGTTACTACGCGACTCGCGACCCGCTCGGAGAGAGCGGCGATTATGTAACCGCGCCCGAGCTTTCGCAGATCTTCGGCGAATTGATCGGGCTTTGGTGCGCCGATCTGTGGCAGAGATCGGGCGGTCCCTCGCCTCTCGTTCTCGCCGAGCTGGGGCCGGGGCGAGGGCTCCTCGCTTCCGATCTCTTGCGCGCCGCCGCGTGCGTGCCGGAATTTCGCCGCGCGATCCGGCTCTATCTCATCGAGGCGAGCCCAAGATTGCGCGCGGAGCAGAAGACCCGGCTCGCCTTTGCCGAACCGGTATGGGTCGAGCAGGTCGACGCGCTGCCGCCGGGGCCGATGCTGCTCGTCGCCAACGAGTTCTTGGACGCCTTGCCGGTCCGGCAGTTCGTGCGCGGCAAAGCGCTCTGGTCGGAACGTCTCGTGGGGATCGACCCGGAGGATCGCCTCGTCTTTGTCGATGGACCCGAGAGCTTCGCGGCGAGCCTTCTCGTTCCCGAGGCGTCGCGGGAGAGCGCCGAGGAAGGCGCGGTCGTCGAGATTTGCCCGGCGGCGCTCGCTCTCGCGTCCGTTCTCGGTGCGCGCCTCGAAGCGGAGATGGGCGCCGCTCTTTTCGTCGATTACGGCGCCGTTGCCGCCCAGGGGCGCGCGAGCCTCAGAGCCTATCGCGGTCACCGCCGGGTTCACCCTCTTGTCGCGCCGGGCGCCGTCGACCTGACGGCCGATGTCGATTTCGGGGCTGTGCTCGAAGCGGCCCGCCGGGAGGGCGCGCTCTGCTATGGGCCGGTGTCGCAAGCCCGGTTTCTCGGCGCCCTCGGCATCGAGCTGCGCCTCGCCGCCCTCTCGCGCGCGGCCACGGAAGCCATGCGCGAGCGCCTCGAAAAAAGTGTCCGGCTCTTGCTCGATCCGAACGAGATGGGCAATCTCTTCAAAGCGGTGGCCATAACCTCGCCGGGGATGCCGGCACCCGAGGGGTTCGCCGGCTCCCGCGTCCAGCCATGATCACCTCGAGCCTCCTCTCGGAAGGCGCGGCCATCCGCCACGCCTTTTTCACCCGCCAAGGCGGGGTTTCGAGCGGCCTTTTCGCCGAACTCAACTGCGGGACGCTCTCGGGGGATGTGCCCGACAAGGTGGCGCGAAACCGCGCCATTGCGATGGGCCGGCTCGATCCTGGGAGCGAAGGCCTTTTGACGTGTCGCCAGGTTCACGGCAGCACCGCGATCGTCGTGGAGCGCCCTTGGCGGCCCGAGGAAGCGCCCGTCGCCGACGGGCTCGTGACGAGGCTTCCGGGCCTCGCTCTCGGAGTGCTTACGGCCGATTGCGCGCCGGTCCTTTTTGCCGATGCCGAGACCCGGGTCGTTGGCGCGGCACATGCCGGCTGGCGCGGCGCAAAGGGCGGCATTCTCGAGGCGACGATCGCGCGCATGGTGTCGATCGGCGCCGAGCGCGGCCGAATTCGCGCCGCGATCGGCCCCTCGATCGCTCAACCCTCTTACGAGGTGGGGCCGGAATTTCGGCATTCCTTCCTCGCCGATGACCCCCGCAACGACGGTCTTTTCACCCCCGCGCGCCGCCGCGGCCACTTTCTCTTCGATCTCGCGCGCTATATCGAGAACCGGCTCGAAAAGGCGGGCATTCTCGAGGTTGCGCGCGTGAGGGGCGACACCGCGAGCGAGGAAGCGCGGTTTTTCAGCCATCGCCGCGCGGCTTTGCGTGGAGAGCCGGCCCATGGACGGCTCTTGTCCGCCATCCTGCTCGCGGGATGATCTCCGGTTCCCGGCTTCTTCCGTTCGCGGCCTTGCTTGTTGCCGCCTGCCAGCCCCTGCCTCACCCTTTCGCCGAGGACGTCCCCCCTCCGGGGTCGCCTTTGATGTCGGTGCCGGACAGCATCAGCCTTTCGGTCGCACCCGTTCGCGGCAAGCCGCACGCGACGGCGACGAAGCTCGCGGCGGCGGTCGCGAGCGCGCTGCGGCGCCGCGAGGTCCCCGCGAGCTCGCGAACGGCGAGCATTCTAAGCGATGAACTCTTGGGTGGGATCGAGGAAGCGCCTGCCGCGCGCGGTTCCTCGGTTTCGGTGGTGGCGCATTGGCTCCTCGTCGATGCCAACGGCCGGGTCATCGGCACGCGCTCGGCGCGCGCGCTCTTTGCGGCGAAAGGATGGGAAGCAGGAGAGAAAGCCGCGGTTGCCCGGCTCGCCGCTGCGAGCGCCGAGCAGATCGCGCAGCTTCTCTTCGGCAATGCCGGAGAGCAGGCGTTACCGAAGAGTGCCGGCACGCCTTCCGGACCGGCGCGCGGGACGCGTGGCGCGCCGCAAGTCGCGCGCGGCGTGCGCATCCTGGTGCGCACCGCCAAAGGAGCGCCGGGAGATCGAGAAGCCGCTCTTGCCAAAGCCATCCGTTTTTTCCTCGGCGAGCGGAATATCTCCGTCGTTTCGCAAATGCGCGAAAATCCCGAACTCGTGCTCTCCGTCAAGCTCGCCGTCGGCCAAGAAGAGGACGGGCGAAAGCCCATCACGATCCTCTGGCGCCTTTTGCGGCGCGACGGCAGCGAGATCGGCAAAGTGGCGCAACAGAACGACGTGCCCGCCCGCCTCCTCGACCGTTCGTGGGGCGATCTCGCCTACATCATCGCCGATGCGGCGCAGGGGGGTGTGCTCGAGCTCATCGCTCGCGGCGCCGCGTCCCCTCAGAAGCCTCGAAAGTCGTAAGATTGCTCCGCCGCAAGGCGTTTGCTAAACTGAGAGGGCCGCGACGCCGAGCCCCGTGGCGCTACCGGTAACTGATGCCCATGAAGATCCTGACCGGCAACAGCAATCGGCCGCTTGCCGAAGCCATAGCGAGCTATCTCGACCTGCCGCTCACCAAGGCGAGCGTGCGGCGTTTCCCGGATATGGAGGTGTTTGTCGAAATCCACGAAAACGTGCGCGGCGAGGATGTGTTTGTCATCCAGCCGACCTCGTTTCCGGCGAATGACCATCTGATGGAGCTTCTCGTCGCACTCGACGCGTTGAAGCGCGGCTCGGCGCGGCGGGTGACGGCGGTCGTTCCCTATTACGGCTACGCGCGCCAAGATAGGAAATCGGGGCCGCGCACTCCGATCTCGGCGAAACTCGTCGCCAACATGATCTCGGCGGCGGGCGCCGATCGGGTTTTGACCCTCGATCTCCATGCCGGGCAGATCCAAGGTTTTTTCGACACCCCGACCGACAATCTCTTCGCCGCTCCGGTTCTGGTGAAGGACATCATGGAGCACCGAGCGCGCCAGAACCTGATGATCGTCTCCCCCGATGTCGGAGGGGTCGTGCGCGCCCGGCAGATCGCCCGCCGCCTCGACACCGATCTCGCGATCATCGACAAGCGCCGCGAACGGGCCGGCGTGTCCGAGGTCATGAACATCATCGGCGATGTGAGAGCGCGGTGGTGCATTCTCGTCGATGACATCGTCGACAGCGCCGGCACGCTCTGCAACGCCGCCGCGGCGCTGATGGAAGCCGGAGCTTCCGGGGTCGACGCCTATGTCACCCACGGCGTCCTCTCCGGCGGAGCGGTGGCGCGGGTGGCCGCTTCGCCCATCAAGGCCCTCGTCACCACCGACAGCATCGTCGCGACGGAGGCCGTTCGGGCCGCGCCCAATATCCGCCAGGTGACGATCGCGCCGCTGATGGCGGAGGCGATCCGGCGGATCAGCGAGGAGCGTTCGGTTTCGAGCCTTTTCGATTGAACCGCGCTTGCCGCCGCGGGACTGTTCCCGCAGAGCGGCGCAGGCGACGCAAATTCTCGAAAGAAGGAGAGAGAAAGAGATGCCCGAGATCATTGCCCTCAGCGCTTTGCCGCGCGCTCGGGTCGGAAAGGGGGCGGCGCGGGCGACGCGCCGCGAGGGGCGCGTTCCGGCGATCATCTACGGCGGCAACGACGCGCCCTTCCTCATCAGCCTCGAACCGCGAGAACTCAAACGCGCGCTCGCCCGGCCCGGCTTTTTTGCAACGCTGTTGGAGGTTGCGATCGATGGTGTCCGTCACCGGGTTCTGCCGCGCGAGGTGCAACTCCACCCGGTGAGCGACGCTCCCTTGCATGTCGATTTCCTGCGCGTGCTTCCCGAGAGCCGGGTGCGCGTCCAGGTGCCGGTCAGCTTTATCAACCACGACCGATCGCCGGGTCTTCACCGCGGCGGCATCTTGAACGTCGTGCGTCATGAGATCGAGCTCGACGCTCCGGTCGAGGCTATCCCCGATCGCATTGTCGTCGATCTTTCGGGGCTCGAAATCGGCGACAGCGTTCACATCAGCGCGGTCGCGTTGCCGCCGGGTTCGCGCCCGACGATCAGGGAGCGCGACTTCACGGTCGCGAGCATCGCCGCGTCTTCGGCCGTGCGCGAGGAAGCCGCCGCGGCCGCCGCCGCGCCTCCGCCGGCACCCGAGCCGGAGGCGGCGCCGAGCGCCGCCTGAGCCGCGATTGGCGGGCGACTGGGCCTCGACGCTTTCTGATGCGCCTTCTCGTCGGTCTCGGCAATCCCGGCTCGCGTTACGCGAAGAATCGCCACAATATCGGCTTCGTGACGGCCGATGCGATCGCCCGCCGCTACGGCTTCTCCCCATTCAAGAGCCGCTTCAAGGGCGCCCTCGCCGAAGGCCTTCTGGCAGGGGAGAAGCGCCTTCTCTTGAAGCCTCAGACCTATATGAACGATTCCGGAGAGTCGGTCGGCGCCGTGGCGCGGTTTTTCAAGCTGGCGAGCGAGGAGGTCCTCGTCTTTCATGACGAGATCGATCTGAGGCCGGGGAAGGTTCGGGCCAAATTGGGGGGCGGCAACGCCGGGCACAACGGCCTGCGCTCGATCGACGCGGAAATCGGCCCGCTTTACTGGAGAGTGCGGCTGGGGATCGGTCATCCCGGATTGAAAGAGCTCGTCTATCCGTATGTCCTTCAGGATTTTTCGCGCGCGGAGATCGAAACCTGGGCCGGGCCTTTGATCGACGCCGTGGTCGAAGCCTTGCCGCTTCTCCTCAAGGGCGCGCCCGACGCGTTTATGAGCGAGGTCGCCCGCCTCTCTCCGCCGCCAAGCGAAGAAGACGAATAAGGGAAGGCCATGGGCTGGAGTTGCGGCATCGTCGGCCTGCCAAATGTCGGCAAATCGACGCTTTTCAATGCCTTGACGGCGACGCAAGCGGCAGAGGCGGCAAATTACCCCTTTTGCACGATCGAACCCAATATCGGGCGCGTCGCGGTGCCGGACCGGCGCCTCGAAATCTGCGCCGGGCTTGCCGGATCGGCGAAAATCGTCCCGACCCAGCTCGAATTCGTCGATATTGCCGGCTTGGCGCGCGGCGCTGCCCAAGGCCAGGGTCTCGGCAACCAGTTTCTCGCTCATATCCGCGAGGTCGAGGCGATCCTTCACGTGGTGCGCTGCTTCGAAGACGAGAATGTCGCGCATGTCGAAGGCTCGGTCGATCCGATCCGCGACGCCGAGATCGTCGAAACCGAGCTTTTGCTCGCCGATCTCGAAAGCCTCGAACGCCGCGCCCCGCTCCTCGACAAGAGGGCGCGCGGACGGGACGATGAGGCGAAGGCTGAGGCGGAGCTGGTGGGATCGGTTCTCGCCGCTTTGCGCGAAGGCGTCCCGGCGCACAGGGTGCCGCTCGACCCGGAACGGCGAAAGGCGCTCCCTCTCTTTCAGCTCCTGACCGCAAAGTCGGTGCTCTACGTCGCCAATGTCGAGGAAAAAAGCGCGGCGAGCGGCAATCGATGGAGCGAGGCGCTATCCCGCTTCGCGCTCTCTCATGGCGCGGCCTGCGTCATCATCTCGGCGGAAATCGAGGCCCAGCTCGCGCTCCTCGACGACGACGAAAGAGCGCAATATCTGGCGACGCTCGGCCTTGAAGAGACGGGGCTTTCCCGCGTCATTCGCGCGGGCTACCGGCTCCTCGACCTCATCACCTTTTTCACGGTAGGCCCGAAAGAGGCGCATGCCTGGACGATCGCGCGCGGCACGAAGGCGCGCGAGGCGGCGGGCAAGGTCCACAGCGATTTCGAGAGAGGCTTCATCCGCGCCGAGGCGATCGCTTACGACGATTTCGTCGCCCATGGCGGCGAGCAAGGCGCCAGAGAAAAGGGGCGCATGCGCCTCGAAGGCGCCGATTACGTGGTCGAGGACGGCGACATCCTGCACTTCCGGTTCAATGTGTGAGCGCAGACAAGCGAAAGATCTTGAGCGCGCCTTCAATACATCCATGTAGGTCTACGGAAGCTACGGGATTCCTCCGATGAACACGCCGATCTCGATCAGGCTCGACGATGAAGTAAGGGAGACGCTCGAGGCGGAAGCGCGCTCGCGCCGGATCGGGCTTTCGACCTATCTGCGCGAGATTGCCACCGAGGCCGCCATCCGTGTGCGAAGGGAGCGGATTCGCGAGCAGAGCAAAGCCGTCGGCCAATACGTCGGAAGTTCGCGGGAAGCCGCCCGATTCTACGAGGATTGGGGCACGCCCAGGCGCGAAGAGGCGTGAGGCTTGGCGGCATTTACCGCCGGCCAGATCGTCATCGTCCTTTGCCGCGATGCTTTGCCGAAAGAGCCGAACAAGCTGCGCGCGGCGATCGTCGTCGAGGACGAACGCTTGTTTGACGCGGCATATCCCAACGTCATCCTCGCGCCTCTGACCGAAGACGCGCGGCTCGCAATTCCCGATCTCTCTGTGGTGATCGAACCGACGCCGCAGAACGGGTGCACGAAGCGCTGTTACGCTCTCTCTCACTGCGTTTCGGCCACCTCCGCGGCGGGCGTGCGACCAACCGCCTCCTCCGTTACGAGAGACCAGCTTCTCGCGATACGGCGTCAGATCGCGCTCGCGATCGGGGTCGATTGAGGGCAATTCTGTTCGCAAAGGCGCGCAGGGCGGCGTTTTCCAGGCCTGACCCGGGCGAAGAGCGACCGGCTGCTCGCTTTCGGCTGCGCCGCTTGATCCTGTGGCGGCGACTGCGAAATTGGTCTAACGTATGACCAGTTTTGGAGTTGCACGCGAGGGCGCCATGCTCACCGTCAGTCTCGCCCAGGCAAAGGCTCGTCTGAGCGAATTGCTCGACAGGGTCGAAGGCGGAGAAGAAGTGGTTGTCACCCGTCATGGTCATGCGATAGCGCAAATCCTTCCCGTCTCGCGTCCCAAACGTCCGCTTCGCCTGGATGAGCTCGCCGTATTTCGCGCGAAGATGCCGCATTTGCGGCGTCCGAGTGCCCAGTTGCTGCGCGAGGCGCGGGACGAAGGCGCGTGAAGCTGCTCTCCTGATGCTGTATTTCGACACCAGCTTTCTGGTGCCGCTGATCCTTCCAGAGTCGACCAGCGATAAGGTCGCGCATTTCTTCCGGGGACTGCCGGCGGCGGAGCTTGCGGTCAGCCATTGGACCAGGGTGGAGTTCTCCTCGCTGATTGCGCGCGAAGTCCGCATGGGCGGGCTTGAGGCCGGAGCTGCCACGCAGGCCGCTGCGCGCTTTGAGGCTATGCTGGAAGAATCTTTTGGCGTTCTCCTGCCGAGCACCGCCGATTTCGAGCTCGCCAAGCAGTATCTCGGCAATTTCAGAACCGGGCTGCGAGCCGGCGATGCCTTGCATCTCGCCATCGCTAAGAACAACCGCGCCGAGACGGTCTATAGCCTGGATCGGATTCTCCTCAGCGCCGGACGCGCCCTCGGCCTGCCGGTGAGCATAGGGGTTGCTCCGCGATAACCGTGGCGCCCTGCCTAGATGCCGGCGCCGGACCATGCATCAAGGCCGCCTCTTCCCGAGAGCTCGCACGATGGTCATTCTGTTCGAGGACACTACGCGGAGGGCGGGATGAAGAAGCTCGAAGGCAAGGTGGCGATTGTGACGGGGGCGGCGCGCGGGCTCGGCCGCGCCTATGCAAAGCGTCTTGCCGGACTCGGCGCCAGGATCGCGGTCGCCGACCGGGATCTCCAATCCTGGCGGGAGTTCGAGGCCGAAGCCAAAGACATGACCGCCGAAAGCACGGTTGCCGAGATCGCGGCCTTGGGCGGCAGCGCGCTTCCGATCGAGGTCGATGTCTGCGACAGCGCGGCGGTCGAGAGGATGGTCGAACGCGTCGTCGCCGAATGGGGCCGGATCGACATTCTCGTCGCCAATGCGGGCGGCGGCCGCGGCCGGCCGATCGATACCAAGGCGAGCACGCTCGACCCGGCGCTCTTGGAGCTCGTGGTCGCGATGAACCTCTACGGCACGGTCTATTGCTGCAATGCCGTCGCCCCGGTGATGAAGCGGCAACGCTCCGGCAAGATCATCACCGTCAGCTCGATCGCCGGCCGTTCACCCTCGCGCGACGGCGGCTATGCCCATTACGGCGCGGCGAAAGCCGCGATCGCGCATTACACGCGCTATCTTGCCCAGGATCTCGGGCCCTACGGCATCACCGCCAACTGCATCGCTCCCGGGGTTATCGCCACGGGCAGGATCATGGCGACGGTCATCCCCGGCAGCGGCGACAACAGTCGCGGCCGCACGGACTTGGTCGCGCTCAAGCGCCTCGGCACGGTCGAAGACTGCGCCAAGGTGGTCGAGTTCCTGGCGACCGACCTCTCCGACTACGTGACCGGCGCGCTCATTCCGATCGACGGCGGGCTGGTCCGCGGCTAACGCCGAGCGCGCGGCGAGAGCGTGAAGCCGAGCCGCCCCCACCCGATCTTCGCCAGTTCGAGATCGCGGATCCCGAGGACGACGTGGTCGATCCCGCTCAGCATCGCTCCTCTCTTGTCGCGCTCTCGCGATGTTCCGGAAAGAGCGCGAGAAGCCCGGCGCGAGACGCGGCGGAGACGCCGCGCTCGGTAATGAACCCGGTGACGAGACGCGCCGGGGTCACGTCGAACGCGTAATTGACCGCCGGACATCGCTCCGGGGAGAGACGCACGACAAGCCGGCGGCCCTCCTCGCTCCAGCCTTCGATATGCGTCACCTCGCGGGGGTCGCGGCGCTCGATCGGAATCAGAGCGCCCGACCCGAGCTCCCAGTCGATCGAGGGCGAAGGGGCGGCGACATAAAACGGCACGCCGTTGTCGCGGGCGGCCAACGCCTTCATATAGGTGCCGATCTTGTTGGCGACGTCGCCCTCGGCGGTGGTGCGGTCGGTGCCGACGATCGCGAGATCGACGAGCCCCTCTCGCATCAAGTGACCCGCCGCGCTATCGACGACGAGCGTGTGCGGCACCCCGTGCTCTGCGAGTTCCCAGGCCGTGAGGTGAGCGCCTTGGTTGCGCGGGCGCGTCTCTGCGACCCAGACATGAACGGCGATCCCTTCGTCGAAGGCGCGATAGACGGGGGCAAGCGCGGTGCCCCAATCGACGGTGGCGAGCCACCCCGCGTTGCAATGCGTCAAAATCTCGACCGGCCGCCCCTTCTCTCTCGAAACCGCGGCGATGAGCCCCATGCCATGCTCGCCGATCGCGCGATTGATCGCGACGTCCTCTTCGACGATTTCGCCGGCTTCTCTCATGGCGAGCGCCGGGCGCTCCTTCTCTTCCACCGCCAGGATCGCGCGCATCACCCGGGTGACCGCCCAGCGCAAATTGACTGCGGTCGGACGGGACGCGACGAGCGTCGCGGCTGCTTTTTCGAGGGTCTCGCGCGCAGCGTCGCGCGCGGCGGCAAGCGCCATGCCATAGGCCGCTGCGGCGCCGATCAAAGGCGCCCCGCGCACGCGCATTGTGCGGATCGCCTCGGCCACCTCCTCGGAACTCTGAAGCCGCCGGGTCACGAGTTCGTGCGGCAACCGCGTCTGATCGATGATGGCGACCGCCTCGCCCTCCCGCCAGATCGTGCGCATCGAGCGGCCTTCGACCCGCATCGCCGCCTCCAAGCCTCTTTGTCGAGGGGCGAGTTTACTCCTTGCCGCAAGCGGGCGAAGAGGTTTCCGGCTCTTTCCGCCCCGGCCGCAAAACGCGCCCCGCGACCGCGTCGAGCCGGGCGAGGCGTGCGGGATCGCGGCGCTCGGGGGCGGTGATCAGAGCGTGGTCGAGGGCGTTCCGGCAGCCTTCCCGGCACCCTCCCCTCGCAGCGGCGAGCCGCGGCACCACTTCCTTGACGAGCGCTTTCGCCTTTTCCGCATTCTCCCGCAGCACCGCGAGAATGTGCCCGACGGTGACGGCGTCATGGTCGGGATGCCAGCAATCGTAATCGGTGACCATCGCGACCGTCGCGTAGCAGATCTCCGCCTCGCGCGCGAGCTTCGCCTCCGGCATGTTGGTCATGCCGATCACATCGTATTTGAGGAGCCGGTAAAGCTCGCTCTCCGCGCCGCTCGAAAATTGCGGTCCCTCGATGACGACATAGGTGCCGCCGCGTTTCATACCGAGCCCGGCCGCTTGTCCGGCCGTCATCAGATGGTCGCCGAGACGCGCGCAGACGGGGCGGGCCATCGACACATGGGCGACGCAACCGGAACCGAAAAAGCTTTTCGCCCGCGCGAAAGTCTGGTCGACAAACTGATCGATGACGACGAAATCGCCGGGAACGAGATCCTCGCGCATGCTGCCGACGGCCGAAAGCGAGACGATTTCGGCGACGCCGCAGCGTTTCAAGGCGTCGATATTGGCCCGGAACGGGATCTCGGAAGGCGCGATTTCATGCCCGCGCCCGTGTCGGGGAAGAAAGACGAGCCGCGCTCCCCCGAGCGTCCCGAAACAGAATTCGTCCGAGGTCTCGCCAAAAGGACTTGAAATCCGCCGCCATTCCACATCGGCAAGACCAGCGATCGAATCGAGCCCGCTGCCGCCAATGATGCCGATCGGGGGAGAGACCATCGCGGGCTTCAGTGGATCCGCGACCAGATCTTGCGTTTGGCGGCGTAAAAGACGGCGGCCGCCACGATCAGAAAGAGGATGACCTTGAAGCCCATGCGATGGCGTTCATCGAGATTGGGATGAGAGGCCCAGGTGAGGAAGCTCGCGACGTCGTGTGCCATCTGCGGCACCGTGGCCTTCGTTCCGTCCGCATAGTGGACGGCGCCCGGGTGCAGAGGCGGCGGCATAAGGATCCGGTGGCCGGGGAAGTACTTGTTGTAAAAGGTCCCCGGAGGCATCGGAAAACCCTTCGGCGCCTTCGTAAACCCGGTCAAGATGCCGTAAACGAGATCGGGACCTCCCGCACGCGCCTTGACGATTGTCGAAAGATCCGGCGGCGCCCTGCCGCCGAATGCGGCCTTCGCGGCCGCTTCGTTCGGGAACGGCCCGACGAACAAGTCTGAGGGTCGCGCCGGGCGCTTGAACATCTTGCCTTTGTTGTTGACGGTCGTCACTTCCGAACGTGCGGCGAACGCCTTGATCTGCGCTTCGTCGTAGCCGATCCCGGCAAGGTCGGCATAATGGAGATGCGAGAGGTTATGACAGGCGGAGCAGACCTGTTCGTACACTTGAAAGCCGCGCTGCAGCGCCGCCTCGTTGTAGGTGCCGAAAATCCCCGTGAATGGCCATGGCTCGGGCTTGTTGGGCAGAGGCGGATCCGCGGCGCGGGCATAGGTCGGCACAAGGCCGATGGCGGCCAGAAGAAGAGCGGCAGCGAGGGTTTTCGCCATTTTAGGCTCTCTCCGTCTCGGTCTCGCGCCGCGGCGCGGCAGCATGCAGAACCGCGGCGGCGATGCTTTCGGGCAACGGCCGCGGCCGCTCCAGCTTGCCGACGACCGGTAAGAGGATCAGGAAATAGACGAAATAATAGAGCGTCGCGAAGCGGTCGATCGGTATCACGATGCCCTCGGGCGGGTGATCGCCGACCCAGCCCAAAACGAAGACGTCGATGACCCACAGCCAGAAGAGCCACTTGAAGATCGGGCGAAACCGGCCGCTGCGCACGGGTGAGGTGTCGAGCCAAGGCAGGAAAAAGAGGACGACCACGGATGAGAAGAAGAGGGTCACGCCCAAGAGCTTGTTCGGCACCGCGCGCAGGATCGCGTAGAAAGGCAGAAAGTACCAATCGGGCGTGATCTCGGCGGGCGTGTGCAGCGGGTTTGCCGGAATGTAATTATCCGGGTTCGCCAGAAAATTCGGCGCGTAAAACACGACGAAGGTAAAGATGATGAGAAAGACCATGAGACCGAATAGGTCCTTGACCGTGTAATAGGGATGGAACGGGATCGTATCCTGCGGTCCTTTCGCATCGATCCCGAGCGGGTTGTTGGAACCGTGCGTGTGGAGCGCGTACAGGTGCAGGACGACGACGCCGAGAATGACGAAGGGTAAGAGATAGTGAAGCGCGAAAAAGCGGTGCAGGGTCGGATTGCCGACGGCGAACCCGCCCCAAAGCCAGGTGACGATCCCATGCCCGATAAAGGGGATCGCAGAAAAGAGGTTGGTGATGACCGTAGCCGCCCAATAGCTCATCTGCCCCCAGGGCAAGACGTAGCCCATAAAGGCGGTCGCCATCATTAATAGAAGGATGACGAGCCCGAGCATCCACAAAAATTCCCGCGGGTATTTGTAGGAGCCATAATAAAGCCCGCGGAAGATGTGGATGTAGACGGTAATGAAGAAAAACGAGGCGCCGTTCATATGGATGTAGCGGATGAGCCAACCGTAGTTGACCTCGCGCATGATCCGCTCGACCGAGTTGAAAGCGCCTGTCGTGCTCGGCGTATATTGCATCGCGAGAAAGATGCCGGTGACGATCATGATCACCAGCATCACGCCGGCAAGCGAGCCGAAATTCCACCAATAGGAGAGGTTGCGCGGCGTCGGGTATTCGTAGAGCTCGTGGTTGATAAGTTTGACGAAGGGAAGTCGATAGTCGATCCACTGGACAATGCGGTTGCCGCCGGCGCCTTGGGCTTTGGCCATTCTTCCTCTTCTCCTACGGGATCGCGCTCGCCGCTGGAAGCTCGCGCCGCCGATCTCGGCAAAGCGGATCCGCCAAATCGGCCGTCGAACCCCCCTTCCCTCGCCCCGGCACTCATCGCAGCCTCCGGAACGAGAGCCTTGCGGTCTATCGCCGTTTGGCCTGGGGGCGCCGGCAAGCTATACAGTGGAAAATGATGAACTATGTGACAGACTGCCGCACGAACCGCCGCGCAAGACCCGGCTGGAACTTCCTAGCACGACGGTGCCGGCACTTGGCAAGCGAGATTTCACCCCATCGCGAGTCATCACCGGATTCCCCTTTGCCTAAAAGCTGAGCCGCGGTGAACGCGCCCTTTCCGCCCGATCCCGAGCGATGCCGCCGCGCCGAGGCATGGTTTTCGACCTTGCAGGATCGCCTTTGCGCCGCCTTCGAGGAAATCGAGACCGACTTTGCCGGCTCTCATGTGGGTGAGGGGCGGCCTTCTTTTGCAAGAGAGGTTTGGCAGCGTCCCGGAGGGGGAGGCGGGACGATGGCGCTTTTGCGCGGGCGCGTATTCGAGAAGGTCGGGGTCAACCTGTCGACGGTCTGGGGCGAGTTTCCCGCCGATTTCCGCGGCGAAATCCCCGGCGCCGCCGAGGATCCCCGGTTTTGGGCGAGCGGGATCTCGGTCGTCGCTCATATGTGTTCGCCGCTCGTCCCGGCGGCTCATCTCAACACGCGCCATATCGTGACGCGCAAAGCCTGGTTTGGCGGCGGCGCGGATCTGACGCCGATCTATCCCGACGAACAGGCGGCGGAAGCATTTCACGGCGCGCTCGCCGCGGCTTCAATCGGCTATGATCCTCAGTGCTATGGGCGCTTCAAGAAATGGTGCGACGACTATTTCTTTTTGCGGCATCGGAACGAGCCGCGCGGCGCCGGCGGGATCTTTTTCGACTATTTGGAGAGCGGCGATTGGGAACGTGATTTTTCCTTCGTCAGGGCGGTGGGTTTGGCTTTTCTCTCCGCCTTTCCGCTCATCGTGCGGCAGCGCATGCGGTTGCCGTTTACGGCCGAGCAGCGCCGGCACCAGCTTGTTCGCCGCGGCCGTTACGTCGAGTTCAATCTTCTCTACGACCGGGGAACGATCTTCGGGCTCAAGACCGGAGGCCACGTCGAGGCCATCCTGATGTCGCTGCCGCCTTTGGCGGCCTGGCCATGAAAGGCGTCGCAATTTAGGTCTTGCGCGAGAGGCCTCTCCTCCCCTCTTGATTGCCGCAGACGGCAAACCCAGATCAACGATGGCAATTTTTCGGCGCTGCCGGACGCCGTTGTCGGGTCACGGGAGCGCGCTCTCGCTCATCGAGGAGGGGAAAATCGATGCCGCGGCTGTCGCTCTTGAACTCCCCCTTGCTTTTGGGGTTCGAGCACTTCGAACGAGCCGTCGAGCGCGTCAACAAGGTCTCCTCGGACGGCTATCCGCCGTACAATATCGAGCGGCTCGATGAGAATGCGTTGAGGATCACCTTGGCGGTGGCCGGTTTTAGGATGGCTGATCTTTCGATCACGGTCGAAGACAACCAACTCGTGATCCGCGGCAAGCAGAGCGAGGACAGCGAACGCGTCTACCTGCATCGCGGCATCGCGGCCCGCCAATTCCTGCGCTCCTTTGTTCTCGCCGAGGGGATCGAGGTCAGGAGCGCATGGCTCGACAACGGGCTCCTCAATATCGATCTGATCCGCCCGCCGGTCGAGAACCGGGTGCGCAGCATCGAGATCACGGACAGCGCCCCCAGCGCGGAGGAAATACGATGAGCGAAATCGAACGCCTGCGGCAGATCTCGCCGCGCGAGTTGGCGCTCCTCGGCATGCAAGACATCGCTTACATCAGGCCGCTGATCACGAATGGCGTTGTCGGCTGGGCGGTCTACGCCGCCGACGGGACGCAGATCGCGCTCCTGCCGTCGCGCGAGGTCGCTGCGGCAACGCTCGCCCAGAACGATATCGAGGCGGTAAGCGTGCACTGAGCCGCGCTCTTGCGCGCGGCGAGGTCGCCGCTTCAGGCGCCGCTCTCGGCCGATTGGGCTGTCAAAAGCACGTAAAGCGCCTCGCCATTCTCGGTGCCGCGCAGCTTTTCGCAAACCACGCGATCGCGCAGAAGGCGCGAGACCCGCGCGAGCGCCCGCAGATGGTCCTCGCCCGCTCCTTCGGGGGAAAGGAGAAGAAAGACGAGATCGACCGGCTCATCATCGATTGCGTCGAATGGGATCGGACGCTCCAGCCGGGCGAAGATGCCGCAAACTCGATCGAGGCCAAGGAGCTTGGCATAGAGGATCGCGACCCCCATGCCGATCCCGCTCGGCTCTTCTCGCTCGCGTTCGACCAGCCGTTCGTAAATGAGGCCTGACTCGACGCCGCTCTGCACGGTCGCCCGGCGTGCAAGCTCCAAGAGCGCCTGCTTCTTGCCGGTGACGCGCAGTCGCGGGATCACGCTTTTTGGCGCGACTAGATCGGCAATATCCATCGTCCTCCCTCGTTCCTCCCCAATCGTTCCTTTACCGGCGATTTGACGAGTTTGACGCCTTCCCGTCCGGAGCGGCGGCTAAGCCCTTTCCTTCCGATCCGCCTCTTCGGCAAACGCGCCATCCGGGTTTTCCTCTTGCGCCTCTTGCTCCAACCCTTCGGAACGCCCGATCTCCACGCCGCCTGGACGCGAGCGGTGATCGCGCAAGCGCCGCTTGAAGCGGCGCATCTGCTTGCCGAGCCGCTCCGCCGCCGCATCGAACGCCGCCGGGAGATCGGAGGCGGAAGCGACCGCGTTGACGACGATCCGACGGCCGATATGGAGAGAGATGTCGGCCCGATCGAGATGCGCCTCCTTCGAAAAGACGACATGGGCCTCGATCGCCGTGCGAAAATATTTTCCGAGGATGGCGCCGAGCCGCTCTGCGATATGACCGCGCAGAACGCTGTCGAGCTCGACCCCTCGGCCGGTGACGGAGAGTTGCATCGCTGCGATTCTCCTTGTCCGCACGCGGCTCTTCCGCAGCGAAAAAGTGGGCATGAGCCGCACGCGTATCAAGCGGCCGCTCGCGCAGGGTAAACCGCCGGCTGCGATCCGGGGCGGCGGGCGCCCTTTGCCGCAAACCCGCGGTTTCCGATGTGCTTGCCTCGACCCCGGAATCGTCTTATGCGACAGGGCGCCCTGCCTCAGGGCGATCATCGCTCGCCCGAGAGGCCCAGATATTCCTCGGCCCGCTGCGCGCCATGCGAAGCCGATGCGAGCTTGGGGCGAGTGGCGGCGAGAGAGATGCCCGGCGTAGATCGGA
>JAKAOO010000273.1 GCA_021812165.1 Pseudomonadota bacterium | reverse complement strand
GCTTCGGAAACGCTCGGGATCCCGCCGGAACGGGTGAGGGTTTTGCAGGGCGATACCCTCGCCGTCGGTTTCGGGCGCGGCACCGGAGGATCGCGTTCGCTTCCCGTCGGCGGCGCGGCGGTCGCGAGCGCGGCCGACAAGCTCATCGCCAAAGGCCGGCGCATCGCCGCGCATCTTTTGGAAGCGGCGGAGGCGGATCTCGCGTTCGACCCTTCGACAAGCTCAGGAGGCGCCTTTCGCATTGCCGGCACCGACCGGGCGGTCGGGATCGAGGAGGTGGCGCGCGCCGCTTTCGACCCGACGCGCCTGCCGCCCTATGTCGAACCGGGCTTTGCCGAAATCGGCCATTTCACCCCGCCCGCTCCGACGTTTCCGAATGGCTGCCATCTTTGCGAGGTCGAGGTCGATCCCGAGACCGGCGAGATCGAAATCCTCCGCTATCGCGTCGTCGATGATTTCGGGGTGGTCGTCAATCCGCTGCTCCTCGCCGGGCAGGTTGCAGGCGGGGTGGCGCAAGGCGTGGGACAGGCGATGCTCGAACGCACGCTCTACGATCCCGAAAGCGGGCAGCTCCTTTCGGGTTCGCTCCTCGATTATGCGCTTCCGCGGGCCGCCGATGTCGCACCCGTCGCCTTTTCCACCAACGCCGTGCGTTGCCGGACCAATCCTCTCGGCATCAAGGGCGCGGGCGAAGCGGGCGCGATCGGCGCGGCTCCGGCGATCGTCAATGCGGTCATCGATGCGCTTTTGCCTCTCGGCATCGCGCATATCGACATGCCGCTCAGCCCGGAGCGGGTGTGGCGCGCGATCCGCGCGGCGGAAAGAGGGAGAGCGGCATGACGATAAACGATCGGCTGATCGAGGTCGCAAAGCGCGCGGCGCTTGCCGCGGGCGAAGCGATCCTCGAGGTCTATGCTCAAGAGTTCACAATCGCGCAAAAGAGCGACAGGACACCCGTCACGGAGGCCGATCTCGCCTCCGAGCGGATCATCCTCGCGGCTCTTGAGGACGCCTTTCCCGAGATACCGATCCTTTCCGAGGAGCGTGTCGAGAAGGAAGGCTTGCCGTCCTTGAGCCTCTCGCAGGGCGCCGCTCGCTTTTGGGCGGTCGATCCGCTTGATGGAACGCGCGAATTCATCGCCAAGAATGGCGAGTTCGCGGTCAATATCGGTCTCGTTGAGAATGGCCGCCCCACTCTCGGCGTCGTGTACGGCCCGGCCCGGCGCATTCTTTATGCGGCGCATGGCCCGGGAACGGCGACCCGAGCGCGGGATGGCGGCAAGCCGGAGCCGATTTCCGCGCGCAAGCCCCCTGCCGAAGGGCTCGTCGTCGCTCACAGCCGCTCGCATGGCGACAGCCGAAGGCTCGCCGACTATCTGCGCGACTACCCGGTAAAAGAGCGTCTCGTTTGCGGCAGCGCCCTCAAATTCGGCCTTCTTGCCGCGGGAGACGCCGATCTCTACCCGCGCTTCGGGCCGACGATGGAATGGGACACGGCGGCGGGCCAAGCGATCCTCGAAGCCGCCGGCGGGCGCGTCCTCGACATTGCCGGAACGCCCCTCCTCTACGGCAAGCCGGGATTCAGGAACGAAGGCTTTATCGCCTGGGGGCGGCGGTAACTTCTGCCTCGACGCGGCCCGAAATGGTATAGGCTGGCGCGGTATCGGACCCAAAAGGAGGGAGGAGCAGATGGCGATCGGCGGCGACATCCTGGCGAGCGCGCTGAGCGGAATCGCGTTTGTGAGTTGCAGCCTCGGCGGTGTGGGAGGAGGCCCGGCGCGGCGGCGCGAGGTCGTCGTTAACGGCCGCCGGGTCAAGACGGTCGATGTCCACGCGCATTGCACGATCCCCGAGGCGGTGGCGATTCTCGGGTTGGAGGTCGAGCCGGCGCTGCGGCTCAGCGACCTTTCCGAGCGGATTGCGGCGATGGACGCGCAGGGGATCGATGTCGAAGCCTTGAGCATCAACCCCTATTGGTATCGCGCCGAGCGCGAGCGCGCGGCCGAGCTCATCAGGCTTCAGAACACGCGGCTCGCCGAATTCTGCGCCCGGGAATCCGAGCGCTTCGTCGCCTTCGCGACGGTTGCTCTGCAATATCCCGAGCTTGCCGCCGAACAGCTCGATTACGCGGTAAAAAGCCTCGGTTTCCGCGGCGTTTCGACGGGCGGCAGCGTCAACGGCGAAGAACTCTCGGAGGCGAAGTTCCACCCGTTCTGGAGAAAAGCCGAAGAACTGGGGGTCCTCGTCTTTATGCATCCTCAGGGAACGGCGGAGCTCGCCGCAGCGGGACGGCTCGACGGCAGCGGGCTCCTCACCAACACGATCGGCAATCCGCTGGAGACGACGATCGCGCTCTCGCACATGATTTTCGAAGGGACGCTCGACCGCTTTCCGGGCCTCAAGATCTGCGCCGCGCATGGCGGCGGGTATCTGCCTTCCTATGCCGCGCGCTCCGACGCCGTATGCCGCACGTTTCCCGGCCGGGTCGGCCCTCTGCCCAAGAAGAAGCCGACCGAATATCTGAAACAGCTCTATTTCGACACGATCATCTTCACGCCGGAAGGGCTGCGCCATCTTGCGGCCGAGACGGGGCCGGGGCAGCTCATGATGGGTACCGATTACCCCTATCCCTGGACTTCGACCCCGGTCGATCTGATCCTCGAGACGCCGAACTTGAGCGATGAGGATCGGATCGCGATGCTCGGCGCGACGGCTCAGCGGCTTCTGGGGATCAAAGGCTGACGGCTCTTCACCGTCGCGGGCCGCGCGGCGGGATGCCGCGGACATAGGTTTCGCGCCAGAGCTTGAAGCCGACCCAGAGTCCCAAGGCGAAGCCGGCGGCGAAGACGAGGGCTGCCCAGAGCAGATTGGCTTCGATCGGCGTCATCTGGGCTTCCTCGTTGGAAGCGACCAGCTTCCGGCTTTCTCCTTCTTCGGCGCGAATATCGCCCTTTCGGAGGGTGCCGCGCAAGCGCACCCTTTTCCCGGCTTTTCTTCCGAGCGCGGCCGCGCCACACTTCCCTTCTCGCAAAAAGGGAGGATTTCATGGATATCCGGCGTTTCGACATCACAAAGTCCCCCGGTCCGCGCATGAGCCGCTTGGTCGTGCGTGGCGACACGGTCTATCTTTGCGGGCTCACCGCCAACGACCCGACTGAGGACATCAAAGGGCAGACGAGGCAGATCCTCGACAAGATCGACCACTACCTCGCCGAAGCCGGGACCGATAAATCGAAGCTTCTTCAGGCAAATCTCTGGATCAAGAACATGGCGCTCTTCGCCGATATGAACTCGGTTTGGAACGCCTGGGTCGATCCCGAGAACCCGCCGGCGCGGGCTTGCGTCGAAGCGGGTCTCGCGCGCCCGAACCTCCTCATCGAGATCATGGTGACGGCCGCCCGATAGCGGGCAAGCGAGATCGGCGGGGAACCGCAAAGGGAAGGGTCAGAGGAGGCCGATCTCGCCCTCGACCACGTGCTGGAGGCCGAGTTCGGGGATCGAAAGCGTGACGCGGGGTTTCAAGGGGACGCTCTCCGCGAGCATTCCCTTGTCGAGCGCCGAGCGGACCGCCTTTTCGATCTCGCGCTGCGAGGTCACTCCGACGACCTTCAAGAATTTGCGGATATCCATGTTGAAACGCTCTTCGTTCATCGTCGCTTCTCCGTCCCGTTCACACTCGCATTCTCCTTGAGAAAGATAGGTCCGCTTCCTGCCTTCCAACACGTGGGACCGCGCGTAATCCCCTCGCCCCGCTAGGTGTAAAGGCCGGAGACATGGTGAACGGATGTTCGGGGACATGGTGAACGGGTTGGCAGTGGCGCAACTCGTCCCGGTAGTCCACGGGAGGGACCCGCGCCGCGAGGGAGCGCGCCCTCGATCG
>JAKAOO010000063.1 GCA_021812165.1 Pseudomonadota bacterium | reverse complement strand
GCGGTCGACATCGATGAGCCCGGTGTGGCGCCGCGCCTTGAAGCCGACGACCCCGCCGCTTTCCTCGCCGCTCACATCGACGGTGAAGGCGAGGCCCCCTTTGACCGCCGCGCGGCCGCAGGGCGCTCCGGCAGGCCCCTCGATCAGTCCCACTTTCTCTTGCAGCCGACGCAAAGCGGCGTCGTGAAAGGCGGGCGACCCGCGGCGCAGCCGCAGCTGAACGAGACGCGAGCCGGCGCGCACGAGGATGCTGAAGGAGCGCGGGCTCAATTCGGCGTAAAGCGGCCCCTTATAGCCTTCGCGCACGCGGTCGAACTCGCTGCCGTAATCGGTGATGACGCGCGCGAAAACATCGAGGCGCCCGGTCGAGCTTTTGGGATTGGCGCCGGCCGAACGGCGCCTCCCGAGAGCCAAGGATTCGAGAAGCGGCACGATATAGACGCAGTCCTTTTCCAGAACCGCATCCTTCGTAAGGTCGATCCGGTGCATCGAGAGGAGATCGAGCTTTTCATCAACCGTGTGGCGGGGCCCCGGAAGAAAGCTCGCGCGCACCCGATAGGCGACTTCGCCAAGCCGCAGATCGAGGCTCGCCGGCTGCACCTGATCCTCGCCGATCGGCTCCTGCGAGCGGATCTCGCGTCTCTCCAGAACCGCCTCGCGAATGCGCTGCGACGGCAGGAGCCCCGTCGAACGCTCGGCGTCAATCGGTTCCGCGGCGCGAGGAAGCGCGCCCTGCAGAGAGAGGGCCATGCCAATCCTTCTCGATAAGGGGTCGTGGCGTTCCATTTCTAAGCCAAGGCGCCGAGCCGCGCGACCCCTTGCTCGACCCGGCTTGCCCCCGCGATGCTCCGCCCGATAGTGTTGCCCCGAGAGAATGCTGGCGGAGGGGAGGCATGAACATCCGCGACGTGTTTGCCGCGACGGTCGGCAATACGCCGCTCATCAAGCTGCGGCGCGCCTCCGAGCAAACCGGCTGCACGATCCTCGGCAAGGCGGAGTTTTTGAACCCCGGCGGCTCGGTCAAGGACCGGGCGGCGCTTTTCATCATCAAGGATGCCGAAGAGCGCGGGCTCCTCAAACCGGGCGGCGTCATCGTCGAAGGCACGGCCGGCAATACCGGGATCGGGCTTGCTCTCGTCGGCAATGCGCGCGGCTACAAGACGGTCATCGTCATGCCCGAGACGCAAAGCCAGGAGAAAAAGGACATGCTGCGCCTGTGCGGCGCCGATCTCAGGCTTGTCCCCGCCGTCCCTTATCGCGACCCCAACAACTATGTCCGCTATTCGGGCCGCCTCGCCGAGGAGATCGCCAAGACCGCGGTCAATGGCGCGATCTGGGCTAACCAGTTCGACAACCTCGCCAACCGCCGCGGCCATTACGAGACGACCGGACCCGAGATCTGGGAAGAGACCGGCGGCACAGTCGACGGCTTCACCTGCTCGGTCGGCACCGGCGGCACGCTTTCGGGCGTCGCCATTGCCCTCAAGGAACGCAATCCCAACGTCAAGGTCTATCTCTCGGACGCCATGGGTTCCTCGCTTTACTCCTGGGCGAGCACGGGCGAACTCAAATCGGAAGGCAATTCGATCACCGAGGGGATCGGCAACAGCCGGGTCACGAAAAACCTCGAAGGCACGCCTCTCGACGGCGCCTTCCAGATCCCCGATGAGGAGGCGTTGCCGGTTCTCTTCGATCTCGTCGTCGCGGAAGGCCTCGTTCTCGGCGGCTCGACCGGGATCAATCTCTGCGGCGCGATCCGCCTCGCGCGCGAGCTCGGGCCGGGGCACACGGTCGTCACCATCCTTGCCGATTCCGGCACCCGCTATCAGTCGAAGCTCTTCAACCCGGAGTTTCTCCGGTCGAAGGATCTGCCGATCCCATCCTGGCTCGATCACTGTTAGTCGGCGGCAATCGGCGGAATGCGGTGGGCCCAGGGCTCTTCCATCTCGAAGAGCGCGGCGGCGCGGATGAGCGCGGCGTCGCCCCCGTGCGGTCCCACGAGCTGCAAAGCGACCGGCAAGCCGTCGGAGGCCCAGCCGCACGGCAAGCTGACTGCCGGATTGCCGGAGAGATTGAAGGGATGGGTATAGGGATACCAGGCTTTGCGCACGGTGTCGGTGAGTTCGCCGTCGATCTCGATCGGCGCGAAGAAGTCGTGGTCGATCGCAATCGCGGTGCGCGCGAGGGTCGGCGTCGCGACAATGTCAAACCTCTCGAACCACCCCGCAATCTGCCGGAAGATCCGGGTGCGGGCAAAGATCGCCTCTTCCAACGCCGCGGCGCCCTCATGGGCGCCTTCATCCATCTGCCGCAGGAGCGAGGCGCTCATGCGCGCACCGAACTCGGCGACATAGCGGCGGTACCGGGCGTTCCAGAAGGATTGCGTCAGGACGAGCCAATGGGGCTCGGCATTCTCGAAATCTTCTTCCACCGTTGTCACTTCGGCGCCGAGGCGTTCGAGCGCCGCGACCGCGGCCTCTGAAAGCGCCTTCACCTCGCGGGCGAGCGCGCGGTTTCCGAGATAAGGGCGCCAGGCGACCTTGATGCCTTTGAGGTCGCCCTCCGGTCGCGCCGCGGCGACAGTATCGCCGCACATTTGCGCGAGCGAATGCGGGTCGGAGGGGTGCGGCCCCGCCATCGCCTGAAGCATCAAAGCGGCGTCCATGACCGTGCGCGCCATGGGCGTGATGTGCGAGGTGTTGCCGAAACCGTCGGGCGTCATGTCGTGCGGGACGAGGCCGAGCGTCGCCTTGAACGCGACAACCCCATTCGAAGCGGCGGGGATGCGGCCCGAGCCGCCGCCGTCGGTGCCGACCGCGAGAGGCCCCATTCCGGCGGCGAGCGCGGCCGCGGCGCCGCCGCTCGACCCGCCCGCCGTGCGCGAGAGATCCCAGGCATTGCCGGTGCGGCCGAAAAGCGGCGCCTCGGTCATGCATTTGTGGCCGAATTCGGGGGTCGTCGTCTTGCCGATAAGGATCGCCCCCGCGGCTTTCAGGCGCGCGACCGCGACCGCATCCTTCTTGGGAACATTGTCCTTGAAGATGACGGAGCCGAAGGTTGTCCTGACCCCCTTCGTGTCGAGGAGGTCCTTGACCGAGAACGGCACGCCGCAGAGAGGCCCCAAGGGCTCGCCGCGCAGCAGCGCCTTCTCGGCCTCGCGCGCCGCCGCCCGCGCCTCCGCGGCGCACACCGTGATAAAGGCGTTGAGCCGCGGCTCGAGCCTTTGGATGCGCGCGAGAACGGCATCGATGAGCTCGACCGGCGACAGCTCGCGGCGTCGCAGAAGCCGGGCGAGTTCGGCAGCGGAGGTGAAGGCGTGGTCGGTCATCTCTCCCCTCATCGCAAGCGATGAAATCCCGCGAACCCGATTGCGCCGCACCCAGCCCATGCGCGACGCGTTCCGTTTTCCGGGAAGCTGCACCGAACCGCGCCTTGAGACGATCGCCGACAGAGCCTTCTCGACCGTCATCGGCCTCCGGAACGCGATACAACTCTTCGATGAGCGGCGCCGCCAACATCGCTGTTGATACAGCAAACTTCCTGCCAGATTACGCGCATAGGTTGCAGCGGAGAGCGAGAGCGCTGCCGTCCTGCCTTCGCAGGGCCGCTCCTCTATCTCCTGTTTTTTACACGTGAATATCAGGCGCCTCCTTCTCGCCCCGCTGGGTCTTCAAGCAATTTGCCGTAACGACATAATGCGTATATAGCAATCACGCGGACCGATTTCAAGGGCCGCACCCCGGCCGGTCACAAGGCAAGGAGCAGAAGGCAGCGACGGCAACCCATCGCGGCCAGCGGCCTTCCTACCGCATAGAGCAGGCCGCATACATGACCGCTCCCGGGGCGCGGCCCTCAAGGGCCGTCCCGGAATGACAACAGCGTTTTTCCGCAGCCTCCT
Source organism: Pseudomonadota bacterium (assembly GCA_021812165.1). GTDB lineage: Bacteria > Pseudomonadota > Alphaproteobacteria > ATCC43930 > CGMCC-115725 > AP-15. Next base: position 14,285 of record JAKAOO010000063.1, on the reverse strand, counting down.
ACCGGCACTTTGCTCCCTTGAAACCGCCCTTGATCCAGTTGGCGGCTTTGGTGCCCGGCGGCGGGTTGACGCACCACTCGGGGAAATAGACCACATTCACCATCTTCGGCTTCTTTGTCTTGGCGTCGTACTCGTAGGTGCCAAGGGCCATCTCGGTCACGGCCTGATGGCCTTTGCCGAGCGCCATGTCGACCTTGTCGCCGAAACCGACGAACTTCAGATGGGTGAAGGCCTTGATGACCTCGGCCTTGGTCGGGAACTTATGGGCCGTCTTTTCCGCCTTGTCGTAGGCGGCTTTGAGCCCGATGAGCGCCTGCGCCATGTGATAGGAAGGGTAGATCGGCGGCGTGCCGAAACGTTTCTCGAAAGCGGCGCGGAACCAGGTGTTGAGAGGGGTCTTGTGGGCGTAGACGCCGTAGGGCCCGCGCGCGCCGAGGATGGACCCGTCCGGGATGTGCTTCGCCAGGATGAACATGTGGGTCTCGCCCGTGGTGAGGACGAAACGCGAATATTTTGGCAGGTTGCGCGCCGCCGCCTGCTCCAGGAAAGCGGTGAGGTCGCCGCCCCAAAGGCTCGAATACGTGATCGCCGGCTTTTTGATGAGAAGCGTCGAGATCTCGGAACCGTACTGGCCGGAAAAGAGCTTCGGCCACAGAACGGCTTCAACCTTGGATTTGGGCTCGATGACCTTCATCGACGCCGTGAAATCGCGCCAGGAATCCTGTCCCCAGGCGTAATTCTGGTCGATGCCGGCATAGGTCGTGGCTTTCGGGTATTCCTTTTTGAGATACCGGGCGGCGCCGACATTGTCCATGGTCGCCGTCGCGGAGGTGCGGAAGAGGTATTTGTACGAATGGTCCTCGAAGATGCGCGGCGTGCCGCAGTCGAAGAAGACCGTGAGGACCTTCAATTCTTCCGCTACCGGCGCGACCGCAAGGCAACTGCCGGAGCTGATGTAGCCGACGACCGCATCGACGTGGCGCTGCTGCACAAGGTTGCGGAAGTTCTCCACCACCTGCGTCGTCGAACCGGATTCGTCGATGTACACCGGTTCGATCCGCGCGCCGGCCAAGCCCTTGCTGTGGTAAGGCGCCAAGAGCGTGCCCTTGTTGATCGCGTCGATCACGAGCTGGGCGGCGTTCTTGGAGGGAATGCCGAAGGGACCGGCGGCGGGACCGGACAGAAACGTGACGATGCCGATCTTGACCGTGGGCGCGGCCGCGGCCGGGCCGGCGCCCCACACGAGCGCGCCGGCTGCGGCGAGACCAATCAAGGCATTGCGGCCGATCAACCGAAGGACGCGACGATGTCTGGTTTGAGGCATAAGCAGGATCCTCCTTTTCGCAGGGTTCGACGCAATTCGCATTTGGCTCCCACTCGAGAGCCGCGCAGGCGCTCTCACGACATTCCCCCGAGCGCGCGAGGAGCGCCTACTCCAGAGAACAGGATACGGAAGAATGCTGGAACGCAGTCATTCCGGGGCGCGGTCGCAGGCCGCGAGCCCGGAATCCATAAACGCAGGCCCGCGAAATCAATGGCTTGGCCTGTGTTCATGGTTTCCGGTCCCGGCCCTCACGGGCCGTCCCGGAATGACGGGGGTTTTTCCGCATCCTGCTAATGGCATTTCGCCCCTTTGAGTCCGCCCTCGATCCACTTTACCGCTCCGACGCCGGGGGGCGGGTTGACGCACCAGGGCGCGAAATAAGCCACTTTGACGAGTTTCGGCGTTTGGGTCTTGGCGTCGTATTCGTAGGTGCCGTAGGCCACCGCGGTCACCGCCTGGTGTCCACCCCCAAGCGCCATGTCGACATTGACGCCCATGCCCTCGAATTTCAAATGGGTCAAAGCCTTGATGACTTCGGCTTTGGTCGGGAACTTGTGGGCCTCCTGTTCCGCCTTGTCGTAGGCGGCTTTGAGGCCGAGGAGCGAATCCGCCACCTGATAGGCAGCGGCAATCGGCTGCGCGCCGAATCGCTTCACAAAAGCCGGGCGGAACCAATTATTGAGCGGGGTCTTGCGGGCGAAGACGCCATAGGCTCCGTCTGCGCCGATGATGGTCCCCTCCGGGATCACTTTGGAGAGGGTGTAGAATATGCTGTCGCCGTTGATGAGCAGCAGCCGCGAATGCTTGCCGAGCCCGCGCGCCGCCGCCTGCTCCACGAAGGCTACCTGGTCGCCTCCCCAAAAGCTCGCATGGACAACCGCCTGCTTATGGATGAGAAGCGTCGAGATCTCGGCATTGTACTGGCCGGAAAAGAGTTTCGGCCACAACGCGACGGTGACCCTGGAATTGGGCTCGAGAGCCTTCATCGAATCGTGGAACTGGTGCCAGGAATCCTGTCCCCAGGCGTAGTTCTGGTTGATGCCGGCGTAGGTCGTGGCTTGCGGATACTCTTTCTTGAGGTAATGGGCGGCGCCGACGCCGTCGACCGTCTCCATGGGCGCCGTGCGGAACACGTAGTTGTAGGAATGACCCTCGAAGATCCGCGAGGTGCCGCAGCTCGTATAGACGGTCAAGGCCTTCAGCTCTTCCGCCACCGGCGATATCGCCAGGCAATTTCCGGAGTTGATGTAGCCGACTACGGCATCGACATGGCGCTGCTGCACGAGGTTGCGGAAGTTCTCCACCACCTGGGTGGTCGAACCGGATTCGTCGATGATGACCGGGTCGATCTTCGCTCCGGCGAAGCCCTTGCTGTGGTAAGGCGCGGGAAGAGAGCCGTTGTTGATCGCGTCGATCATGAGTTTGGCGCCATCTGCGAGCGGAACGCCATAGGCGGCACCGGGGCCCGATACATAGGTCACAATGGCGAGCTTGACCTGCGGTTGCGCCCCTGCCGCGCTCCCGCTCCAAGCGAGCGCGCCGGCGAGGGCAAGGCCGAGGACGGCGTTGCCGGCGACCGTGCGGAAGCGTGCGGGGTATTTCCTTCGAAGCATGATCGTCTCCTCCTCGTTGCGGTTTTTGACGCTTTTGGAGCGCTTTTTTCGCAGTTTAGACCCGAGGACCGGTTGGGAGCAACTCTCTGACTTGATTTCTTGATTTGCCGCGAGAGCGTCGCCGGAAAAAATGCCGCGGCGAGGCGGCCCGCCGAGGCGTCAGGACATGTGCGGGAAGACCCCGCAGCATCCGGGCGTCCGCAGCGGTCGAGTGGTCAGGGGAGCGAGGATGCGTTATGCTCGCGGCGGCAAGGCGGAGACTCTACGCATGGACCGGCTTCTGACGCTCGCGATCGATATCGGCGGCAGCGGGATCAAGGCGGCGCTTCTCGACGATAAGGGAGAGATCGTCGGCGAAAGAGTACGGGTTCCGACGCCGCCCGCGCCGCTCGGGCGCGAGGAACTCGTTGCGGCGATCGACCACGCCGCCGCGCCCTTCGCCGCCTTCGATCGGGTCTCCGTCGGCTTTCCGGGCTTTGTGCGCGACGGTCGGATCGTGACCGCGCCCAATCTCGGCACCCCCCTTCTCGCGGGGTTCGACCTCGAAGGCGCCCTTGGCCGCCACTGGGGAAAACCGGTGCGGGTCGCCAATGACGCCGATGTCCAGGGTCTCGGTGCGATCCGCGGCGAGGGGGTGGAGATGGTGCTGACTCTGGGCACCGGAGCCGGCACCGCGCTGTTCAAGGACGGGACGCTGTTGCCGCATCTCGAACTCGCGCACCATCCGGTCAGCAGAAACAAGACCTATGACGAATACCTCGGCAACGCCGCCCGCGCAAAGAAAGGCAACAAGGCCTGGAACAAGCGGGTCGCTCGGGTCATCGAGATCCTGCGCTCGCTCGTCCATTTCGACCATCTCTATTTGGGCGGCGGCAATGCCGCGCATCTCTCCCTTTCCCTTCCCGCCGACGTCAGCATCATCCCCAATCTCGACGGCCTCCTCGGCGCGATCGGGTTGTGGCGCGATGCGGCGCCGAGTTTCCCGCCGCCCTCCCTTTCATCCGGCGGCGAGCGCGAAGAGCGGGGCGAAGACGGGCCGGACGGCGAGGCGATCTGAAGGGGGCGTTGCGGGCACCTGCGCGGATGGCGAAGCGGGCCGCTCTGTTTCTCTTTCTGCTGCTCTCGGCATGTGCGGCACCGGCAAAGCGACCGCCTCTCGTTTCCGCCTATGTGCCGGCGCCTCTGACCGCCGCGCACAGACCGACCCCCGCGCTCGAAGCCCATATCCCTCCCTTCGCGCGAGACCCTTATGAGCCGTTTTCGCGCGCCGCCGCGGTGGCGATCGCGAAATCCGAATGGCGGGCCTTTGGCAAGCCCGTCGTGTTCCCCCACATCCCCTTTCTGAGGGACGAGGAACGCGAACAGGGACTGTGGCAGCGTGTCGGCCTTTATTGGTGGCTCGGTCTCGACCCGAGCTGGCCCGAATCCGGCTTTACCGGAAAGCACGACGCGCAAGGCCGCGTCTTTCCGAGAAAGAAGGACGGCGATTACGCGTGGTCGGCGGCCTTTATCTCCTACGTCATGCGAATGGCCGGAGCGGGCACCAAATTCCCGTATTCGCCGACCCACTCCGACTACATCAACGCGGCCCGCCTTCATGCGATGGGCGAGGCGCCCGGCATCGCCGTCACCTCGGAACGCCCCGAGCTTTATGCGCCCCGCATCGGCGATCTCATCTGCGAATGGCGCGCCGGGGTTCGCGTCACCTACGATGATCTGCCGACTCCGTACCGCTTTCCGAGCCATTGCGACATCGTCGTCGGCAAGGAGCCGGGCTTCCTCGACGTGATTGGCGGAAACGTCGACAATGCGGTGGCGATGAAAAAGGTCCCGGTGACGCCCGAGGGACGCCTCGCCTACCCTGACGGCGAGCGCGTCGATCCCGACCACCACTGGTTTGTCGTGATCCGCGTCCATTACGACGAGTGAGGAAGGGGCGCGTCTTACGCGCTCTCCTCGTGCGCGCAACGCACTTCGCGGCCGCGCCCGCCCATGCGCATCGCCCAGGCGAGGGTCGGATTGCGCAAGAGCGCGCGGCGGTAGAGGCTGGCGGCGGCCTCCAGGATCTCGCCGCGCCGTCCGAGAAGCGCGTCGCCCAATTCGAGGATCAAGAGGTTGGGCCAGGCTTGCGGGCGCAGGCGCAGGACCTCATCCGAGATCCTTCGACCGGGCCACTCCGGATGGGCTTGCGCGAGGATCAAAAAGCTCGCCGCGGTCGAGCGGGAGACGCCGGCATGGCAATGGACGAGAAGATGCCCCGGCGCCGGACCCGCGTGCGAGGCTTCGCGGGCAAATGCGAGGAGGCGCGCGACATCGGCCTCGGCGGGAGCGATGGCGCCTTGCCGAGCCTCGATCACGTCGTGGAAGCGCAGAACGGCCCGCCGGTGCGGCGGATAGAGGGCGAGGATTTCGGGTTCCGGCGCTTCGGGATCGAGGAGCGACAAGACATGGCTCACCCCGTTCGCGCGCTCCTGCGACAGTTCATCGAGGCCGCAAACCGTCAGCCGAAAAAGAGAGTTGTCCGTCATCCACCTCCGCGTTTTGCCAAGCGCGAGGCTCGGGGCTTGCGCCGCGGCGTGCGCTCATAGTAGGGCGAGAGAGCGAAAAAGAAGAGCGGGGGAAGGCATGACGATCATTCTTTACGATCTCGCGGGCGCCGAGCCCGCTCGCCGGTTCAGCCCCTATTGCTGGCGCATCCGCCTGGCGCTCGCGCACAAGGGGCTCGATGTCGAAACCGTCCCCTGGCGCTTTACCGAAAAGGAGACGCTGCCGCAGCCCAATGCCGGGCGGGTCCCGGTCATCGTCGATGATGGCCGCGTCGTCCACGATTCGGCCGCGATCGCCCTTTATCTCGAAGAGCGCTATCCCGACCGGCCCTCCTTGTTCGGCGGCGCGATAGGAGAGGGGCTCGCGCGTTTCGTCCAGAACTGGACGGAGGGCGTCCTCCATCCCGCGCTCATCCCTTTGCTCGTTCTCGACATATACCGGCATATCGCGCCCAAGGACCGGGAATATTTCCGCACCTCCCGCGAGAAGCGGTTCGGCATGGCTTTGGAAGAGGTCGTCAAAGACCGGGAGAAGCGTCTTCCCGCCTTCCGCGACAGCCTCGATCCTTTGCGGCGCACGCTGGGGCGCCAGGACTTTCTTTCGGGCGCGGCCCCGGCTTATCCCGACTACATCGTCTTCGGCGCCTTCGAATGGGCGCGCGCCATCAGCGATTTCGAGCTTCTTCTTGCCGAGGATCCGGTTGCCCTCTGGCGAACGCGCCTGCTCGATCTCTTCGGCGGCCTTGCGCGCCGCGCCCCGGCCTATGGCGGTTCCTGATGCAAACGACGGTCGCGATCGCCACGATCGCTCTCATCGTGCACAGCCTGTCGGCGGTGGTCTGGGTCGGAGGGATGTTTTTCGCGCACCAGATCCTGCGACCGGCGGCGCTGGCGCTCGAGCCGGGGCCGCGTTTCGAATTGTGGGATCGCGTGCTCTCGCGCTTCTTTTCCTGGGTCATCGCCGCAATCGTGCTCATCCTCGCGAGCGGCTTTGCGATGGTTTACGGGGTTTTTGCCGGCTTTCCCGGAATCGGCCTTCCTATCGATCTGATGACGGGGATCGGCGTCGTCATGATGCTCATCTTCTTCCACGTCTATTTCGCGCCTTTTCGGCGCTTTCGCCGCGCCGTGGCGCGCCGGGACTGGGCGCCGGCGTCGCGCCAGCTCGCCCAGATCCGGGTCCTCGTCGGGATCAACCTTCTTCTCGGCCTCCTCACCATCGCGATTGCGACAAGCGGGCCCTACTGGGCCTGAACGCCGGCTTTGCCGGGGCGCGTGCCGGCAAAGCGCACGGGATCGAGACGCCGCAGGCTCGCGCGCATTTCCCTCTCGCCCGGCGGTGTGACGAAGGGGCGCAGGAGGGCCTGCGGCCCCATTTCTTCGCCGCTCTACCCCCTCTCGAGCGTCATCACGACAAGGGCGGCGAGGACGACGCCCAACGCTTCGAAGCCCGTGTCGATCTGGCCGCATGCCATGGCGAGCAAGGTGGTGGCAAGGGTGGCGGCTCCGATCAAGAATGGCATGGGACGGTTCCGGCGATTGACATTGTCGCGAGAATGCCGGTTCAACGAATGAGTGGCCGCCGTTATTCCGCAGAAGGCGAAAAGGGATGGGAATTCTCTATGTGGCGCGCAGCGCCAAGCTCTCTCGCTGGGCTTCGGATGTCGGATTCGGCAAGCACCTCTATAAGCTCGGAGTGAGCGACAAAGATCCGAAAGCCCTCGCCGCCGCGGGCTGGGCCGGGGAAACCGACTGGACGATCGTCAAGAAGGAAAGCGTCGAAGACCTCGGCGAGGAAGAGGCGATCGCGCGGGTTGGCCGCAAGGAACGGCTGATCGAGCCGCGTCTTTATCCAAAGCTCAAAGGCGCCAATGGCGTCTTTCGCGTCTCGGCGGCGCATGTCGAAAACTACGTTCTCGTCGCCCGCGCCCTCGCCGGCGAAAGCGACCGCACGGAATTGAAGCTGAAGCCCGCCGACTTCGCCCTTTATCTGATGCGCCACGCCAAACGCTGAGGCAGGGTTCACCCCCACCCCGGCGCTCCCCCCATGATCCCCGGATCAAGTCCGGGGAGGGCGAGGGAGTGGCTTTGCGGGCAGCGCGCTATTGTATCTTTCCCTCTCCCTCCGCAAACGGGGGGAGAGGGAAGGGGGGCGCGGCCGCACTCCGCTTCTCCCTCAAGGCCGCGAGCGCTTCGGGGGTGTCGATATCGACGAGAACGCCCTCGTCATCCATCTCCACCTCGGCGACGAACTCGGCGTATTCGCCGATGAGGTGCTTTGCTCCGACATCGCCCGCGAGAGAGGCCATCTCGGCGAAAAAGCGCTTCGAGAAGAGAACCGGGTTGCCGCGCTTGCCGCGGCGGACGGGAACGCAGATCTCGCGGCCCTCGACCGGATTGAAGGCGGCGATCAAGCGGTCGAGATGGTGCCCCCTGACCTGAGGCATGTCGCCGAGGCAGACGATCACTCCCTCGACATCCGGCGGCAGTTGGGCGAGCCCGCGCTTCAGCGAGGTCGAGAGACCTTCTCTGAAATCCGGATTGCGCGTGCGCTCGACCGGCAATTTGCCGAGCGCGGAATCGACCGCGTCGGCTTCGTTACCGAGGACGGCGACGATCGGGCGGGCGCGCGAGGCGAGGAGCCGTTGCGCGACGCGCGCCACCATCGGCTGCCCGTCGATCTCCGCGAGGAGCTTGTTTTCCCCGCCCATGCGCGTCGAGCGTCCGGCGGCGAGGATGAGAGCGGCGATCCGGGGACCTGGAGGCTTCTCAACGGGCGCCGCCTTTGCCTCTTCCCGCGGCGAAGGCCGCGACGGGATTTCGGCGAGAAGCCCGCCCGCACCCATGCGCATGATCTCGGCGGCGCCGATCGGGAGCCCGGCGACGAGGCGTTCGAGGACAAAATCATAGCCGTTCCTTTTGGGCGAGCGGGCGCAGCCCGGCAGTCCCAAAACCGGCTTTTCCCCGACATGGCCGAGAAGAAGCAGGTTTCCCGGATCGACCGGCATGCCGAAATGGTCGATCCCGCCGCCTGCGGCGACGATCGAAGCCGGGATCACGTCGCGCCGGTCGACGATCGCCGAAGCGCCGTTGATGAGAAGGAGATCGATCCCGCGTCCGAGCGCCTCGGCGATCCGGGGCGCGAGATCCTCCTCGCGATGGGCGCAGCGCTCCTCGAAAAGAAGCCGGCACCGGAGCGCCGAGAGGCGGTTTCGCGTCACCGCGACGGTCTTCTGGAGGATGCTTTCCTTGAGGCCCGGAAGGCGGGTTTGGATGAGCCCCACGGCCAGCGGGCGAAAGGCGGCGACGCTGATGAGAGGCCCGCCTTCCGAAGCGATCGCGGCCGCGCGCTCGACCGCCGCCGCGGGCGCCGCAAAGGGGATGATCTTGACCGTCGCGACCATCTCATCAGGCGCGACGACCGCGTAAGGGGGCAAGGTCCCCAAGGTCGCCGACTCGTCGACGAGGTTGAGGCGGTCGAGCCTCTCGCGATCGCAGACGAGAACGCCCGCCCTCTCTGCATGAAGATTGGCGCGTCCGGTAAAAGGCGCGGCGACCTTGACGCCCGGCCCTGCCGCCGCTTCGGCAATGCGGCGCGCCGCCTCGTCTTCGCCGATCTCTCCTGCCTCGGGGCGGGCGACGGTGATGGCGAGGATTCCCCCGGCTTCGAGGCGTTCGAGATCCGCGCGCGAGAGCAGACGGCCCTTCTTGAACGCCCGGCCTTCGAGCGCGATGCTGTGCGCGAGGATCGCCCCTTCGGCTTCGAGGAGGGGAAGCTCGCCGAATTTCATGCCTTCTCCGCTTCCTCGCTCCGCCGCAGCGTTTGCGTCATCTGGGCGAGGATCGCGATCGCGATCTCGGCGGGCGAGACCGCGCCGATCGCGAGGCCGATCGGGGCGTGGATGCGCCCGAGATCGCTTTTGGAAAAGCCGCGCTCCAAAAGCCTTTTCGTGCGCGCGGCATGGGTGCGCCGCGAGCCGAGCGCGCCGATATAGAAGCATTCGGATTTGAGCGCGCGGTCGAGCGCGGGGTCGTCGAGCTTCGGGTCGTGGGTCAGGGTCACGACGGCCGAGCGGTGATCGGGTTTCAAGTCGTCGAGAGCCTCGTCGGGCCAATCGGTCCTGAGTTCGACGCCGGGAAAGCGCGACTCGGTGGCAAAGGAAAGGCGCGGATCGATGACGACGGCGCGGTAATCGGCGAGGGCGAGCATCTGTACGAGAGGCTGGGCGATATGCACCGCGCCGACCACGAAGCACCGGCGCGGCGGGCTCATGACCTCGACGAAGATGCGCCCGGCGCTCGTCTCGAGGCTGCCGTTGCGGTCGGCGCGCAAGGCGTCGCGGACCGCCTGGAGCGCGGCCTCATCGAGTGCGAGGTCGCCAAGGGTCCGGCCGCCTTCGACAAAAAGCTGGCTGCCGTCGGCGATCCGAGTGGCGAGCGCCGCCGAGCGGCCGTCGCGGCCGGCGGCCAACAGCGCCTCGAGAAGTCGCCCGTTCATGCGACGCGCTCGACAAAGATCTCGATCTTGCCGCCGCAGGCGAGCCCCACTTCCCAAGCCTCTTCGTTGCTGACGCCGAAATCGAGAAGGCGCGGCTTGCCGTCGCGGATCACCGCGCGCGCCGCTTCTACGACGGCGCCCTCGACGCAGCCGCCGGAGACCGAGCCCACCATCGCCCCCGCCCCGTTGACGGCGAGCTTCGCGCCGACGGGCCGCGGCGCCGAGCCCCAGGTCTTCGTGACGGTCGCAAGCGCGACCCCCGATCCTTCTTCGCGCCAGCGCGCCGCCTGTTCGAGGATTTCCAACGTATCGCTCATGCCGCTTCCTCTCCCTTGGCTTGAGGCGCCCTTCTGCCGGCGAGACCCCGCGGTCCGGCGGGTTCGCGCAAAGCCGCGATCAGCTCTTCGAGGCTTTCGAGATTGTGCACCGGCCGGAACTCGTCGACATAGGGCAGCATCGCCTTCATGCCGAGAGATCTTGGTTCGAAGCCCTCGTAGCGCAACAGCGGGTTGAGCCAGATGAGGCGCCGGCAGGAGCGCCGCAGGCGATCCATCGCCGCGGCGATGCCTTGGCCGGCGTCGCGATCGAGCCCGTCGGTGATGAGGAGCACGATCGCCCCCTGCGCGAGAACGCGGCGCGACCACAGGCGGTTGAAGTCGTTGAGCGCGGCGCCGATGCGGGTGCCGCCCGACCAGTCGGCGACCGCCTCGGCCACCCGCTCGAGCGCGAGATCGACATCGCGATGCTTCAAATAGCGCGTGATGTTGGTGAGCCGGGTTCCAAAGACGAAGGTCGAGACGCGGTCGTGGTCGTTGGTGACGGCGTGCATGAAATGGAGAAAGATGCGGCTGTAACGGCTCATCGAGCCCGAGATGTCGCAGAGGATGACGAGAGGCGGCGGCCGCTTCTTCGCGCTCCGCTTTTTCAGCTCGATGAAAGCGCCCGAGCGCAGAGCGGCCCGCATGCTCGCGCGCAGATCGACGCGGGCGCCACGAGGATCCGGCGCGAAGCGCCGCATGCGAACGGCGAGCACGGGAAGCTCGAGCCTGGCGATCGCCGCTTTGGTTTGGGCCAGTTCTTCCAATGACATCTTTTCGAAATCCATGGCATGGAGCCGCTCGCGGTCGGAAAACGTCATCGCGGCGTCGATCTCGGTTTCGCTCGTTTCGCGCCCGCTTGCGGGCGCGCGGTTCGGGTGCAACGCCTCGGCGAGCCGCCGCGCCATCTCTGCGCCCTTATCCTCCTCGCCCGCGGCGGAGAGTTCCGGCAGGACGAGGCTCATCATCTTTTTGAGGAGGTCGGGGTTGCGCCAGAAGACGTGAAAGGCCTGGTCGAAAATGAGCCTCTGCTCGGGGCGGTGGACGAAAACGGCGAAGAGAGCCCAGTAAAAGTCGTGGCGGTCAGAGAGCCCGACCGTTTCGACCGCGGCGACGGCTTCGATCACCTTGCCCGGGCCGACCGGAAGCCCCGCCGCGCGGAGCGTGCGGGCGAAATGCATGAGATTGGCGAGAAGCATGCCTTTCGACTGCGCCACCGCAGCCTCGCTGCGGCGCTGCCCGTCCCTCACCTTCGCCTCTTGCGGGTCAAAGAGCATGAGAAATGCGGCCCATCGAGCCAGTATCTTGCCCTTCCCTGTTGCCCATCAAGGGGGGAGAATGGCGCCAGCGGACCTTGCCCGGCACGTCGCCCGCGGACGCGAGCCCGGAATCCATAAACACAAGCCCGCGAGATCAATGGCTTGGCCTGTGTTCATGGCTTCCGGGCCCGGCCCTCAAGGGCCGTCCCGGAATGACAGGGGGTTTTCCGCACCCCCTTCTAAGAGCGGGCGGCGGACTGCGCGAGATACCAGTCGAGGATCTCCTCTCCCGTCCACCAGAGGACGTCGCGGTATTCGGAAAGGCGCGCGAGAACGTTCCGGAAATATTTGAGGCGATGCGGCGCGCCCATGATGTAGGGGTGGACGGAAAGCGCCATCACCCGCGCCGAATGCGCGGCGTCGTTATAGATCTGTTCGAACTGGTCGATCGCGCGATCGTAATATTCGCTCGCCTTGTGATGCTGGATCAGCATCATCGCCACATCGTTGCATTCTTGCGTATATGGGATGTTGACGATTCCGCCGCTCTTCGTTTTGAGCAAAACCGGCTGGTCGTCGAGCACCCAGTCGCAGAGATACTCGTAGCCTTCTTCGGCGAGGATGTCCGGGGTCTCCCACGTCTCGGTGAGGCCCGGGCCGAGCCAGCCGCGCGGCGCCTTGCCCGTAAGGGCGCGGATCGCCGCCGCCGTGCTCTTGATGTCCTCCCGCTCGTCGGCGACCTTTTGCATGTTCTTTTGCGTAAAGCCGTGGCCCATGAATTCCCACCCTCGCTCGAGCGCCGCGCGGGCGATCGGCTCGTAGCGGCCGAGCGCCGTCCCGTTGACGGCCAAGACCGGGCGGACGCGAAAGCGGTCGAAGACTTCGAGCATGCGCCAGAAGCCGACGCGGTTGCCGTATTCGTGCCAAGCCCAGTTCGGGATGTCGGGCATGGGCGAGCCTCCGGCGGGCGGCGTGATGACCGTGCGCGGCATCGGCTCCTGCGGATCCCACTCTTCGACATTGACGATGACCCAGAGCGCGAGCCGCGCGCCGCCCGGCAGCTCCAAGCGAGGCCGCCCCGAAATCGGCGAATATTCCAGGCGTTCGTTCGGGAGCATCACTTCCTCCCCCTCTCTTGCCGATACCAATCAAGGATCTCGACGCCGTTCCAGTAGAGAACGCCGCGGTAACGGCGCAGGTGCTCGTAGACGGCCTCCAAGTATTTGATCCGGTGCGGCTGGCCGCTGATATAGGCGTGGATCGCAATCGCCATGATCTTTGCGCGGCTCTCCCCTTCGCGGTAAAGCCGCTCGAAGCTGTCGAGGCAGCGCTCTGTAAAATAGGCCGATTCATGATGCTGGCCGATCATCATCGGGATGTCGTTGAGCTCGACCGTATAGGGGAGCGTGACGAGCGGGCCGTGGGCGGTCTTTATCTCCGTCGGCTCGTCGTCATAGACCCAATCGCCGATATACTCGATGCCGGCCGCGGCCAAGAGATCGGGCGTCTCTGCCGTCTCGGTGAGGCCGGGGCCGAGCCACCCCTTGGGCCTCTTGCCCGTAAAGCGCTCGATGGTGTCGAGGGAACGCGCGATCATCGCCTTCTGATCGGCGACGTGATGGATCGGCATCTGCTCGAAGCTGTGCCCCATAAACTCCCACCCCGCTTCGCGCGCCTGTCGTGCGACGCGTTCATAGGCTTCGCAGACACGGGCGTTGATCGCCAATGTCGGGCGGATCTTGAGCCGCTCGAACAGCTCGAAGAAGCGCCACACGCCGACGCGCATTCCGTATTCGTGCCAAGACCAGTTGGGATAATCGGGAAGAAGGGCCTGCCCGGTCGGCGCAGCGAGAACCTGGCGGGCCATCGGCCGGCTGATATCCCAGAATTCGAGATTGACGATCGTCCACACCACAAGGCGGGCGCCATCCGGCAGCCGCAGCGGCGGCCGGTCGACGATCGCCGAATAGGGGGAGCGCTCATGCGGGGTCATCGGCTTCTCCTTCGGCAAGAGGAGGTGGAGCGCCGAGCACTAGCTCTTCTTCGCGACGGGCGGCAAGCGGCTTCGCGCAAACGGCTTCTCTTGCGCCATGCGAATGGGCCTGCCGGGGATGGGCGATCTGCGGCGAGGGCGGGACCGCTTCTGCCGCAATGCAGCAATGCAAGGGCCATGCTCGCAGAGCGGGCGCGCTTGCCGCATCCTGGGCAAGATTGGAAAAGCCGTGTAAGAGAAGCGGGCGGGAAAGGGTGAGCTGATGCGATCGCACGAATTCCGAGGAAACCTTTTTGTCGCGAACCTGCCGGCCGATCTGACGGAGGAAGAGCTCGCCGAGGCCTTCGATCCTTACGGGATCGTGCTGAGCGCCTTCATGCCCCGCGACCCGGAAAGCGGAAGAGCGCTTGGCTACGGTTTTGTCGACATCGCGACGCCGCGCGCACAAGAGGCCGCGATTGCGGGCATGAACGGGGCTCGGCTCCATGGCCGCAAAATCGAGGTTCGGCCGAGCGAAAAGCCTCACGGCGCGAAAAAACCGCCGCGCCTCGCGCCGCAGATGCGCGCCCGCAGCCGCCCGGCGAGGGAAATCGAGCCGACCCACGAGTCGGGCGATGGCTGGGCGGCGATGCCGGCGCGGAAGCGGCCGAGCTTTACCGTCGAGCGCCGATCGCTGCCGCGACAGTTGTAGGGTACTGACCAAGAAGTTCGTGACATATACCCGCGGTGTCATTG
>JAKAOO010000272.1 GCA_021812165.1 Pseudomonadota bacterium | reverse complement strand
ATTCTTTCATGATCCCAACCTTCCGGGAGAAGCTGCGCCTCGGCAGCGTGGGAAAACGGCAGATGGCCAATGTCATGGCAGAGCGCCGCCATCCGTAATGCGCTCCGCCAATAGCTTCTCTCATCGCCATCTCTAAGAGGGTGCAGCGCATTGCGGATCGGATCACTGACGTTGTTGGGGTTCGTGATTACGTCGAAAACGCGGCCAGCGAGCTCCATCACCCCAAGCGAATGCTCAAAGCGCTTGTGGGTCGCGCCCGGATAGACGAGGTATGTCAAGGCCAACTGATGAATGTGGCGAAGCCGCTGAAAGGGGCGAGAGTTCAGAACTTCGCGCTCGTCGTCGTCGAGTTTGACGAATACGTGTATCGGGTCTCTAATCTCGTGGAATGTTTTGACAGGCACAATTGGATCTTTCTCTGAATGTAGAATTCCCTACCCAGTGATCCGCTACACTCATTCTGCTTTCGCCTCGAAACCGCACCCTTCTTGCCCACCGGCCTCGTTCTCTGTTTGTTCTCGCAGGTTCGCGCGAGATTCGCAATGCTTTTCTCGTGTTCGGTCTACAGCGGATCGATCGATGCCGGTCCCCAGTACGGTGATACATGACGCTCACCCCGTCCTCAGCTTCGCCGCAGCCGGCGCAGGAGGTCGTCGAGCTGGTCGAGGGTCGAGTAGTGGAGCGTCAAGGAGCCGCCGCGGGCGCGCGGAGTGAGCGTGACGCGCAGGCCGAGCAACGACGACAGTTCGCGTTCGAGCGCCGTCGCATCGGCGTCGCGCTGGTGCCGCCGCGGTGCAGTCGGCGAGGCGCGGCCCTTCGACGTGCTCAGGACGGCGCGCTGGGCGAGCTTTTCGGTGGCGCGCACATTGAGGGCGCGGCGCACCACCTCTTCGGCGAGAGAGGCCGGATCTGCGGCGCCGAGAAGCGCGCGCGCATGGCCCGCGGAAAGCCGGCCTTCTTCGAGATGGCGGCGCACGGCGGGCGGCAGCGAGAGAAGGCGCAGCGTGTTGGCGATATGGCTGCGGCTCTTGCCGAGCGCCTCGGCGAGGTTTGCTTGCGTGCGCCCGAAATCCTTGACGAGGCGGCTATAAGCCTCCGCTTCTTCGAGGGGCGAGAGATCCTCGCGCTGCAAATTCTCGACGAGCGCGATCTCGAGCGCCTCGAAATCGGCGAGAGGGCGGACGACGACCGGAACCTCGCTGAGCCCGACCCGCTGTGCGGCGCGCCAGCGACGCTCGCCGGCGACGAGCTCGAACTCCCCATGCGCCTCTGCGAGCGGACGCACGAGAAGCGGTTGCAGGATGCCCTTTTCGCGGATCGATTTCGCGAGGCCCTCGATCTCGTCTTCGGGGAAATGGCGGCGCGGCTGCAAGGGGCTCGGGCGCAGAAGCTCGATCGCGACGAGGCGAGGCGCCGGCCCCGGACTTGATCCCGGGGCGCCGGCCCCTTCGGTTTCGGCTTCGCCGAAGAGCGCGGCGAGACCGCGCCCCAGGGAATTGCGCCGCGCCCTCTCGCTCATGGCGCGACCGCCTCGGCGCGAGAAAGCAGCTCGGCCGCAAGCCGGATATAGGCTTGCGAGCCGGAACAGCGCTCGTCGTAAAGAAGAACGGGCTTGCCGAACGAGGGCGCCTCCGAGACGCGGACATTGCGCGGGATCATCGTTTCGTAAACCTTGCCGCCGAAATGGCCGCGAACATCGGCGGCGACGAGGTCGGAAAGAGAGTTGCGCCGGTCGTACATCGTCAGAACCACCCCCATGAATTCGAGGCTCGGGTTGAGCGCGCGCCGCACGCGCTCGATCGTGCGCAAGAGCTGCGAGAGGCCTTCGAGCGCATAAAACTCGCATTGCAAAGGCACCAGAACCCGGTCGGCGGCGGCGAGCGCATTGACCGTCAGAAGGTTGAGCGAGGGCGGGCAATCGATCAACGCCTCGTCGAAGCCGCCGAGACGGCCGGCAATCGCCCGCCGCAACAGGAATTCGCGGCGCGCGGCGGCGGCGAATTCGAGTTCCGCTCCGGAGAGGTCGTCGCAGGCGGGGACAAACCTGAGCCGCGGCACCGCGGTCGCGACCGCGGCCTCTTCCAGAGAAGCTTCGCCGAGAAGCAGCTGGTAGCTGGAGACGCGGCGGCGCGCGCGCGCGATCCCGAGCCCGGTCGAGGCGTTCCCCTGAGGGTCGAGATCGATGAGGAGTACGCGCCGTCCTCGGGCCGCGAGAGCGGTCGCAAGGTTGATCGCGGTCGTGGTTTTGCCGACCCCGCCCTTCTGGTTGGCGATGGCGATGACGCGCGCGCGCCCCTCGGGCACTCGAAGGCCATCGGCCTCAGGCATGGCGATGAACCCCCTGCAATTCGAGAACGACCCCCCGCGGGTCGGAGCGGCTTTTGTGCCGCACTACCGTCATTGTCCAGGCTTCGCGCGCGAGGGTCAATTCTTCCGCCGCGCGTTCTCCTTTCAAAAAGAGGCAGCGCGTGCCCTCCCCGAGAAATCGCGCGGCGAGCGGGAGGAGCCGATCGAGGGGCAAGAGAGCGCGCGCGGTGACGATATCGACGGGGTGCGCCGGAACGCTCTCGATGCGCTGGCGGTGGATCGTCAGAGAGGCGCCGGTGACGCGCGCCGCCTCGAAGAGGAATGCGCATTTCTTCGAATCGGCTTCGACGAGCTCGACCCCGCGCGCTCCGAGAATCGCCAGGATGAGCCCCGGTAGACCGGCGCCCGATCCGAGATCGACGAGCGAGCGCGCCGCTCCCGGCAAAAGCGGATAGAGCTGCGCCGAATCGAGGATATGCCGGCGCCAGAGATCGGGAAGCGTCTCCCGGCCGACGAGGTTGAGGCGCGCCGACCACTGTCGCAGGAGCGCCGCATAGGCTTCAAGGCGCGCCAATGTTTCACGTGAAACAGGAAAGAGCGCGGCAAAGCCCTCGGGCGAGAGCGGCTCGCTCAAGCCGCCCGCTTCACATGGCGCAACAGCGCCACGAGCGCCGCCGGCGTCACCCCGGAAATCCGCGCCGCGGCGCCGAGGGTCGAGGGCTGCGAGGAGGCGAGCTTTTCGCGGATCTCGCTCGAAAGCCCGCCGACGGCGCGGTAATCGAGATCCGCGGGCAGACGCAACGCCTCGTCCCGGCGGTAGGCGGCGATGTCGCGCTCCTGGCGTTCGAGATAGCCGGCATAAACGGCGTCCGTTTCGAGCGGAAGCGCGATCTCGGGCGCGATCCCTTGAAGCTCGGGCCAAACCCCCGCAAGCCGGGCGCAATCGACGCCCGGAAGAGCGAGAAGCTCCAACGCGCTTCTCGCAATCCCGTCCTCATTGGCGCCGATGCCGCGGCGGCGCAAGGCGGGCGGGGTCATCGTGAGCGCCGAAAGCTGCGCCCGCGCGCGCTCCAGCGCGGTCATTTTCTCCTGAAAGCGCCGCGCCCGTTCGGCGCCGACGCAGCCGATCCGCATCCCCAATTGCGTCAATCGCCGGTCGGCGTTGTCGGCGCGAAGGGTGAGCCGGTACTCGGCCCGCGACGTGAAAATTCGGTAAGGCTCGCTCACCCCGCGGGTGTCGCACACCCCGCGCGTCACGAGATCGTCGATGAGGACGCCGATATACGCCTGCGCGCGGTCGAGAACGACGGGCTCTTTCCCGGTGGCCGCGAGCGCCGCGTTGAGGCCGGCCATGAGCCCTTGCGCCGCCGCCTCTTCGTAGCCCGTCGTGCCGTTCACCTGTCCGGCGAAATAGAGACCCGCAATGCGGCGCGTCTCGAGGCTCGGGAAAAGCTCGCGCGGATCGACGAAGTCGTATTCGATCGCATAGCCGGGCCGGCGCATCGCCGCGCGCTCCAATCCGGGGATCGTTTTGAGAAGCGCCTCCTGAATTTCGCGCGGCAACGAGGTCGAGATGCCGTTGGGATAGATCGTGTCGTCGTCGAGCCCTTCGGGTTCAAGGAAGATCTGGTGGCGCTCGCGTTC
>JAKAOO010000062.1:12500-18468 GCA_021812165.1 Pseudomonadota bacterium | reverse complement strand
TCCGATCTCAAGGCGCACATGCATCGCGCTCGAATCGGCAGTCGAATGGACGGCGACCGTCTTGATGCCCATCTCGCGGCATGCGCGCTCTATCCGCAGCGCGATCTCGCCTCGATTGGCGATCAGGATCTTGGCGAACATCCTGAGCCTGTCGAAGGGCGCCGCCGGCTATTCGATCACCATCAAGGGGGCGCCATACTCGACCGGCGCGCCATCGGCCACGAGGACGCGCCGCACGCAACCGGGCCGCGGCGCGCGGATCTCGTTCATGACCTTCATCGCCTCGATGATGAGGAGGGGCTGGCCCGCGCTGACGGCATCGCCGATCCTCACAAAGGGAGAGGCTCCGGGCGAGGGCGCGAGGTAGGCGGTGCCGACCATCGGCGAAGTGACGGCGCCGGGGTGCCGCGAAAAATCCGGCATGGTCGGTTCGTCGCTTGTTTCGACCGTCAAAGACGCGCCGAGGACCGGAGCCGCAAATCCCTCGCCCGGCTTCTGAGCAGGGGCGGCCCCGTTGCGGACGACGCGAATGCGGCGATCGCCGACCGCATATTCGATTTCGCTGAGGCCGGTCTCCGCCAACAATTGCGCGAGCGAGCGGACGAGATCGGCGTCGGGCGAGAGCGTTCGGCTCCGACCCCCTATCTTCACGGCGCCTTCTCTCCCGTCCCGCCGCCGATGAGGCGTGCCATCGCTTCGAGCGCGAGCTCATAGCCTTGCGCGCCGAGACCGCAGATGACGCCGGTCGCCGCAAGGCTCACGAAGGAGCGATGGCGAAACCGTTCGCGGCGGAAAATATTCGACAAATGGACCTCGATGACCGGCAGTTCGGCAGCCGAAAGCGCGTCGAGCACGGCGACCGAAGTGTGGGTGAAGGCGCCGGCGTTCAGAATGATGCCCTCGGCGCTCTCACGCGCCTCCTGGATCCAGTCGACGAGTTGGCCCTCGTGGTTGGTTTGGCGGAAGTCGATTTCGAGATGGAGCGAGGCCGCGCGGGCAAGGCACCGCTCCTCCAAATCGGCGAGCGTATGGGGGCCGTAAATCGCCGGGTCGCGTACCCCGAGCAGATTGAGGTTGGGGCCGTTTAACACAAAAACCGTAGGCAAAGCGCGCACTCCCGAGCGGCTTCGCTCTTATAACACTTGCGGATCGGACGACAAGACGGGGTCTCAGCCCGGCCCTTGAGGCAAGCGCCGAGGGGCCCGGCTCGGCAGCGCCGTCCGGAACGCCCGCGGAATCGCTCTTGACGGCGCCGCCGCTCTCCCTTGTTGCACCTTTTCAAAGGTTCTGGCGGAATAGGGCGCCCTTACGCAAGAGGGCTCTGCCTCGGGTGCAAGTCATGGGGGTGCAAGTCATGGGGGTGCAAGTCATGGCGCCGCGCGTCGATCCCGTGCCTGCCGATGAACAGCTCCCCGCCCGCGCCGATGTCGTCGTCATCGGCGGCGGCATCATTGGGGCGAGCAGCGCGCTCTTTCTCGCCGAAAAGGGCATCTCGGTCGCGCTTTGCGAAAAGGGCGTCATCGGCGGCGAGCAATCGAGCCGCAATTGGGGCTGGTGCCGCAAGATGGGGCGCGACCCGCGCGAGATCCCCCTCGTCATCGAAAGCCTCAGGCTCTGGCAGGGTATGAACGGCAGGGTCGAAGCCGAGACCGGTTTCCGCCAATCCGGCATCCTCTATCTCTTCAAGACAAAAGCCGAGGCCGAAAGACACGAAGCCTGGCTCGATTATGCCCGAGAGTATCAGCTCGATACGCGAATGCTGACGGGCGCCGCGGCGTCGCGGCTTTTGCCGGGCCTCCGAGGAAGCTGGGCGGGCGCGCTTTATACGGAAAGCGACGGCATGGCCGAGCCGCAAAAGGCGGCGCCGGCGATCGCCGCGGCGGCGCGCCGACGCGGCGTAGCGATCCTTGGAGGCTGTGCGGTGCGCGGCGTCGAGACCGCAGGAGGTCGCGTCGTCGCCGCCGTCACCGAGAAGGGCCGCATCGCCTGCGGCTCGATTCTGCTCGCTGGCGGCGCGTGGTCGCGCCTTTTTTGCGGCAATCTCGGGATAGAGTTGCCGCAGCTCAAGGTGCGAGCCTCGGTCATGCGCACCGAGCCCTTGTCCGGCGCTCCGGAAATCTCCACCTCGGGCGGTCTCTTCGCCTTTAGAAAGCGCAGCGACGGCGGTTACACGGTAGCGACGCTCGGAGTGCGCACGATCGATCTCGTTCCCGACAATTTCCGCCTCTTTCCGCAGTATCTGCCGGCGATGCGCCTGCACTGGAAAAAGCTGCGCCTTCGCGTCGGCCGGCGCTCGATCGAGGAGTGGCGCCTGCCGCGGCGCTGGCGCCTCGATGCGCCTTCGCCCTTCGAAGCCGTGCGCATTCTCGACCCCGAGCCGGATCCGTTCGTTCTGAGGCGCGCCCAAGCCGCGCTGTCGGCGGCGCTGCCGATCTTCCGCAATGTGCCGATCGCCGAGCGCTGGGCCGGCATGATCGACGTCACCCCCGATGCGGTGCCGGTGATCTCGCCCGTCGAGAGCCTGCCCGGCTTCGTCATCGCCACCGGCTTTTCCGGCCACGGCTTCGGCATTGGTCCCGGCGCCGGGCGGCTGGCCGCCGATATCGTCGCCGGCGATACGCCGGTCGTCGATCCGAGGCCGTTCCGGCTGTCGCGGTTCACCGACGGCTCGCACCCTCTGCCATCGCCGATCGCGAGCTGATGGAGGGGAAGCGATGACCGCATATCTTTGAACGGATGTCGGCGGCACCGTTACCGGCCTCGTCTTTATGGGCGGCGTCCGGGGCTTGCCGTTCTCTCAAAGTGCCGAGCAGGCCGAACCCGCTCGGGCGCGAGTATTCTCGACGGAATCGATGAGTTGAAAGCGGGGGACGAGTCTCTTTGGCCGCAGCTCGTCCACACGCACTCGTGCAGGATCGCCACCAACGCGCTCAACCGCGCGCTGCCGGGAGCGCTGCCGGCGCGATTGAACGGCTCGTCTCCCCGCGCTATGGTCGGCACCGGGCGGGCGTGGCGGAATGGCAGACGCGGCAGACTCAAAATCTGTTGTCCCTCGGGGACGTGGAGGTTCAAGTCCTCTCGCCCGCACCATAAAACAACAAGTGAGGCCAGGAGGTCGACGCTGCGTGATCGGTCGGCGGCTTTTGGCAAGCAGGGGCAACCACAGGGCCGATTTTTGCCGGCGCAGGCGGGAGGCTCGCAGGCACAGGTTTCTCCGATAGCCTTCGGACACAAAAATTGTCCGAAGCGGGAAAGCTTCGGACATAGAGGCTAATCGCCTGGGCCTCACGGCTTGGCCGTTCCGCAATCCGGTCCCAGCCACCTCGCGCTCAGTCTGATGTGTATCGTCGTCGCGTGGATGCCGTTGCTGAACGTGACGTCCCCAGTGCCGGAGAGCGTCTCCGGGTTGAGCGCTTGATAATGGATCGCGCCCGAACTCGTCTCCCGGGCATTGGGCTTGCATGCAATCCGCAATGCCACCTCGCTCGCACTGCGCTCAAGCACGGTCCTTTTGCAATTTTTGCCTTGCCCGAAGTCGGGAATGTGGCGCAATTGCTCGAGGGTCACGCACCGCTTAACGATGCGGGCGACCCCTCGACCGGCCTCGGCTTGGATGGCCGCTTGGAGCCTCGCCCTTTGTTCCGGGGTCATTCTGGCGAGCGCGCCGGCCGGTATCGGCGGCGCGCCCGTGACGCGGGTGGTCTGCCTCACCTCCCACAGACCCGGCCTGACGTTGAAGGCAGGCTGTGCCGCTCGTGCCCCTACCGCAGCGCTGGCGGCGAGGCCGAAAGCAACAGCAAAGATCTTCGATTTGGTCATTGCAGGCGCTCCCTTCCTATTCTGTTCGCAAATCGACTGTTTTTTTATGGTAAATTTGGTTGCGGGGGGAGGATTTGAACCTCCGACCTTCAGGTTATGAGCCTGACGAGCTACCGGGCTGCTCCACCCCGCGGTATGGAGGGCGGAGGGGTTTTGGTTCTTGTCTTCTGTCCTCTGCCCTCTGTCTTCTGTCCTCTGGTCGGGGGGCCTGGCGGCGACCTACTCTTCCGCCGCTGTTGCGGCAGTACCATTGGCGCTGAGGGGTTTGACGGCCGAGTTCGGGATGGGATCGGGTGTTTGGGCCCTCGCTGTGGCCACCAGGCCTTTGCGGTTCCCGGACGGCCGGCGTTTGCGGGCCGGTGTCGGGGATGAAGGGGGAAGAGAGTTGCGGGGGTCTTGCGTGCTGTCCTCGGGCTTGACCCGAGGGGAGGGTATGGGAAAAGCGGTTTCGAGCGATTAGGACCGGTTGGCTCAGAACGGCTTACGCCGCTTCGACTTCCGGCCTATCGACGTGATGGTCTTTCACGGCTCTTCAAAGGAGACCTCGTTTTGAGGGGGGTTTCCCGCTTAGATGCGTTCAGCGGTTATCCCGTCCGCACGTAGCTACCCGGCGTTGCGGCAGGCGCCACAACCGGTGCACCAGAGGTGCGTCCCTCCCGGTCCTCTCGTACTGGGGAGAGCGCCTCGCAAGTCTCCGACACCCGCGGCAGATAGGGACCGAACTGTCTCACGACGTTCTAAACCCAGCTCACGTACCGCTTTAAATGGCGAACAGCCATACCCTTGGGACCGGCTCCAGCCCCAGGATGCGATGAGCCGACATCGAGGTGCCAAACGACGCCGTCGATAGGGACTCTTGGGCGTCATCAGCCTGTTATCCCCGGCGTACCTTTTATCCGTTGAGCGATGGCCCTTCCACGCGGGACCACCGGATCACTATGGCCGACTTTCGTCTCTGCTCGAACTGTCGTTCTCGCAGTCAGGCGGGCTTGTGCCATTGCACTCTATGAGCTGATTTCCGACCAGCCTGAGCCCACCATCGCGCGCCTCCGTTACGCTTTGGGAGGCGACCGCCCCAGTCAAACTACCCGCCATGCAGGGTCCCGGGCCCGGATGACGGGCCGCGGTTAGATGCCAGGAACCGCAAGGGCGGTATTTCAAGGCTGCCTCCCCCCCGGCTGGCGCCGGGGCTTCCAAGGCTCCCGCCTATCCTACACATGCGATCCCTAACACCACTGCAAAGCTGTAGTAAAGGTGCACGGGGTCTTTCCGTCTGACCGCGGGCACTCCGCATCTTCACGGAGAATTCAATTTCGCTGAGCCGGTGTTGGAGACAGTGGGGAAGTCGTTACGCCATTCGTGCAGGTCGGAACTTACCCGACAAGGAATTTCGCTACCTTAGGACCGTTATAGTTACGGCCGCCGTTTACCGGGGCTTCGATTCAGAGCTTGCACCCCTCCTCTTAACCTTCCGGCACCGGGCAGGCGTCAGACCCTATACGTCGTCTTGCGAAGACTTCGCAGAGCCCTGTGTTTTTAGTAAACAGTCGCCACCCCCAACTCTGTGCCCCCCGCCCCGGCTTGCGCCGGAACAGGGCCCCCTTCTCCCGAAGTTACGGGGGCATTTTGCCGAGTTCCTTCAACACCGTTCTCTCAATCGCCTGGGTATCCTCTACCCGTCCACCCGTGTCGGTTTGGGGTACGGTCTTTAATGCCGGCGCTCTTTCCCGGAAGAGCCAAGCCCGCCTCTCCAATCCAGTAAGGAAAGACAAACCCGGCGCCTTCGTCGCGACCCGGCAGGCTGGGGAATGTTCGCCCCATTCCCATCGGCTACGGCTTTCGCCCTCGCCTTAGGGGACCGGCTAACCCTGCGCGGATTAACCTTGCGCAGGAACCCTTGGACTTTCGGCGTGAGGGTTTCTCACCCTCATTTGCGCTACTCATGCCAGCATTCTCGCTTCCGATGCCTCCAAGGACGCTCGCGCGCCCCCTTCTCAGGCCTACGGAACGCTCCGCTACCACGTCAGAAACCAGGAGCCAGGAGCCAGGGCTCAGGAAGAACGCGACCAACTCGTGTGGAGACCCCGCAACATCTTGCTGATCTCGACATAGGCCTCGATCCACTTCCTTCCCATGACATCCTCGACAT
>JAKAOO010000062.1:0-7500 GCA_021812165.1 Pseudomonadota bacterium | reverse complement strand
TTTCGAGATCTTCGGCGAGGCGGCGCCGCCAGATCGTTTCGAGTGGCGTCGCGACGACGAGCCGCGTGTCCGAAACCGCGACCCCGATCGTCTTCCTGCCGAGGTCGAGACAGAGGAGCCGCGCGCCCTTCGCGCAGCGCGCGCGCAGTTCCGCCGGGTTGCTCAAGATCATTCCCGATGATAGCGTCTCGCCCTCGTTGGGGCGACGCCTCTCCCGGTGCGGAGGAAGACCCGATGGCGCTCGATAAGAGAACGGTGGCGCGGATCGCCTCTCTCGCGCGGATCCGGGTCGAAGCGGAAGAGCTCGAAGCGCTTGCGGGCGAGCTCTCGCAAATCCTCGCCTGGGTCGAAGAGCTGAACGCGGTCGATACGCGCGGAGTTCTTCCGATGGCGAGCGCGGCGGTGAGCCGCCTGCCGATGCGCGAGGATCACGTGACCGACGGCGGCTGCCGCGAGGCGATCCTCCAAAACGCTCCGAAGAGCGCCAAGGGCTTTTTCGTCGTGCCGAAGGTTGTCGAGTGACGGGGAGGCTCCCGGCTCTCACTCTCGCCGAGGCGCGCGACGGCTTGAAGCGCAAGGAGTTTTCGGCGCGCGAGCTCATAGAGGCTTATATCGCGGCGATGGAGCGGGCGCGGCCGCTCAACATCTTCATCACCGAGACGCCGGAACGGGCGCTGGAGATGGCTCGGGCCTCGGACGACAGGCGGGCCCGCGGCAGCACGCGTTCTCTCGACGGCATCCCGGTCGCCGTCAAAGACCTTTTCTGCACCAAGGGCGTCTTGACGACCGCCGCCTCGCACATCCTCGACGGCTTTCTCCCGCCTTACGAGTCGACGGTCACCGAAAAGCTGTGGAAGAGCGGCGCGGTCCTTCTCGGCAAGACCAATTGCGACGAATTCGCCATGGGCTCCTCGACGACGACGAGCTTTTACGGACCGACATTGAGCCCGTGGCGGCGTCCGGGCGACAACCGCCCGCTCGTGGCGGGCGGCTCCTCGGGGGGGTCTGCGGCGGCGATTGCGGCGCGCGCGGCGCTCGGCGCCGTCGGCACCGATACCGGAGGCTCGATCCGCCAGCCGGCGAGCTTTTGCGGTATCGTCGGGTTGAAGCCCTCCTATGGGCGCTGCTCGCGCTGGGGGGTTGTCGCTTACGCCTCCTCGCTCGATCATCCGGGGCCTTTGGCGAGGACGGTTCGCGACGCCGCGATCCTTCTCGCCGCGATGGCCGGCCACGATCCCAAGGATTCGACTTCGGCGCCGCTCCCCGTCCCGGATTTCGAGGCGGCTCTCTCGGGCGACATCCGCGGCCTCAGGATCGGCGTTCCGGCCGAATATCGCTCTTCCGGCATGCCCGCCGAAATCGACGCTTTATGGGAGAAAGGCGCGGGGTGGCTCGCCGCGGCGGGCGCCCGGGTCAAAGAGATCAGCCTGCCGATGACCCGTTACGCGCTCCCCGCCTATTACATCATCGCGCCCGCCGAGGCCTCTTCGAACCTTGCGCGCTATGACGGTGTTCGCTTCGGGCTTCGGGTCGACGCCGGCAATATCGACGAGATGTATGAGCTGACGCGCGCCGCCGGCTTTGGCGCCGAGGTGAGGCGCCGCATTCTGATCGGCACCTATGTGCTCTCGGCGGGCTATTACGAGGCCTATTATTTGAAGGCGCAGCGCGTGCGGGCTCTCGTCGCCGGGGATTTTCGAAAGGCGTTCGAGACGGTCGATCTCATCCTGGCGCCGACGGCGCCTTCGGCGGCGTTTGCCGTCGGCGAAAAAAGCAAAGACCCGATCGCGATGTATTTGAACGACGTTTTCACCGTGACGGCAAATCTCGCCGGGCTTCCCGCGATTTCGGTCCCGGCCGGGCTTTCCGGCGACGGGCTGCCGCTCGGCCTGCAACTCATCGGCCGCGCTTTCGACGAGGAGACGGTTTTTCGCGCCGCCGGGGTTCTCGAAGACGCGGCAGAGTTCCGCCACCTTCCAGAGTTTCTCGCGCAGGACGGCCGATGATCGCGGGACGGACGGGAGCCTGGGAAGTCGTCATCGGCCTCGAAGTGCACGCCCAGATCATCTCCAAGGCAAAGCTCTTCTCGGGCGCCGCAACCGATTTCGGGGCGGAGCCCAACACTCAAGTGTCGCCCGTCGATGCCGCCTTTCCGGGGATGCTTCCCGTCATCAACCGGGTGTGCGTCGAGCAGGCGGTCAAAACGGGGCTCGGCCTCGAAACGGAGGTCAATCTCAAGAGCGTCTTCGAGCGCAAGAACTATTTTTATCCCGACCTTCCCCCCGGCTACCAGATCTCGCAATACGCTGAGCCTCTCGCCCGCGCCGGGCGCCTCATCCTCGACATGTCCGAGGGGACGACGCGGACGATCGGCATCACCCGGCTTCACATGGAGCAGGACGCGGGCAAAAGCCTTCACGACCAGGAACCGGGCAAGACCCATGTCGATCTCAACCGCGCCGGGGTCGCGTTGATGGAGATCGTCTCGGAGCCCGATCTCAGGAGCGCGGAAGAGGTCGGGATCTATCTCAGAAAGCTGCGGGCGATCCTCAGGGCTCTCGGCACATGCGACGGCAATATGGAGGAAGGCTCGCTCCGCTGCGACGCCAATGTCTCGGTGCGCCGGCCGGGCGAGCCTTTGGGCACGCGATGCGAGATCAAAAACGTCAACTCGATCCGCTTTCTGATGCAGGCGGTCGATTACGAAGCGCGCCGCCAGATCGAAATCCTCGAAGAAGGGGGCCGGGTCGAGCAGGAGACGCGGCTTTTCGACAGCGCCCGCGGCACGACGAGACCGATGCGCCTGAAGGAGGAGGCGCACGATTACCGCTATTTCCCCGACCCCGATCTCGTCCCGCTTCTGCTCGACCCGGCGTGGGTCGAAGAGATCCGCAGAAGCCTCCCCGAGCTTCCCGATGCGAGAAAGGCGCGCTTTATCAAAGAATACGGCCTTACGCCCGCCGACGCCGCGATCTTGTCCGGCGAGGAGGCGACGGCGCGCCTCTTCGAAGCCGCCGCCCGGGGCCGCGACCCGAAAATCGCGGCCAACTGGGTGATGGTCGAGCTGTTCGGCGCGCTCAACCGGAAAGGCCTCGGTATCGAGAATTCGCCCGTCAGCGGCGAGAGCTTGGGGCGTCTCCTCGACCTCATCGCCGACGGCACCATCTCGGGGCGGATCGCGAAGGAAGTCTTCGCGGAGATGGCCGAGACCGGCGCCGATCCCGCTGCGATCGTCGAGGCGAAGGGCTTGCGGCAGGTAAGCGACGCCGGGGCGATCGAAGCCGCGATCGAGGCGGTGCTGGCGCGCGAGGCCGAAAAGGTCGGCGAGTACAAGAGCGGGCGCGAGAAGCTCTTCGGCTATTTCGTCGGCCAAGTGATGCGCGCGACCGGAGGCAAAGCCAACCCGGCCCTCGTAAACGCGCTCCTCAAGAAAAAACTCGCGCGGTAGCAAGGCGGTAAAAGCTTTTGCTCCCGCAACGAGGTTGGTCATTCCGGGGCGCGGGCGCCGCACGCCCGCGAGCCCGGAAACCATGCACACCGTCCTCGGCCTGTTGGCGCCCGCCGGTGTTCATGGGCTCCGGGCCTGCCGCGGAGTTTATCCTCGGGCCGGCCGAAGGCCGGACCCGGGGGCGGCATCCCGGAGTGACGGGAGTTGGTGCATCCTCTAGGATGGCCATCAGCCGCAATGCCGAACGGCTGGGATCGCACGTCTTGAGCTGTTACGTCTATCTGCTCGCAAGCCGCAGGCACGGAACGCTCTATGTGGGCGTCACGAACGACCTCATCCGGCGCGTCTACGAGCATAAGAGCAAGGCCGTTCCGGGCTTCACCTCCAGGTACGGGGTCGACCGCCTCGTCTGGTACGAGGGCTATGACGATCCAATATCCGCGATCACGCGGGAAAAGGAGATCAAGAAGTGGCGGCGGGATTGGAAGATCAACTTGATCGAAAGGGACAACCCCGATTGGCTCGATTATTATCCTGCGATCTGTGGCTAAGAGGATGCGGAAAAACCTCGTGTCATTCCGGGACGGCCCGTTAGGGCCGGGCCCGGAATCTAGGAACACGGGCCGATCCAACCACTTTTCAGGTCTGTGTTCCTGGATTCCGGGCTCGCGGACGGGACGCGACCCGGAATGACGACCACCGACGATGCGATGAATCGGGGAGCGCTCGTCGTGACGCGAGCCTTGAGCGAGAAGAGCCGCGCGATCGTCGCCGAGGAACTCCAGGGAGCGGCCGAAGCGATCTATCTCCCCGACCTGGCGCAAGAAGAACGGGCGCAGGCGCTCGCGCACGCCGCCGTCCTTCTCGCCTTCAACACCGCGGACGAGCTCAGCCCTTCGGAACTGCCGCTTCTGAAAGGCGCCCGGCTCATCCAGTTCACGAGCGCCGGCATCGACTGGATCCCCCTCAATGATCTGCCGCCGGGGGTGCCGGTTGCCTCGAACGCCGGCGCCTCTTCCGAGCCGATGGCCGAACACGTCCTCGCGATGGCGCTTGCGGCGGCAAAGCGGCTCTTTGTCGAGCACGAGAAATTGAGGCGCGGCGAATTCAACCAGTTCACGCCGAACCGCATGCTTCTCGGGGGCACCTGCGGCATCCTCGGCTTCGGCGGGGTCGGCAAGGCGACGGCGAGGCTCGCACGCGCTTTCGGCATGCGCGTCCTCGCGATCAACAAAAGCGGCGAGAGCGACGAGCCGAGCCTCAAAGAAAGCGGCGGCTGGATCGGCACCTTGCGGCGGCTCGACGAGATGCTGGCCGCGAGCGATCTCTTTGTCGTCAGCATCGCGCTGACGCCGAGGACGGTCGGGATGATCGGCGAGCGGGAACTCGCGCGGATGAAGGAGGATGCGATCCTCGTCAACGTCTCGCGCGGCGAGATCATCGTCGAGAAGGCGCTTTACGAGCACCTGCTCGCGCATCCGCGCTTTATCGCCGGCATCGACGCGTGGTGGGTCGAGCCCGTCCGTCATCGCCGTTTCGAGATGGCCTATCCTTTCCTCGACCTGCCGAACGTCATCGGCTCGCCGCACAATTCCGCCGGCGGCGGCGTCTGGCGCGAGGTATCGCTGCATCGCGCGGTTCGCAACTGCCGGCGCGCCCTCTTGGGCGAGACGCCTCTCCACCTCCTCTCTCCGGGCGACCGGATGATGTAGCCGCTTCCCTCCGACCGTCGGCTCTTGTGCCGACCGGAAAGCTGCGATAAGGGGTTCCCCTCGATGCTCCGGGCGCTCTCGCCCGAGCGGCCCCAAGGAGAAGAAGCGATGAGCGACGGGAAAGGCATCACGGTCCTCGGAATTTGCGGCAGCTTGCGCCGCGGCTCTTTCAACCGCTCTCTGCTGCGCACCGCGATCGAACTGAAGCCGCAGACGATGGCGATCGAGGTCGCCGACATCGGTCAGATCCCGCTTTACAACGAGGATGTCCGCGCGGCAGGCTTTCCCCCTCCGGTCGAGACTCTGCGCCGGCAGATCGCGGCGGCCGACGCGCTTCTCTTCGTCACGCCCGAATACAATTACTCGATGCCCGGCGTCCTCAAGAACGCGATCGATTGGGCCTCGCGCCCGCCCGACCAGCCTTTCGCCGGCAAGCCCGCGGCGATCATGGGCGCAAGCCCCGGGATTGGCGGCACGATGCGCGCGCAATATGATCTGAGGCGTTCTTGCGTCTTTCTCGACATGCACCCCATCAACAAGCCCGAGGTGATCGTCGCCGGCGCGGCGCAGAAATTCGACGCCGAGGGCCGCTTTACCGACGAGATGGGGAAGGGGCTCATTCGCG
Source organism: Pseudomonadota bacterium (assembly GCA_021812165.1). Taxonomy (GTDB): domain Bacteria; phylum Pseudomonadota; class Alphaproteobacteria; order ATCC43930; family CGMCC-115725; genus AP-15. Next base: position 1,715 of record JAKAOO010000062.1, on the reverse strand, counting down.
ACCTTCTCCTCGCGCTCGAAGCCTGGACGCGGCGGATCGGCCGCAAGTCTTGAACCGAAGAGGAAAAATCGGAGGAAGGCCATGGATTTCAAAGGCAAGGTGGCGATCGTGACCGGCGCGGCCGGCGGCATCGGGCGGGCGGTCTCGCTCGGCTTTGCGCAAGGCGGCGCCAGGGTTGTCGTCGTCGATTGCGATAGGGCGGGGGGCGAAGCGAGCGCCGGCATCATCCGCCAGCAAGGGGGCGAGGCGCTCTTTGTCGAAGCCGACGTGACGCGATCGGCCGATGTCGCCCGCTATGTCGAGACGGCGCTCGACCGCTACGGCGCCATCGACTGTTTCCACAACAATGCCGGGATCGAGGGGAGAGTGGCGCATACGGCCGAGTATGACGAGGCGATGTTCGACGCCGTCATCGCCGTCAACGTCAAAGGGGTCTTTCTGGGCCTTCGCCACGTCCTTCCGGTGATGCTGCGCCAGAAGCGGGGCGCGATCGTCAACACCGCCTCGGTTGCGGGGCTCGTGGCGACGCCGGGGATGCCGGCTTATGTCGCCTCCAAGCACGCCGTCATCGGCCTCACCAAGACCGCCGCGGGCGAGGTCGCGCGGCAGGGGATCCGCGTCAACGCGGTCTGTCCCGGCCCCGTCGATACGCGCATGATCCATTCCCTCGAAAGCCAGATCAATCCGGCCGACCCCGAGAGCGTCAACCGGCGCTATCAGGCGGCGATCCCTTCCGGGCGCTATTCGCGGCCGGAGGAGATCGCCAACGTCGTCCTCTTCCTCTCTTCCGACCTCGCCTCCAACATCACGGGCGCGCAGTACCTCGTCGACGGCGGCCGCATCGCGACGGGCGGCGCCGTGACGCAGGCGATCCAGACCTGAGAGGAAGAGCGGCGTTGAGGCCCCCGGATCGCCGCCTCCGCGGAGACGGTCCGGGGCAGGGTTTGGCTCAATCTGCAGCAAATCTGCAGCCATCGGTTCCGCGACGACCTTTGCCGGCCCGCCCTTCAGGTGGCGCCGTTGTGGGAAATGAACATATCTATTATCACATTCTAGCGTTTTTCGCAAGAGAAAGATGCCGAGCGCAGCCGCGGGCAGAGGATTGGGCCGAACGGGCGATAGCTGCCGCCTAACGCGGCGGCGCGATCTCGCGGGTGATCCGCTGCAACCGCGCCGGACCGCATTTGCGAGCCGGACCCGTAAGTACGCTAACCCGACTTCGCGGATTGGCTGCCGGTAATAGCAAGCGTAGGGCGCATGAGCGAAGCCTAATCCGCCGATCGGGACGAGGGTGATTTGGCGGGATACGCTTCGCTATCCCGCCCTACCTCACTACTACGTTCGCTACAGCCCCCACGGCCGGTAGGCCTTCAGCCCGCGGGCTTGGCCCGCGGGTCGGACCCGGCCACGACTTCTTTGCGCTCAGCGCGGCTGGCAAAGACGTGGATGCCCGGACCAAGTCCGGGCAAGGGGTGCCCGGATTGTCTATGCGCCCAGAGCGACCGCTTCAGGGATGCAGCAGGCGTAGGAAGCATGAGCGAAGCGTAATCCGCCGATCGGGACGAGGGTGATTTGGCGGGATACGCTTCGCTATCCCGCCCTACCTCACTACTACGTTCGCTGCAACCTACGACTTCTTTGCGCTCAGCGCGATCGGCAAAGACGTGGATGCCCGGACCAAGTCCGGGCAAGGGGTGCCCGGATTGTCTATGCGC
>JAKAOO010000271.1 GCA_021812165.1 Pseudomonadota bacterium | reverse complement strand
TCCGATCTGATGTTTCAGATTGGTCGCGGGCTCGTCGTCGAGATCGACGAGATCATCCGCAAGCCCGCCGCCGACGGCGATCTTGTCCATATAGACGTCGGGAGCGTTCAAAAACCCCCCTTCGTCGGCCATCGCGATGACGGCCAAAGCATTCGCGCCGCCTTTTGCCGTGATCGTCGTCCCTTCGAGCGGGTCGAGCGCGATATCGATCTTCGGCCCATGCCCGGTGCCGACCCGTTCGCCGATATAGAGCATCGGCGCCTCGTCGCGCTCGCCTTCGCCGATGACGACCGTGCCGTCGATGGGAAGCCCGTTCAGGGCCTCGCGCATGGCGTCCACGGCGGCCTGGTCGGCGGCCTTCTCGTCGCCGCGGCCCATGAGACGCGAGGCCGAAAGCGCCGCCGCCTCGGTTACGCGAACGGCTTCAAGAGCGAGATTGCGATCCATTTTCGAGTTCATCGAATTCCTCCCGATGGATGTTGGGAAGCGTTCCCAGAGGCCCTCCCCCGAAAGGGTCAGAAATCTTCGATCCGGATCATGCGCGGCTCTTCGAGAACCGTGTCGAGAGCCGCGATCCGCCTGAGCGCCCGGCGCATCGCCGCCTCACCCGTCTCGTGCGTCGTGAGCACCACCGGGACGGCTTCGCCCGGGGCGCGGCCATGCTGAATCATCGACGCCATCGATACCTGTTCGTCGCGGAAGGCGGCGGCGACATCGGCGATGACGCCCGGTTGATCCACCACCATCAGGCGGACGTAGTAGGCGCCCTGGTGGCGCTCCATCGGCGCGCCCGGAAGCGGGCGGAGCAGGACCGAGGGGATGCCGAAAGGGGGCGTGCGGCGCTCTGCGGCGATGTCGAGAAGATCGGCGGCGACCGCCGAGGCCGTCGGCAAGGCGCCGGCGCCGCGGCCCTGGAGAACGATGCGGCCGACGAAGTCGCCTTCCGCGACGACCGCGTTTTCCACCCCCTCGACCGCGGCGATCGGCGCCCTACGCGGCACCATGCAGGGATGAACCCGCTGCTCCAGCCCCTCTTCGGTCAAACGCGCGATACCGAGAAGCTTGATGCGAAAACCCAGCTCTTCGGCAAACTCGATGTCGAGACGCGAGACGTGGCGGATCCCTTCCGTATAGACGCCGTCGAGATCGACCGGCCGGCCGAAGCCGACGCTCGCCAGGATCGCGAGCTTGTGCGCGGCGTCGACGCCATCGATGTCGAAGCTCGGATCCGATTCGGCATAGCCGAGCTTTTGCGCTTCGGCGAGCACCTCGACGAATTCGCGGCCGCTCTCGCGCATCGCCGTCAGGATATAGTTCGAGGTTCCGTTGAGGATGCCGTAGAGGCGCGTCACGCGATTGCCGGCAAGGCCTTCGCGCAAAGTCTTGATGATCGGGATGCCGCCCGCAACGGACGCTTCGAAGGAAAGCGCCACGCCCTTCTCCTCGGCGCGCGCGGCCAGCCGCGTGCCGTGGCGAGCCATCAGCGCCTTGTTGGCGGTGACGACGGCCTTGCCATGATCGAGCGCCGTCTCGACGACGTCGCGGGCGATGCCGTCCGCCCCGCCGATCAGCTCGACCACGACGTCGATTTCGGGATCCTTGGCGAGCGCCACGGCGTCCTCGTACCAGCGCGCGGCGGAAAGTTCGACCCCGCGGTCGCGGCGGCGATCGCGGGCCGAAACGGCCGCCACGACGAGGCGCCGCCCGGCGCGCTCGGCGAGGAGCTCGGCCTGGCGTTGCAGCAACCTGAGCGTCCCGGCCCCGACGGTCCCGAGCCCCGCGATCGCGATCTTGAGAGGCGGCTTCACGGCAGTTGGCGGCTCCCCCTTACGGAACGAGGTAGATTTCGACACGAGAGAGCCCGAGGGGCATCTTGGTCGGCGACGCCTCGACCTTGATGCGCTTCTGCGGGATCCCCGCGGCTTTGAGGGCGCCCGCCACCGCCTGACCTTCCGCAAGCGCGGCGCTGAAGCTGTTTAGCTCGGCAAGCGCGCCGCCTCCCCCGGCGGCGTAAGTGACGACGCGAAGAGTTCCGGGAGCGTTGCGAAGCCGCGAGGCCGCGGTTGTGATCTGCTTTTTGATCGCGGGGCTGAGATTCGTCTGGCCGGCAGGGAAGGTGATGGCCGCAAGCCGCACCGGCTTGGCCGGCAGCGCCTTTTTCGCCGCTTGCGCCGTCGCCGCGAGCGGCGGCGGTTTCGGAGAAAGCAAGGGGAAGGACGGCAGAGGAGGCGGCGCCGGCTGCTGCGGACGCGGCAGCGCAGCCAGAGATGCGGCCGGCGCTTTGGCCGGCGGCATCAGATGCGGCGGCGGCGGCGGCGGGACTGCCGCTTCGGGCTGGGGCGGCGAGGGGATGCGCGGCATCGTGAGGCTCGACTCCATGGGCCCGGGCTGCGGCTTTTCGCCCGCGCCAGCGCCGCTCTTTTTGCCGTTCGCCGCTTTTTCGAAACCTGAGGGTGAGGAAGCTGTCGCGATCGCGGGCGGCGGAGCCGGCGGCAGAGGAGCGCCGGCGGCGAGCTTTTCGGCCGTATATCTGGCGTTCGCCCGGTCGGCGAGGAGGCTTCGCGTCAGCTTCTTGATGGCGGCTTCGGTGAGGCCCCGCGTCGGCGGCGGCGGCACCGTTGCGAGATTGGGATAGGGCATCTTCGCCCCCGCAGCGAGGTTCTTGGTGTTTGGCGTCGTCTGCGGGTTGGGCTCATTCTTGCTCGCGCCCGTGATGTTGCGCCAGGTTTCGACGGGGTGGCAGCCGGAGAGGCCGGCGACCAAGAGGAGGGCGGCGACATAGAGAAGCCTCTGCTCTTTGGGCTTTCCCGCCGGCGCCTTTCCGGGGTGATAACGCTGTTGCGAGTATTCTCTTTTCCACATGACGATAACCGCGGCTTTCGGCGCCGGGCGCCCCTCGACATTCGCGCCTCTTGATGTATTGGATCGAGGCCGGCGCGTCACGACATTTGATTGCGCTGGCCGCGCTTCTTGCCGCCGATGGCTTCTTCAGCGGCGGCAAGGCGCGGCCCGCAGCCGTGATGAGGACTATGGAAAATGACGCAGGCAAGGCGCCGGAAGCTCCCTTCCGGCGAATCACAGTCGAACCATCAGGCAAACGGCGCCGCGGCGGCCGACGCCGAGGAGCTGGCGCGTCAGATGACGCGGGTGGCGGAAGAGAGCCGGCGCCTCGTCGCCGAATTTCTGGGGCGTCAAGCCGCCGGCGACGAATACGGGATGACGAACGCGCTCGGCATCGGCGCCGCGTTTTTCGAGATGACCCAGCGCATGCTGAGCAACCCCTCGCGCCTCGTCGAAGCCCAGCTTGCCCTCTGGAACGACTGGATGACCCTGTGGCAGCGCACGGGCGAGCGCTTTCTCGGCAAGAATGCCGAGCCGGTGATCGAAGCCTCGCCCGGAGACCGCCGCTTTCGCGACACGGCCTGGAACGACAACCCGCTCTTCGACTTCATCAAACAGAGCTACCTCTTGAGCGCGCGGTGGATCCAGGGCCTCGTCACGGACGTCGAGGGTCTCGACGAGCGCAGCCAAAAGAAGGTCGATTTCTATACGCGTCAATTCGTCGACGCCCTCGCGCCGTCGAACTTTCTCTTGACGAACCCCGAAGCTCTGCGCGCCACGATCGAAAGCCGCGGCGAGAACCTGCTCGCCGGCCTCAAAAACCTGCTCGAGGATCTGGAGCGCGGCAAAGGCCGGCTCGCCATCAAGATGACCGACATGAAGGCGTTCCGCGTCGGCGAGAACATCGCGGTGACGCCTGGAAAGGTGATCGCGCAAAACGATCTGATGCAGCTTATCCAGTATGCGCCGGCGACCGAGACGGTGTTGCGCAGGCCGCTTCTCATCATCCCGCCCTGGATCAACAAATATTACATCCTCGATTTGCGTCCCGAGAATTCGTTCATCGCCTGGGCCGTCAGAGAGGGCCATACGGTCTTTGTCATCTCGTGGGTGAACCCCGACGCGCGTCTCGCGGAAAAGACTTTCGA
>JAKAOO010000061.1 GCA_021812165.1 Pseudomonadota bacterium | reverse complement strand
CTCCACCAGCATCGCCTCGTAGGCGGCAAAACCGAGATCGAAAAGCGCGGTCAGGACGAGAACCAAAAACGGCAAAACGAGTGCCAGTTCGACCGCGACGACGCCCGCCTCACGCAGAGGCCGTTCCCGCGTCCGCTCGTGAGGCAACTCCCTTCGATCCGGGTTCCAAGGCATGGAGGGCATCATTGCACGAGCTTGACGCCGCTCGCGTAAAGGAGCGGCTGGGTACCGACGCCGCTGCAATTGGCCTCGATATTTACATTGTTGGCGAGATTGACAATCCGCCCGATGATCTGGGTGCAGCCGCCCGGCTGGGTTTCGGCGTTGTTGTCGAAATTAATGATCTGGTGGGGAAAGTAGACGGCGCCTTTGATGTTGAAGCTGGCGTTGTTGGCGAAGTTCTGCGTCACGTTCTCATCCGTGTTGAGGCCCATGAGCGCAATCCCCGGAAAGGGCTCGCCCGAAGACTGATCAGGCGCCGTAATGGTAAAGCTCGCGTTGTTGGCGATGGAGAGCGCGGTCGAATCGGTGATCACGATCGTCACCCCGGCGGTGCCATTGATCGTCACATTGTTTCCAATGTTGATCCCGCCGGCGAGATAATAGGTTCCGGCGGCAAGGTTGATCGTGCCGTCATTCCCCATGCTCCAGCCGTTGCAGAAATTGCCGGGAGTGAGATCGAGCGTGGCGCCGTTTCCGCCGCTGGCGTTCTGGCCGGTACAGGCGGGCAGAGGCGACGGCAGCGCAAGGCCCTGATAGGGATCCGTTATCGGTGCCGCGTCTTCGAGCTTGGGGCTGCCGTTGATTTCGGCATTATTGGAAAGCGTCCAGGTGCCGCCGACATTGACTGCGCCGTTGATGATGGCGTTCTGTTCGAGGAAAAGCGCGCCTGCGGCATTGGAGTTGGCTGCCACCGCACAATTCCCGGTGGTGACGACCGCGTCGTTTTTGATGTAGACGGCGTTGGCAGCGGTCGGATCGAGAGCAAGAATGCAGGCGGCATCATTCCACTCGACGAGCGCCACCGAGCGCGCGGAGAGGTTCCAGGCTCCGCTTTTGAAAAGCGAGGCCAATGTCAAAGTCTGCGGCTCGGAAATGTCAACCTCGACGGGGTCGGCATTGCCGGCATACGCGCCTGTTTTCGGCGGATCGTAAACATCGACTGCTGCGCCCTCCTGCCCGTTGACAAACCCTGCGGCTGCCGCCAGCGTCGTCGCCTCGGCGGCGTAATTCGCGGGATAATCCCGCATTCGCGCCAGTGCCGCGCTGTAAGCGGCCGAATCCGCCACCGTCTGCATCTGCCGCGAAGTCCACAGAAGCATGCCGATCTCGGTGCCGAGGGCGGCAAAACCGAGGAGCGCGGCGAGGAGGATCGCGGTCTCGATGGCGATGCTGCCGCGGCGCCACTCGTCGCGCTTTGCCGCCATCCTCTGCACATCTCGCCACATCATCGCAGAATGACATCCATCACTTTCAAGAAAGCGGGACCGCCGATGAGAATGAAGACGGCCGGAAGGATGAAGACGACCATCGGGATCGTCAGCAGAACGGGCATGCGATTGGCGCGCTCCTCGAGACGTGCCAAAGCTTCGTTGCGCAGCTCGCTGGCGACGACGCGCAAAGCCTGGGCGAGCGGCGTGCCAAAGCGCATCGTGTGCGCCAGCGTCGCCGTCACCGAGCGCACGCTTGGCACATCGACGCGACGCGCGAAATTCTTGAGCGCCATCTCGCGGTCGGGGAGGATCTTCAGATCCGCAGCGGTGAGCGCGAGCTCTTCCGCCAACAGCGGGCGCGAACGCTGGAGTTCGACGACAATGCGATCGATGCCGTCTTCGAGAGCAAGCCCCGCCTCGACGACGATGATCAGAAGCTCCATCGCCTCCGGAAGAGCCCGTTCGATCTCTTTGACGCGCCGTCGCGAAAGAGTGTCGAGCACGACCGCCGGCGCGAACCAGCCGCCTCCGATCCCCAAGACAACAATCACCAAAGGCTGCAACAGGGAGGAGAACGCACCAAAGCGCGCGACCACGGCCAACATCAGAGGGACAAGGACGATGCCGAGGCCGAGGCGAAGGGCGAGATAGAGGCTGGGGGCCCGGGTCTCGGGGATGCCGTAGCGCCTGAGCCGCCGCGCCAGCTCCAAGACTTCGCTTGTCGGCACGCCTCCCTGTGGAAGCCGAAAGACGCGATCCGCCGTCTCCGCCGGTTCTTTCTTTGCCGCGAGCCGGCCGCCGAGGACGCTCGCGAGCGAGTCCACCCGCCGCGCCACCTGCTCGCGTGCGCTGAGGAGGCCATGCCAAACGAAGGAAAGCGCGGCGAGCGAGAAGGCGACCACCACTCCTGCGATCAGAAGCACACTCCGCAGATCGAAAAGGGGAAGAAGGGTCATTTCGCCCTCAATCGAGCAGGGCGCGGCGGATCATCCAGCGCATGCTGATACCGCCCATGGCCAAGCCGAGAATCGCGACGCCGGCGAGCACGTGGCCGGTGGGATTGGTGACGAAGGGGGCCAGGTAGCCTGGCGAGACGAAGATGAGCGCGAGGAGGATAAAAATCGGGATCCCGCCGAGGACAAGCGCCGAGATCCGCACCTCGGCCGTCGATGCTCTCGCTTTGAGGCGGATCGCCCGCCGCTTGCGGATGATCTCGCTCAACATTTCGAGCGTCTCGGCGAGATTGCCGCCGGTAGAGCGTTGCAATCCGAGCGCGACCACAAAAAAGCGAAAGTCCGGCAGCCCAACCCTTTCCCCCGCCGCTTGCAGCGCCTCTTCGAGCGGAATGCCGATCTGCGTCTCTTCGGCGATCGCGCGAAAGGCGGCGCCGACCGGCGGCGGCGCCTCTTGGCCCACCGCCGACATCGCAAAGGCGACCGGCAGTCCCGCGCGAAGCATGCGCACGATCATGTCGACGGTGTCGGGGAAAAGATCGCCGAACGTCTCTTCCGCCCGCATCTGTTGCCGCGCTATCAGAATTCGCGGCAGGAAGAAAAAGACGCCGAGCGCGACGGGGAGGAGGACGAGGAAAGGCAGGTGAAAGAAGAAAAAGCCGCCGAGAACGCTCACCGCCGCGCTTGCGAGCCCGAGCGCGAGCAGGGTCGCGGTCGACGCGCTCGCGCCCCAGCTGCGGCGGAGGCGGTAGGTGAAGAGAAGGCGCAGGCGCGCCGACGGCCGTTTCGAAGAGGTCTTGCGCCGAGTTGCGGGCTCAGCCGGCGCGGCAACGGCGCGCACGCCAACCGCACGGTCGATGCGCGTCTTAAGGTGCGTCGTCTCTTCCCTCTTCATCGCCAGCAACAAGAAGAGGCTCAGGCCCGCGCACAGGAAAAGGGCCGCCACGGCGGCGAAGTGGAGCCCCGTCATGCCGCCCGCTCTTTCGCCGAAAGCGCGGCGAGAAAGGCCTTTGCAAGCCCGTAATATTCGAGACGCGGCAAGAACCGCGGCCTGAGCCCCGTCGGCTCGAAGACCCCGTGCAGCGAGCCGTCGCTGTTCTCGCCGAGATATTTGAAGGCGAAAAGCGTCGCCAGGGTCACCGTCTCCCCTTCCATCCCCACCACCTCGGTGACCTCGATGATCCGCCTTTTGCCGTCGCGCATCCGCGCGATCTGGACGATGACATCGAGAGCGCTCACGGCCTGGCTGCGGATCGCCCGCAGCGGCAGATTGACGCTCGCCGTCAGAACCATGTCCTCGACGCGGGCAATGGCGTCGCGCGCGCTGTTGGCATGGATCGTCGACATCGACCCGTTGTGGCCGGTGTTCATCGCCTGCAGCATGTCGAAGGCCTCGGGCCCGCGCACTTCGCCGACGATGATGCGGTCGGGGCGCATCCGCAGCGCGTTGCGCAAGAGCTCGCGGGCGTTGATTGCGCCTTTGCCCTCGATGTTGGGCGGGCGGGTTTCGAGCTGGACGACGTGCGGCTGGCGCAGCTGCAGTTCGGCGGCGTCCTCGATCGTGATGATCCGCTCGGTCGGGTCGATAAAGCCCGACATCGCGTTGAGAAGCGTCGTCTTACCCGATCCCGTGCCGCCCGAGATCAGGATGTTGAGCCGGCAGCGCGCCGCGATCTCGAGCGCGCGAGAAAGCTCGGGCGACGCGCTTCCGAGCTGGGCCAGCCGGGAGAAGTCGATGAAATGGCGCGCGAATTTGCGGATCGACAGGGTTGGACCCCTGAGCGCAAGAGGAGGGATGATGACGTTGACGCGGCTGCCGTCGGCAAGCCGCGCGTCGAGCATCGGGCTCGATTCGTCGATGCGCCGCCCGATCGAGGAGCCGATCCGCTGCGCCACATGCAGAACATGCGCGTCATTGCGGAATGTCACGGGGCTGAGTTCGAGCTTGCCGCGCCTTTCGACAAAAACCTGCTTCGCCCCATTGACGAGAATGTCGTCGACCGCTTCTTCGCGCAGAAGCCCTTCGAGCGGCCCCAGTCCCAACATGTCGTCGACCATCTCGGCGGCGAGCGTGCGCTGGTCGCGGTAGTTGAGGAGAAGGCGCCGCTCGTCGGCAATCTCGGCGACCAGGGCTTCGACCCGTTCGGTCAAAGCGGGGGCAGTCATCTGCACCGCAACCGCCGGCTCGATCCGCGCCAGGATCTCGTCGCGGATGACATCGGCGGTCGTGACCGCGCGTCCTCTCACGGCCGCCGGGACTGGAATTCCGTTCTGGCGCGCAGGCGCAGCGGCGCTGTCCCCTTTCGCCTTCAAGCCCATCAGCCGAACACCCTATTCCACCAGTGAAGCGCCGGCTCGGATCGGCTTCCCATGAGCCGGCGCGACAGGTCCGCGATCGAACGCTGGAAAGGCGCGCATTTCTGCGCCGCCTTGATGCCGAGCTTCGCCGAAGCCGCCACTTCCCGGCCGAAAGGAATGGCGACGTCGGGCGGCTGGCCCAAAACGCGCAGCAGCTCCGGCGCCGGCAGACTCTCGTAGGAGCCCGTCTTGTTGACGACGTGAAGAAGCGCGCGGTCGGCCGTATTGGTGCCGATCGTTTCGCGCCAACGCACGACGTCACGGGCCGAGGAGAGGCTGCCGCTGCTGACGAGCAGCACGGCTCCCGGCAGATGCAGGATCTTCGGCAAAAACAGCGCCACCTCGTCCGGGAGATCGACAAAGACGTAGCGATAGCGCGAAAGCAGCTTGCCGATGAGCTGCAGCACCGCTTCTTCATCGGGGATCAGACGCTCGGCGAGCGGTTCGAGCGCCGCGAGCAGTCCCAACCGAGGCGTGACGTTGGCAATTCCGCGTTCGAGAAAGAGATCGTCGATACGGTCGGGATGGTCGAGCGCTTCGCGCATCGCATGGCTCGGCTGCGCATCGAGCTGAAGCGCCGCATCGCCCGCCTGGAGATCGAGATCGAGCAGGAGGACGCGCCGCTCGCGCGTTTCCGCGAGGTGCCAGGCTGCGTTCGCCGCGAGCGTCGTCGCGCCGACCCCGCCGCGCACGCCGAGGACGGTGACGAGCTTTCCGGAACGCGTGGCGGCCGTCGCCGAACCGCCGGCCGAAAGACCCGCCAGAACTCGGGAGAGCGGCGTGCCCGTAAGCGGCTTGAAAAAATATTCCGCCACCCCGGCCGCCTTGAGCTCGCGATAGAGGACGACGTCGTTCTTCTCGCCGATGACGATCACCTCGGTGCGGGGATCGCACATCTCGGCGAGCCGATTGATCCGCATGAGCGGGTCGTCGACGCCGCTCACATCGACGAGAAGCAGACGCGGCCAGCCGCGCTCCGCAAGTTTTTCGATCGCGGTGTCGATGTTTCCCTGGACGACCTCGCCGTCGATCATGCCGAGATCGACAAGACTGCTGCGCACCACCCCCTCGCTGTCCTGATCGAGGACAAAGGCCACCGCCTGTGGCAGCGGGCGCGAGGAAACGGGCGCCGCCGGCGCAGGGGCAACCCGCGTGTCAATCATCGGACGGCTCTCGGTCGGCTGGGGCGAAGCGGCATCTCCCCCTCAGGATTGAGGGGCGGGAGCGCCCGCGGTTCGCGCGCGAGAGGCTTGCGGCGGCGGCCGCTTTGGTCCCTTTTCCGGAGGCGGAAGGGGTCGCGCCGGACATGAAGGAAGAGCCTGCTCCTGCGCATCGAAGCATTGCCATTCGAAGCGGGTGCCGCGCACGACCGTGAGCGCCATGGCGCCCGCGGCGTCGGCCGAGGTTGCGGAGGTTCGAGCGGTTTGGCCGTCCTCGATTCGTTGAAGCTTGCGCAGCGCCGGAGAGACTTTTGCCGCCCAGATCGCCTTATCCCGGCGCGGGCGCGAACCCGCTGCGCCGTTCCTGGCGGCGCTGCGCAGCGCCAATTGCAGCATGCCGAGCCGGCTTGCGACCATCAACTCGGCCGCCTGGCGGCTCGTCACTTCGAGGGTGATGGTTTGCGGCACTTTGCGGTGGCCGCGCCGCGCGAACCCGGAATTGCCCGGCCCTCGCGCCCGGCCCTGCACGAGCTGGCGGCCGAGGGCGATGACCTTGCGGTTGTGCAACACGATTTCGCCGACCGTGCGCCGGGTCGGCCCAACGTGCCGACCGCTAAAGACTTGCGTCAAGACCACATCCACCCGATCTCCAGGGTCGAGAATCCGGGAATCGCCTTCGGCCGGGGTGAGAGCGAGCGAGACGGCGCGCATGCCCGGGGCGAGCGCAGCCGGAAGAAAACCGGGCTCGCCGGGTTCGACGAGCGCCGAGGAAGCAAGCGGTTCGCCGGCGCGAAACGTCCGGCGCAAGGCGGCGCCGAGGAAGGCGTGTTCTCCACCCTTTTGGCGCAACACGCTGCCGGCCGGGACGTGCGAGGCGGGCCTCTTTTCCCAGCGCACATCCTCAGGCGTCAGAAGCGTGCCGGGACCGATCGCCCGCGCGGCCACCAGAACGACCTCCTGCGGCACTTTCTTTGCCGCCGCCGCCGGCGACGGTCCCTTCCACCAAAGGGTCGAAAGCGCGACCGCCGCGGTCAAGGCGAGGCCCGCCAGGACAAGGGAAAACAAGCGGATGATCACCATGCCACTCCCTATTCCGAGAGCGCGGCGGCCTCAGCGGATCCCGCACCGGATCCCGGTCCACGCCCATCCGATCAAAACCGCCGGGGCATAGGGAATCGGCGTCCCGGCGCAGCCGCGCATCCCCTCTTTGCCGATGAGGCGCCGCAGGCGCGACGGCGCCCCGTTCCTGTCCGAAGAGACCTCGCCCAGTCGGCCAAAAAGCCGTCGGCCAAAAAGCCGTCGGCCAAAAAGCCGTCGGCCAAAAAACCACCGGCCCAAGAGCAAGAGGCCCGCGAGCACTCCGCCCGCGAGCGCGATGCTCGTCAGAAGCGCAAAGAGCCGCGCGAGGGGCTCGCCGAGAGCGGCCGCCGCGATCAGCTTCACGTCGCCGCCGCCCAACACCCCGAAGCGCCACAGGGCGGAGAGCAGAAGAAAAAGGGCGAGCGCAGCCGCAAGGCCGAGCCCGGCCGCCATCGCTCCGCCCGAGAGGAGCCGCGCGAGGCCGCCTCCGAAAGCGACCGCGAGGACCGCCGTGTCAGGGACGATCCGCCAGCGCAGATCGGCCGCGGCTGCCGCCAGCATGCCCGTGACGAGCGTCGACCGCGTGGCGAGCAGCAGGATCTCCCTCGCGCTCACTCAGCCCCTCCGGAGGCGCTGCGAGCCGCTCTCTTGTTGCGACGAGAGGACACGGGCGAGCCTTGCTTCGTTACCAGCCGGCCGAGCCGGCGGGTGCTTTTAGAGATGGCCTGCGATGTTGTTGAAGGTCGTGCTCAGATTGGTGCCGACCAAAGTCACCGCGGCGATTATCGCGACGGCAATGAGAGCGGCGATGAGACCATACTCGATGGCGGTGACACCCTCCTTCTCGGTGATGGGGAAGAACGAGACGATGGTTTCGAACAACTCTCTCACAACTGCCTCCATGTTAGCGAGCCAAGTACGGCAATTCCGGTGCCATCGGTTCCTTTTCCGGCAGGCCAGGAAATTCTCTCGGCAGATCAGGCAGTCGCGTGATGAGAACGGAACCTGGCACCGGCGGTCGCGCGCCGTTCGGGGAATTTTCGCCCGCCAGAGAGGGGCATCTTTTCCCTCATCTATGGGCTTTGGCGCCAAACCCGCTCGACCCGCCCCCGCGCGAGGAGCGAGGCCATGTCTTCGGCGGGAACCGGCGGACTGACGAGATATCCCTGCATCTCGTCGCAGCCGCGCGCGGCGAGCCACGCCGCTTGCTCTATGGTCTCGACCCCTTCGGCGATCGCTTTCAAGCCGAGCGAGTGAGCGAGTGAGATGATCGCCGTGACGATCGACTTGCCCGTCGCCTCCGCGCTCGAAGCCATGATGAAAGAGCGATCGATCTTGATCGCATTGACCGGAAGGCGCGCGAGGTAGCCGAAGGAAGAATAGCCGGTCCCGAAATCGTCGATCGCGATGCCGATATCGATCGCGCGCAACAGATTGAGCGTCTCGATCCCGGCTTCGATATCGCGCAATAGCACGCTTTCCGTGATCTCGATATCGACCCCGCCCGGATCGAGCTTGCCCGACTCTCGGTACCCGCGCGCGACCGCGCGCACGCGTTCGACGAAATCGCGCCGGGCAAGCTGCACCGCCGACACATTGACCGCGACCCGCAAAGCCCCGAGGCCGGCCGCGCGCCACCCGCGCAGGGCCGCAAAGGCCTCGCGGATCACCCACATTCCAACCTCTGCGATCAACCCCGTTTCCTCGAGCAAAGGCACGAAATTCAATGGCTGCACCAGACCATCTTCCGGATCGCGCCAGCGGATCAGCGCCTCCGCGCCGGTGATCCGGCCGCTGTCAAAGGCGATCTTCGGCTGGTAGTGAAGGACGAATTCTCCGGCCCCGAGAGCGCGTTTGAGGCGGCTCTCCAAACGCAGCCTTTCCGCGACCTTGGCGTTGAGCGAGGGCTCGTAGAAGACATAGCTCTCGCCATCGGCCTTTGCCCGGCCAAAGGCGGCCTCGGCATTTCGAAGAAGCGTGTCGCCATCGCGGCCGTCGCTCGGATAGATCGCGAGCCCCGCGCTCAGTGAGAGGTCGAAGGGCTCCTCGTCGATCACAAACGGGTCGGCGCCGGCTTTGCGATTGATCCCTTCGGTCCTCTGGGCCAGATCCGAAAGTTCGTCGAAGCCGTAGCGGAACGTGGCAAAGCGATCGTCGGCAATGCGCGCCAGGTTTCCCGGCAAGTTCACGACACGGTGCAGGCGCGAGGCAAGCTCGCGCCAAAGGCCGTCGCGCCGGCGTCGCTCGATCATCTGGTCGATCAGTCCAAACTGCCGCACGCTGCGAACGACCACAGCGACCCGGCTGCCGCTTTTTGCCGCCGCGCGCAAAGCCTCGTCGAGGCGCTGGTCGAACGCCGTTCGGTTGGCAAGCCCCGTCAGAGGATCATGGAGCGCGAGTTCGGCGAGCCGCTCGGTTTTCTCCACGTAATCGAGGAGAACGGAAATTTCGTTGCCGAGCGCGCCCAGGAGAGACCGTGCCCTGGCACTGAAAAAAATCCCTCTCATCGGCCGCCAAAAGCAGAATTCCTTTGAGGGCTGCGGCCGCGAACAGAGGCACTGCCGAAAGTGAGCGCCCGCGGGGGTAGCCTTCGCAAGGCGGGAGAAACGCGTTGTTGCAGACGACGCAATGTTCCGCGACCGCTCGCGCAACCTCGGCCGCACCGGCGAGAACCGACTGTGCCTCCTCGCTTCCCTGCGGCTGCGAGAGGCTCGACGAAACCGCCGCGCACAACCGCCCCGAGCCGCTCGCGCACATCCCAAACGCGGCCAACGCGATCCCATCCACTTGGAGGAGGAGCCGGCAGACCTCGCGAAACAATTCTTCGCGTCCGCTCTGGCGCAGCATGAAGGCATGGACGCCGCGCAGAACCAGACGCATTTCCTCGAGCCGTTCCTCCTCTTTTTCTTGGCGCCGCCGCTCGAAGATGCGGCCGAGACGGCCGCCGAGCGAAGCAAGGAACCAAAGATCGGCCGGGTCGGGCGGCGATCCTCGGCCGAAGAGTCCGACGACGCCGAGCCTTGTGCGCTCCTTTGCGACCGGAAGGGCGATCTGGACCTGCAGACCCGCGCGCCGCAGCGCCTCGGCGCGCCGCCCGTCCTCTTCCGGATCGGCCGAGGAAAGGAGCCCGCCCTTCGACCAAGCCTTGCCCGCCATCCCCTCCCCGCGGACAAGCGCAATGCCGCGGGAGAGAGCGGCGAGTTCCCGAAGGCGCTCTTCCGCCTCGTGCCAAGCGCCGAGGTGACGCAAAAGTCCCGCTTTCCGGTCAACCTCCCAGATCTCCCCGAATACAAACCCAAGGGGCCGGCAGAGCGCTGCGAGAAGCGGGGTTATTGCGTCCTCGGCTTTCTCGATCGTGGCCAAAATCCGGAAAACGTCCCCCTCGACGGCGAGCCGGAACTGCGCGTCTCTGCTGCTCGCGAGCTCTCTTTCGAGGCGCCCGATCTCCGCTCTTGCCTCACTCCTCTTCTCGATCACCATTCTCGCCATTCGCCATCGCGAATTGCCGTGGTTGTCTCCGGCAGCCCAAGCAAACCCGGTGCCAGCCATTCCACAGGCTCGCGGCCGGCGCGGTCCGCTCGCCCCCGCGGCGGCGGGCGACCTTCCGGGCCTCTTGCCGGGTTCCCTTTGCGGCAGCGGCGGGGCGGGCATCGCATCCCGCTCGCGGAGGGATTTATTCCCACGCCGGAACGGTGACGAGCATCGCAGAGATGGCATCGAGATCGAAAGGCTTCGCGAGAAAGCCGTCGATCCGCGACTCCTTGATGGCGTCGGCGACTTCGACGTCGTCGGCGAAGAAATATCCCGAGATCATGACGATCCGCATTCCGGGCCGGACGCGGCGCAGCTCTCGAGCGAGTTCCATCCCGTTCATGTCGGGAAGCCGGGCGTCGAGGAAGGCCAGAGGAAAAGCGTTCTTGGGAAGGAAGGCCTGGGGCTTCCCGCCGCCGTCCACGACCGTTGCCCCCCAACCGGCGTCGGCGAGAACCGCGGCGAGCACCCAGGCCAAGGCCTCGGCGCCACTGCTGACGACGGTCGCTCCCCAACCTGCGCCGGCAAGAGCCGAGGCGAGGACCCAGCCCATCTCCGGGTCGTCGTCAATGACGAGAACCGCCCTCGGAGCCGTCATGCCGACGCCGCGTGCCGCAGCCCCGCGTTGCGGCGAGCCTTGGCTCCGCTCTCGGCGCCCGGCAGTCGGATCGTAAAATGCGTGCCGCTTCCCCAGCGCGAGCGCACGCCGATGCTCCCGCCATGCTGGCGCACGATCGAATGCGAGAGCGCCAATCCGAGGCCGGAACGGCGCGATTCCGCCCGCGTCGTAAAGAAGGGATCGAAGATCCGCGACAGATCGGTTTCTTTGATCCCGCTTCCCGTATCGCCGATCTCGATCACGATCTCGCAGCCTTCGCGGCGAACGGCAAGCGAGAGCTCGCCGCCGCCGGGCATCGCCTGGAAGGCGTTGGCGATAAGGTTGATGAGAACGAGCTCGATGAGGTTCTGGGCGCCTTCGGCATAAAGCGGCGCCGCCTCTTCCTCGACATCCCACGTGACGGTGGTGGCGGCGGCGGCTTCGCCCGAGGCGAACGCGAAGGCATTGCGCAAGGTCTCGACGACGTCGACGCGCACGGTTTCGCCGAGGCGCCCCGGCCGGGCGAAGCGCAGCAGGTTTTCGACGACGGCGGAGGCCCGGGCGATGCCGCCGATCACTTTCTCGACGCACTCCTCGCGCATTTGCGGCGAGCCGGTGCGCCGCTTCAAAAGCTGCGCCGCGGCCGAACTGACCCCGAGAGGATTGCGGATCTCGTGCGCGATCCCGCCGATCACCATGCCAAGCGCAGCGAGCTTCTCGGCCTGATGAATCTGGGCTTCGAGAGCCCTCTGCTCGACGAGGTTGCGACCGACCACCACGATTCCCGTCACGTGGCCGCTCGTATCGGTCATGCACGAGAGGGTCCAGGAAACCGGGATCGCCTCGCCGTCGCGCCGGATCATCGGCCACTCCGCCGCGCGGCGGTGGTCGCGGCGCACGATCTCGGCAAACCAGAGCGCGGCCTCGCTCTTCTCCGGAAGGGCGATGAGATCGACGAAAGAGCGGTCGCGCGCCTCCTGCGCCGAAAACCCGCATGCGACCTCGGCGGCGCCGTTCCAGGTCAGGATCCGCCCGCGGGCGTCGGTCGAAATGATGAGGTCGCCGGCGCTCTCGACGACGCTCGCGAGATGAAGCTGCGCCTGGCGCACTTCGTCGGCAAGACGCAGGAGATCGGTCACGTCGTCCATGACGAGGATCGCCGCGCTGCGCCCGCGATCGAGCGGCAACGGGCAGATGCTGTAAGCGTAGATGCGCAGCAGAACCCCAGGCGCGCGGTAGCTCATGCGCCGGCGCAAGACGGTTCTGCCGGAGCGAATGACTTCGTGGACCTCTTGCGCGAGAGCGGTGTCGCGGAACGCTTCGGGGAAAATGTCCTCCAGGCGCCGCCCGATCGTTTCGCTGCGGGCGGCGTGCGATTTTTCGAGAAAGTTGCGGCTCGCATGCACGACCGTCAGCGCCGCGTCGATGACGAGGATCGAGGACGGGATCGTCGACATGATCGCATCAAAGAAGCTCTCGTAATCGAGACGGGAGAGGCTCACGCTTCTGTCCTCGCGATCTTTCCGGAAAACCGCTCAGTGGGGAGAACCGGCGAGCGCCGCACGGCCGCCTGCCTCCCCGCCCGGTCCCTCGAGGAAGGCCTTGAGCTTCGTGCGAAAGGTCTTGTAGTCGACGCCGAAGAGACGCGCCGCGGCAGCCTTGTTGCCGCGGGCCTGCGCCAGAGCCTCGAGAAGGGCTTCGCGCTCCACCGCCCGGATGCGTTCGTGCAAGCGCCGCGAGAGAAGTTCCCGACCGGGTTCCGCGGCCGCCTCCGCGTTCACCCCGGACGAGAAAGGAGCGTCAAGAAGTGAGCCTCTCCCGAGAGAACCCGCGACGTCGGCCGCAGTCAGCGTCGCATGGGCGGTGAGCGCGGCGCGGCGCATGACGTTGCGGAGCTCCCGCACGTTTCCCGGCCAGTCGTAGCCGCGAAGGAGCGCGAGCGCCGAAGGGGTGATGTCGGGCTGCGGTTTTGAAAGGGTGTTTGCGGCTTCGGCGAGAAAGCGGCGGGCAATGGGCTCGATATCTTCCGGCCGCGATCGCAAAGGCGGCAGCTGGATCGTGTATTCGGCGAGACGAAAATAAAGGTCGCGGCGAAAGCCGCCGGAGAGCATCCGCTCCTCGACCGGTTCGTTGGTCGCCGCGACCACTCTCAGATCGACCGGGATGGCGGCACCGCCGCCGACACGCGTGACGAGGTGCGTTTCGAGAGCGCGCAGCAGGCTGCGCTGCGCCACCGGCGAGAGGTTGCCGATTTCGTCGAGAAGGAGCGTGCCTCCCGCCGCCAGCTCGAAGCGCCCGCGGCGCCGCTCGATCGCGCCGGTAAAGGCGCCGCGCTCGTGGCCAAAGAATTCGCTGTCGACAAGACCGTCGACGAGCGCGCCGCAATCGACGGCGATAAAGGGTTTGCCGTGGCGCGGCCCATGCTCGTGCAGGATTCGCGCCACCAGCTCCTTGCCGGTTCCGGTCTCGCCGACGAGCAGCACCGAATAGTCGCTGGCGATAACGGTTTCGACCTGGTCGATGAGCCGGCCGATCACAGCGCTCTCGCCCATTCGGGCGTTGAGCTCCACGCGCGCCCCGTTGCCGCTCTGCGGTCGCGCCGCGCGTCCTTGCGCGACCGCGCGTTTCAAGACGGCGAGGAGCTGCTCGATCTGGAACGGCTTTGTGACGTACTCGAAGGCGCCGGTTCGGCCGGCGTTGAGGGCCCCTGGAATACTGCCGTAGGCGGTCAATACGATGATCGGAAGATGGCGATCGAGATGCTTCAACCTCTGAAGCACCTCATCGCCCGCGGCGTCCGGCAGCCGCATATCGAGAAGCACGGCATCCGGCGCCGGGATCGCTTTTTTTGCGATTTCAAGCCCGCGCCGTCCATCCGGCGCCTCTTGCACGTGAAATCCCGCTTCGTCGCACAGTTGCGACACCAACCATCGCGTGTCCGGATCGTCATCTATGATCAAAACCGTGGAAAATGGCTCCGACACTCTCCAAGCCTCCTCCACCCATCCTGGGCGGTATAGGTTAGAAGAAATCCCTTTCCATGTTAACTGCTATAAATCAGTTATCTAATGGATATTTCGCAAATTATAATGTATATTTCCTATATGGGAAATGTAACTAACCATTAACAACATGATATCGTAACCTTTCTGAACAATACATTTGTTCGAAGTGATATCATTTGCACACCTTCGATAGATGCTCGGTACGCGGGAGAAAAAATACCATCTTGCAATTGTTTGGGCTTGCACCTTATACAATCGTATGTATAGTAGGAATGCTTGATCGCTACGTGGGGTAGTTGACAAACCTGGGGCCTTCGCTTTGCGGGGAGCTCCGTCGCTTGGCAAACGAGGGGAGGTAATGATGATCTTGCACCAACCGTATTTCCGCATCGAACAGGCGGCGCTACAAAAGCTCGAATCTCTGGTCTGGCCGAACGGGCCGATTTGCGTCCACTGCGGCGCGGTCGATCGCATCGGCGCCGTTACCGGAAAGGGCGCGCGCCCGGGCCTCAAATTCTGCTGCCGCTGCCGAAAGCAGTTCCGCGTCACCATGGGAACGATGTTCGAAGGCTCTCACATACCTCTCCACAAATGGTTCCAGGCCTGCTTTCTTCTGACGGCTTCCGAAACCGGGATCAGTGCGCATCAGCTCCATCTGAAACTTCAGATCACGAACAAGACGGCGCTTTGCATGGTGCATCGCCTGGCCGAGAGCGGAAGGGCGGCGCAGCGACCCGAGGGGCCGGCGCAGCGGGAGGGCCGGCAGCTCTTTGTGTTTCCGCGCACGCGCTGGCGGCGCCGCGCCTCTCTCGGCGAACCCGGCCAGACGAACGCGCCGGCCGGTGCGGGAAACACCCGGGCAGAACCGGCTTGGCCCGCCGCTCCTCCGGGCGCAACCCGCCAGTTCCTCAGCTTCCTCGAAGCGGCGCGCGAGCTCGGCTATTCAGAATGGGCTATTCTGAAGACGAGAGCCGGTTTGAAGGGATCATGCTCAATGTCGCCCGTTTCGGGTCGAGCGGGCGGCGCCCCTTACGCTCGCTCTCGTCGCAGGCGGAGGCTGCGGCCCCGCCAAGCCTCACCGAGGACCCGGCCTTCGCGCCGCGCCACCCGACCGCGATCCCGACGCGCTCAACGCCATCCCGCGGTTAGGTTGATAGGCTGCGGAAAAATGTTGGAACGTCGTCATTCCGGGGCGCGGCCGATCCGCGGGCTATCAGCCTCGCGCGGCCTTCGCGGCGAGCCTCCGACGGCCGTTCCCGGCACATCGCCCGCGGACGCGAGCCCGGAACCCAGGAACACCGGCTGTTGAAATCGACGGCTTGGCCTGTTGTTCATGGTTTCCGGGCCCGGCCCTCAAGGGCCGTCCCGGAATGACAGGGGGGCTCAGCATCCTAAATCCTCGCGGCCCATTCGGGCACTCCCCGTTGGAAGTGCCCGTTTCCCGCCGGCCCCGGCTCCGGCGTCTCGCTCTCTTGCGCCACGCCGCGCTGCCGCAACGCGCCGCTCCAGGGCTCACTTTTCTTTGAAGAGGCGCAGCTCCAAAACGCCGTTGCGCAAGCGCAGACGCGGGGGACGGTCCGCCAATCTTGCCTCGATGACGACGCTTTTCTGATAGAGCCACTGCGCGGTTTGCGCTTCGAGGCGCAGGATATCGCCGTCGCGGCGGTAGCGGATGTTTTTGCGCACGGCCCCGGGCAATTCGTAAACGAGCACCACCTCGTCGGCCTCGTCGAAAAGATCGGTCGCGGGCTCGCGCAGAGGATGCTCCGATGGCGTCTCGGCCGCCCGCGGATCCGGGTTCGGCCGGCTCACTTCTTGCCTTTTCGTCCCTTTCCCGCGCTCGGATTCGATCCATTGCTGGAGCAGCCGATAGGTGAAGGCAAAGCTGTCGGTCTCGCGGCGTCCGCGGCTCGGCAAGATGCCCGCGTTTTCGGCTTCCGCCAGAACCTTCAGAAATTTCGCGAGCCCAGCGCTGTCGCCTTTGCACGCGTCATGATCCACGGTCATGGGGTTAGCGTCTCTGTTCTCGTGCGCAAAAGAGCGCTCGACCTCATCCACTCGTCGCGACAGCCCGGCCGAAGGGCGGCGAGCCGCCGCGCTCCCCGCCCGCAAAGCGCGTGCCAAGAACCGCGCGCCGCCCGGCCGAAACAATTCTCTTGAAAGCGCGCGCGCGCGCGCCGCGCGAAGCGAGCGTTGGACGAGAGCGAAATAGGATCGGGTGTCTACACCCTTCGCTCTCGGGCAAGACCGCCCCCCTCTTTCGGAGGCGGGAACGCCCATATCGCAGCGCGACGGTTTCATTTCCCCGCTTTAGGGAGTATAGACGAGAACAATCGCAAAATCCGGAGATGAAAACGCCGTGAATACCGAGGAGACGAAAAAAGGGGTCGGCCTGCACCTCGTTACCAAGATTATTTCCGGCTATCTTTCCAACCACAAGGTCGAGCCCGATCAACTCTCGACCCTGATCGTCTCCGTCGACCAAACGCTGAGGGAACTCGGTAAAGCGCCCGGCACGCCGCCGGTACGCACGCCTGCGGTGCCGATACGGCGATCGGTCGGGCGCGACCACGTCATCTGCCTCGAATGCGGGTTCAAAGGCAAAACTCTGCGCCGGCACCTCCAAACCCGCCATGACTTGAAACCCGCCGGGTACCTCGCACGCTGGGGCCTGCCGCCCGATCATCCGCTGACTGCGCCCTCTTATTCCGAACAGCGTTCCGCGATGGCACGGCGAATTGGGCTTGGAATGCGGCGTCAAGGCAGGCGGCAGAGACGCCGCCGGGCTGAAGCGTAGCCCTCGGCGCCCGGATCGACCCGAGTGCGCAACGCCGCCGGCGCCGGCCATAGTCTTATCCCTTGGCTTCCTCACCGCGCGGCAGAGCGCGCCAGCTGCCGCTGTCGGCATGATGCTCGACCGAGCCATGCGCGTGCAGTTGGCGCAGCGCGTGGCCGATCGAGCTGAAGGGCAGTTCGATCCCTTTCTCGCGCCGCAGAAACTTGCGGATCTCACCCGGACGCGCGCCGCCCGGCGCGAAAGCGCGCAGCGCTTCCTCCACCAGCTTTGGGTTGTTTCCGCGCGGGGGCTTCTGGAGAGCCGCCCTGGGGTGCGCGGGGCGAGCCGGCCGCCGCGCCTTCGCCGGCCGTTCGCGGGCCGGCGCCCGTCCTGTTGCGGGAGGTGTCGTGGCGGGGGCGGTGCTTCGCGAGAGGAAATCGCGCACCGACTGCAGCGCCGCCGCGTAGCCTTCGGCAAAGGCTTCGCGCCGAACCGCCTCCAGCTGGTCGTGCAGCTGTTCCAAAACCGTCTTTGGCATTGAAGCCTCGCTCGCATTCGTTCGGTGACGGGACAACTAGCACGTTTGACGGGAGGAAGATACTGCCTGCGCGAGAAAGGCATCCCTCCGGGCGCCGCGGAACTTCTGCGGCACGGAGGCCTTTCCGACTATGGGCGCGCAGCGGAGCGGCTGCAGGCGCTGTCAATCGAGCGGAGCCGTGTACGCCCCCGTCAGGGTAAACCCGGGAATATTCATCCCCGCCCCGAAGCTCCCCCCCGGCAACCAATCGTAGGTGATGGCGATCGTCATCGTCGAAAGCGACGTCGGGTTTGTCGAGGGCGTGCAGACATGATCGACAGTAAGGCCATGGTCGGACCAATTTACGGGCAGGTTATAGGCGACGATAGGCTGGACATAGGTGTTCCAGAGGTAGTCGCATCCCGTGCCGGTCCAACTGGAGGGAGGCGAATAATAATCGGTGCTGTGAATCATCGCCGCGCGTCCGCCCTCCTCGACCGCCAGCATCAATGAATTCCACATCCACATCGCCATCGAAAACTGAAAGATTGCGTAAATAATAAAGAGGAACAAGAGGATCACGACCGCCATCTCGACCGCGGTCGCCCCTTCGCGGGCGCGGGCGAACCGGCGGGACCATGAGAGGGGTGCTGCCGTCATCATTCGATCCGCGCCACCGTCCAGGCGTTCAAGGTTTGCGAAGACGAGACGATGTTTCCCCAGGGGACGAGTGCGCTGTAGTTTTGCGAGCCCTTGACCTCGACATATTCGAGGAGGCGAGGATCGGCCGCGCCGGTCCACGGATTTGTGGCCATGGCCCCGGTGCAGGGATCGGTTCCGCCCGGACGGGGACAAGTGACGGCCCCGCCGTTGACGCACGTGCAAACCATTTGATTACTCGGCGTGATCGGAGTCTGAAACATCTGGTCCGCCGCGGTGACTTGATTGTCGATCCCGGTCGTATCGTTGGCCTCGACACGCGCGTATTCCGCCCCGGCGCGGGTCGCCCCTTCGAGACCCGATTGCATATCGAACATAAGACCGTAATCGACCCCGCCGAAGATGAGAACGAGCAGAATCGGGGTGACGAGAGCCATTTCGACCGCGACGCTGCCCTCGCTGGAGCCGCGCCTCAGCCATCGTCGCTTTCTCGTCATCGCGAGCCTCATTCGTAAAGCGCGACCGTTGTGTATTCGGCACCGCCGACCCCGAGCTTGCCGCATGCGTTGGGATATACAGTGAATGTCGATCCTGTGTTCCCGTTGAAAAGAATGGCGAGAGCGATGACCCTGAAGCACTCAGAATTCGCATTGCCGGAGAACGACATCGT